>JAGQXQ010000094.1:15926-21615 GCA_020436535.1 Phaeodactylibacter sp.
CTCGCTTCAACCTGAACTTTGGCGGCGTTCAGGGCGATCATGCACGGACCAAGTATCCGGAGCGAGGGCTCAAATTTGAGAGTAAGATCTGGGAGTTCAATGTCGTTGGCGAATGGCACTCTATTCGCATACGGCATACGGAATACAGCTCCACTTTCCCCTATCTTTTCGGGGGAGCAGGCTTCTTTCATTTCAACCCTAAAACTAAGGTGGACGGTGAATTGGTGGAACTGCAACCCCTCGGAACTGAAGGGCAGGGCCTGCCCAATTATTCGGACAAATATAACCGCATGCAGTTCAATTTGCCTTTTGGCGCCGGGATAAAAGTAGTCAACCGCAAATTTACCATTGGCTTCGAAGCGGGCGCCCGCTTTCTACTCACCGACTATCTCGATGATGTGAGCAGCGCCACGGTCAACCATCGCGACATTTTCGAAGGCAACGGCCCATTGGCGGCTCGCCTGAGCAACCCCCAGTTGGGCGGAGATGAAGGTATCGACAAGTCCTACCGGCGTGGCGGCGTGGCCAGAGACTGGTATTATATGATGAATATTACGCTATCTTATAATTTTGGCCAGGCCATTCACAAAATGATGTCCGACCCCGTTCCCTGTCCCCGGTTCCGATAAATGCGAGCAATGGATACTTCTGGCCAGCTTTGGTGGCACTCTAACCCCGATTCCATCCTTTTTGCGTAATTTACCCTATAGCTTGTGCGTTGTAAGGCTGTCGAAAAAGCTCGCTATAGCGAGCGGGGCATCCAAATTTTACATAAATTGGGAGCCTGATTGTCTCACTTCAATCCCACTGAACTATGAGGAATTTTGTTGTTGTTGCTACTTTTATTGCTTGCGCATTCTCTGGCCTTCAAAAATTGCATGCCCAAAGCACAGAACTCGGGATCATGGCGGGTACCTCTCTTTACAGTGGCGATCTCTCCCCAAAGGAGTTTGGCCTTTATGTAGGAGAAGTCAGCCCCGCTTTTGGTTTTTTCGGGCGGTTTAATGTCAGCCAGACTTTTGCGTTTCGCCTGGGCGTCTCCCTTGGCAAGGTCTCAGCGGATGACGCCAATCACAACAGAGCTGACCGCGGTCTTAATTTTCGAAGTAATATTACCGAGTTTGCCCTTACCGGAGAACTAAACTTGTTCAAACTGGTTAACTACCAGGACCGCGGTGTTATGCCCTACCTCTTCGGCGGAGTAGCCTTGTTCCACTTCAATCCGGAAACAAAGTTTGATGGCGATTACATCGAATTGCAGCCACTGGGTACGGAAGGGCAGGGGTTGCCTGGTTACGATGCTCCCTACCAATTAACTCAGCTGGCCCTGCCGTTAGGATTGGGAGTTAAATTTATACTGAACGAAACGATCACCCTGGGGTTGGAATTCGGCGGGCGAAAATTGTTTACGGATTACCTCGACGACGTCAGTGATATGCAAGTCAACTACTTTGAATTGCTGGAAGGTAATGGAGAATTGGCAGCCACACTCAGCAATCCCACGCTGAAGGATCCCAGCCCGGTTACTGCCGATTATCGCCGGGGAGGAGAATTCAAGGATTGGTACTACTTTGGCGGCCTCACCCTATCCTTCCGTCTGCAAGGCAATGGTGGTGGTGGGTTTGGCAGTGGTAAAGGCATTGGATGTCCTACTTTTTAGTGTGGCCGGTTCAAGCTCGTATAGAAAAAATTAAACGATATTTTATTCCTCTTGTTTTAAAAAGGGAATTTGTGTTAAATTTGCGTTAAGGGCTTGTAAACAACACTTGTAATGAAAAGAATTTTGGTGTTATGCACCGGCAATTCATGTAGAAGCCAGATGGCCGAGGGGTATCTGAAGTTCTACACTCAAAGTGGCGCAGAAATCCGCAGTGCTGGATTAGAAAGCCATGGCGTCAATCCTTATGCTGTAAAGGTGATGGAAGAAGATAGCATAGATATTACCGGCCAGCATTCCAAACCAATTGATGTCTTCAGAGGCCAACACTTTGATTATCTGGTCACCGTTTGTGACGAAGCAGGCCAGAAGATTTTAAAGGGCATCTCCTATGATGAGAAAATCCATTTTAGTATTCCGGATCCCGCAACTTTCAGAGGAGAAGCCGAGCAGAAATTGGATGAATTCCGAAGAGTGCGGGAAATGGTGAAAAAAAGAATGTTGAAGTTTATAGGTAAGGCCCTTCAGGAAAATTCAGAGGCTGCTGCCTGAAAAAAATATTTCAATTATTCATAAGGAAGAAGAGCGCTCTGCCGGAAACCCGGCAGGGCGCTCTTCCTTTTTATGTTTGGAGGCCGGGTTTGAAAGTGAAAAGGTGGCCTTTGCAGCGAAAAGATTGGCCTCCAAATAAACTCTTAACCTTGAGTTAATACTATTTTTTTTCCTGTACCTTCATAATACGCTAATTTGCCGGGCTTAGAGTATGTTCAAATTTCGTTTTCAACCCGAAGCTTGCCCGACTGCATAGGCGGGTATAAAATTTGAACACACTCTTAATCAAAACGAAAATCAACCTTATTACATGGAAAAGGCGGAAATGGTCAAGCGAGATATCACCTGGTTGTCGTTCAACCATCGCGTTTTACAGGAAGCAAAAGACAAGAGCGTACCGCTCTACGAACGTATAAAATTTTTGGCTATCTACAGCTCCAACCTCGATGAATTTTATCGGGTTCGGGTGGCGTCCCTGCGTAGTTTCAAAGACCTGAAGAAGAAGGACCGGAGGAAACTGGAGCTGGAAGTAAAACCGAAAAAGGAGCTGAAGCAGATCCGGAAGATCGTGGAAGAACAACAGGAAGCTTTCGGCCAGATCTTTCGGGAAGAAGTGCTGCCCGAGTTGGAAAGCCACCATATCTTTTTGGTGAAGGATGTTGATTTTACGGAAGCTCAGCAGGCTTTTGCCCGCAAGTTTTTTTTTGAAAAGATCTACCCCAATGTTCACCCCGTTTTCCTGGGACTGGAAGATGAGGCTCCTTTCCTGAAAAACCGCGGCCTTTACTTTTTTATTGAAATGGAAGAGCCGGAGCAGGTGGCAGTGGTGGAGATCCCCTCAGATGAATTGCCGCGTTTTGTGGCCCTTCCCTCAGATACTTCGGGCCATTACCTGACTTTTCTGGATGATATTCTTCGTTATAACCTGGATGAATTGTTGGGCAAGCCCTTTTTGGGGGCGTATGCCGTCAAGCTATCCCGCGATGCTGAGCTCTACATCGATGATGAATACTCTGGAGACCTGCTGGACAAGCTTAAAAACAGCCTGGCGAAGCGCAATATAGGCCTGCCCACCCGCTTCCTCTATGACGCCAGTATGCCGGATTCCCTGCTGAAGCGCCTGCGGGAGTTGTTTGGCCTCAGCCGGGATGACCTCATTCCCGGGGCCCGATACCACAATTTCAACGACTTTTTTGGCTTCCCGAACCCTACCGGCGATGCCCGCCTGCACGACCCTCCTATGCCACCTCTGCCACATCCGGAACTGGAAGGCCTGGAAAAGATCCTGCCCTTCCTGAACCGGAAGGATGCCATGCTGCATTTTCCGTACCAAAAATACGACTACGTGCCTCAGCTGATCGATGAGGCGGCCAACGACCCCCTGGTGAAGAGCATTAAGATCACTTTATACCGGGTAGCTTCCAAATCAGCTATCGTGGATTCGCTGTTGAAAGCCAGAGAAAATGGAAAGCAGGTCACGGCTTTCATAGAGGCCAAGGCCCGGTTTGACGAAGAGTCCAATATTTACTGGGGGGGGCAGCTGGAAAAGGCCGGCGCCCTTGTTTTTTACAGTTATCCGGGCATCAAGGTACACACCAAGTTGCTGCTCATCCAGCGGGAGGAAACGGAAGGGCTGAGCAATTACGCCTACCTCGGCACCGGCAACTTCAATGAGAAAACGGCCAAGTTGTACTGCGACCACGCACTGCTCACCGGCGATAAGCGCCTTACGGATGAAGTGGCCCAGATTTTTATGCTTCTGGAAAAAAAAGTCCTTATTCCCAAATGCAGGCACCTGTTCGTCTCTCCCTTTACTACCCGGGATCGCTTTGTTGGCCTGGTGGAACAGGAAATGGAGCACGCCCGGAATGGGAAAGAAGCCTACCTGATCCTGAAAATGAACAGCCTGGAGGACCCAGGTATGATCGAAAAGTTGTACGAGGCCAGCAACGCCGGCGTAAAGATTCAACTCATCATCCGCGGCATCTGCTGCCTGGCCCCGGGTGTGGAGGGTAGGAGCGAGAATATCGAAGCGATCAGCATCCTCGACCACTTCCTCGAGCACGCCCGGGTGTACATCTTCGGCAATGGCGGCCAGGAAGTGATGTACACCGCTTCCGCCGACTGGATGAGCCGCAACCTGGATCGCCGGGTGGAAGCGGTAATGCCTATCTTAGATGAGCAAATCTACAAGGAATTGCGACACATTATCACTCTCCAGCTCAGTGATAACACCAAGGCTCGCCGGATCGATGCCGAACAGAGCAATGCCTATAAAAGAGAAGGTGAACAGCCGGTGCGCGCGCAGTGGGATATTTATCAGTTCCTCCGGGAAAAGGTTAAACACCTGGTTGAAAAATAGATAGAGTAGGGGAGTACCTCCGCCGATCCGATGGCCCGTAATGGGAAACATTTATGGAAATTTATCCTACCCCACCGGCACCCTGATCTCCTTTACCCTGAGTTCACAAAAAGTTAGTGTTTTCATAAACTTCGGGATTCCCCGCAAGGAGTTGAGGGCGGCTATCTTTGTGCAAAACCAATGGGAAAACAAAAAAAGCAAGACAATTTATAATAAAAACAATGTATTGGGCATTAATTATATGATTCAAATATATTTGAATCAAAAAGCTTTATTCTATGACCCACACTCAAGTCAGTACTGTAGAAGGGCAGGGCCGCATTGTTGACCGCTGTTTTTCCTTTCAGCACCATATCTATAACACGACTCGCTGGCCCTTCCTTTTCGGCCGCAAGGAGGCTATTCGGGCGCTTCCATTCGCTATTGAAAAACAGCTGAAAATACTGGAAGTAGACTGCGGTACAGGCCATAACCTGCGACAATTGGCACGGTGGTTTCCCAATGCCTCGGTAACCGGCATGGATGCGTCTTCTCTTCTGATTGAAAAGGCGGGGCAGGCCACTGCTGCATTTCAGGACAGAGTTGAACTTATTCAGGAAGCCTACACTTCCAACAGCAAGCCTTCTCAAGGTGCATTCGATGCCATCCTCTTCTCCTATTCCCTCTCCAGGTCCAACCAGTACTGGAGAGACGTTATCCGGCAGGCCTGGGAGGGCCTTCGGCCCGGAGGGGTCATTGCGGTGGTCGATTTTCACGACTCCCGGTTTTCCTGGTTCAAGGGCTACATGGCCAACCGTCAAGTACGCATGGACGGACACCTGCTGCCTTTTTTACACAGCAAGTTCAAGCCCTTAAAGCGTGAGGCCAGGCCTGCTTACGGTGGGATTTGGGAGTATTTTCTTTATCTCGGCCGTAAAGAAGAATGATGTTCAAGTAAGAGGAAAGGCAAACCGGGGGCTTTTAACCAGGTGAAAAACGGAAAGAATGCACAGGCGATGAGCATTCTTTTTGTTTTTTTACCATCATACCATTTGTCAAAGGATGAAAATTCCTAACTTAATCCGGTATTACCTAACCATTCCCTTAAACTAATTTTGCTTTATGAAGAACCGCAAGAT
>JAGQXQ010000094.1:21750-24623 GCA_020436535.1 Phaeodactylibacter sp.
TGGAACTCATCAAACAGGAAGTAGCCACCGAGAAGTGGATCGATATTCCGGAGGAAGTGCGGGATGCCTATAAACTCTGGCGCCCGACTCCTATGTTCAGAGCCTATGAACTGGAAAAGGCGCTGGACACACCCGCGAAGATATACTACAAATACGAAGGAGTTAGCCCTTCCGGCTCTCACAAACCCAATACGGCCATTGCTCAGGCTTATTACAACCGGCAGGAAGGGGTGAAGCGCATCACCACCGAGACCGGCGCCGGGCAGTGGGGCAGCGCCCTCAGTTTCGCTTGCCAGCACTTCGGCATCGAGTGCGAGGTGTATATGGTGAAAATTAGCTACGAACAGAAGCCCTATCGCAAGATCATGATGAACACATGGGGCGCTACTGTCCACGCTTCTCCCACCAACTTAACCCAAGCCGGCCGCCAGATCCTGGCGGAAAACCCCGACTCCCCGGGAAGCCTTGGTATCGCCATATCAGAGGCGGTCGAGCGAGCCGTTACCGATGACAACACCAAGTACGCCCTGGGCAGTGTGCTCAATCATGTGCTTATGCATCAAACCGTAATCGGGCAGGAAGCGGTCATCCAGATGGAAAAGGCGGGCGACCTGCCGGATATCGTGGTGGCGCCCTTTGGCGGGGGCTCCAACTTTGCCGGCATCAGTTTCCCCTTCCTCCGGCTCAACCTGGAAGAAGGCAAAAATATCCGTTGTATTGCCAGCGAGCCATCCTCCTGCCCTAAGCTGACCCGTGGCGTTTTCCGCTACGACTTCGGCGATACGGTCGGTATGACCCCTCTTTTGCCCATGTACACCCTCGGGCATACCTTCGTGCCGGCGCCCATCCATGCCGGCGGCCTGCGCTACCACGGCGCCGGAGTGGTGGTCAGCCAGCTGCTGAGAGACAAGCTCATCGAGGCGGTGGCCCACGACCAGGTGGAATGCTTTGAGGCCGGGATAATGTTCGCCCGTGCGGAGGGCATTATTCCCGCTCCGGAGACCAACCACGCCATCGCTACTGCCATCCGGGAGGCGGAGAAATGTAAGCAGGAAGGCGTCAGCCGCACCATTCTGATCCACTTGTGCGGTCACGGGCATTTCGACCTCGGCGCTTACGAAAACTATCTCAGTGGCAATCTCGTCAAGCACGAGATCACCAGCGCCGAGATCGAGGCTGCCCTGGCCAAGATTGATACGCCCATGATCGATTAGTAGTTTAGAAGTAAGCCCGGCATTTCGAAATGCCGGGCTTGCTCTGGTACCTTTTGCTTTTTAGAGCCGTTGGATTTCGGAGAAAGCACTAAAAAAATCAGCTCGATAACCATCAGGCTCTTATCTTTAAAGACGCGGTGAAAAATTTGCCTGTTTTCAGGCTTCTGCCTTGCCGTTTACCTCTTTGTTTCCTTTTGAGGGCGTTCATATCTAACCAAACCCGGGATATATCCTATCTTATTTTCTATTTTCAGGTTGTAAAAAGGTGAAAAATCGGGAAGGGGGCTCTTCCTTCTTGCCGGAGAAGTTGTTTACTTCGCTGATTCTCCGAAAGGGAAACTTATAATCGACAGATAATGCCCGGTAGTGCTGCTTCAGTACCGGGCTTCTCTGTAAAACATATTCAAAAACGATCAAACATGGCAAAATTAAATTTTGGAGGACTAGAAGAAAACGTTGTGACCAGAGAAGAATTCCCTCTGGAAAAGGCGCAACAAGTAATGAAAGAGGAGACCATCGCCGTCATCGGATATGGCGTACAGGGCCCGGGCCAAGCACTCAACTTGCGAGATAACGGCTTTAACGTCATTGTGGGCCAGCGCCAGGATTCCAAGACCTGGGAAAAGGCCATTGCCGATGGCTGGGTACCGGGAGAAACCCTTTTTCCGATAGAAGAAGCGGTAAAGCGGGGCACAGTCATTCAGTATTTGCTGTCCGATGCCGCCCAGATAGCGCTGTGGCCTACTATCAAGCCCCACCTGACGGAGGGTAAAGCCCTTTATTTCTCTCACGGCTTTGGCATCACCTATAAAGAACGCACCGGCATCGTGCCGCCCAAAAATATCGATGTAATCCTTATCGCACCCAAGGGATCCGGCACCAGCTTGCGCCGCATGTTCCTGGCGGGTAAAGGATTGAACTCCAGTTACGCCATTTTCCAGGATGCTACCGGGCGGGCTTATGAGCGTGTCGTTGCACTCGGCATCGGCGTTGGATCCGGCTATCTGTTTGAGACAACCTTCAAGAAGGAAGTCTACAGCGACCTGACCGGCGAACGGGGCACCCTTATGGGCGCCATTCAGGGCATCTTCGCGGCTCAGTACGACCTGTTGCGCCGCCGCGGCCACACGCCCTCCGAAGCTTTCAACGAAACAGTTGAGGAATTGACGCAGAGCCTCATGCCTCTGGTAGCTGAAAACGGAATGGACTGGATGTACGCCAACTGCTCTACTACTGCCCAGCGCGGCGCGCTGGACTGGTGGAAGAAGTTCCGCGATGCAGTTGCGCCGGTCTTTGAAGAACTGTACGACAGCGTGGCTGCCGGCGAAGAGGCGCAACGCTCTATCGACTCCAACAGCCAGCCTGACTATCGGGAGAAGCTGGAGGAGGAGTTGAAAGAAATGCGGGAAAGTGAAATGTGGAAAGCCGGCCGTACCGTGCGCAGCCTGCGCCCGGAGAACCAGCCGGAATCCGTGGAAAAGTAGATTTTGAAATAAGATTTTCCAGATCTCCGAGATCTGGAAAATCTAAATTATATCCCATGAATACCCAAACCTCCAGGAAGAGCCCGCTCGTCACCGTCGAGAACATCTACAAGGCCAAAGTGCGCCTGAAAGGTGTGGCCGAGCAGACACCCCTGATGTTCAATTACCACCTTTC
>JAGQXQ010000095.1 GCA_020436535.1 Phaeodactylibacter sp.
TGAAATACTGGGCCGGATGATCCTTGCATTCGCTCAACTGGATATTGGTACTGTTGGCGATGTTGTAATTAGCGACATCCAGGCATTTGTTGGGAGCCGCGGCCACGTGGATGCGTTGATTTGCAGCGGTAGGCATGGCTGACGTTACCTGGTCTACGATCCACCGCTGGGCATTGGTGTAGTTGCAGTCGAATAGTTGGATATTGCCCTCGTTCACATCCAGGCATTTATTGAAATCTATTCTGGAGCGGATGGACTGGTTGGCTACATCGTAGATCCAGTTCTGGGCATCGGTGCCGTTGCAGTCCCACAATTGGATATTGGTGCCGTTGGCGGTATTGCTGTGATCCAGGTCCAGGCATTTACTGCCATATTCTGCCTGGCGAATACTGGAGCCTTCGATCCCCCATTGCTGGGAGAGATCATCCGAACAGGTGCCCAGTCCAATGCTGCTGCCATTATCAATGCGGCCGCTTGGGAGTTCAAAGCATTTAGTCTTCGCGGTAGCCCGGCGAATTTTTACGATTGGTGAACTATCGGTATACTCATAAATTGCGTACCCATTTTGTGGATCTGAGGTGGTTCCGCGTTCCTCGGTGACAATAAACAATGTATTCATATCGGTAGAAAGGTAGCTGTAGCCGCCTTTGCCGCCATGATCGCCGGTACCTGCACTGCCGCCGGTATAGCCACCGCCGCCGCCGGCAAATTCCAGATCCTTAGGCCCAATGCCGCCGGCGCCGAAACCCCAACCCCCGGAATACAGCCCGGAAACTCCACCGTCCCAGGCTGAGCCGCCCGTGGGTTCTCCGGCATCGGGTCCATTTGGCCAACCGGCATGGCTTCTTCGGCGGGTCGGGTGGGATGTCGTATTTATCCCACTAGACTCTCCGAATGCCCCAGCGCCTCCAAAATCGGAATCATTATAATCCGGTCTGATGCCGGCCTGGCCGTTTCCAATATCGTTTCGATCATACTTCCTGCCCGGATCACCGGCATCGGTACCGTTAGAAAATCCGGACCAGAAGGCGCCGCCCCCGCCACCGGCCACCATGAGCAGTTCCCAGGAAGCTCCGGCCTCCGGCCCCCGGTAGGCCACCCCGGTGCCTCCGCCGCCACCTACTCCCTTAATATTAGCATCCATAGACTTGTAACCATCGCCCTGCCCTCCAACGATAAAACGGATCGTACCCCCGGGATGAAGTTGGTCTGCATCACTACCAAGCTCAAAGGTAGCTTTCACCAAGGCCCCTCTGCCCCCATTGTAAGATTTTACGCGTTTGATCCTTCCTCCATCACCCCCCACGGCGGTGATGGTCAGGTATTTGGCAGACAGGTCGGTGGGGATGATAACATCCTGGTAGTCACCTGAATAGTTGATGGTAGCGATCTGGGCGCTCAGGTGCGGCGCGTTGATCAGGATCAGCAGGGCCGCCAGTATCCGTACCAGTCCGGCGCTCACGCTTGTGAAGAAAGCTTGATAATTTCTGTTTTGATTATTCATGATTAAAAGGAGTTGTAAGTCGTTAGTCGTAAGTCGGTAAGTCGGTAAGTCGTAAGTCAGTTTCCGGGATGGGAAAGACTTATGACTGACTGACTGACTTACGACTTATGACTATTTTTCAATAAATTTCAAATTGCTGCGCATCCGTCATCCCGGGCCACGTTTTTAGCTTACTTTTCATAAGCGCCGACTTCCATGGTGCCATCTTCCACCCGGCAATTCCCGAGCAGATCGATCGATGTGCTGTTCAGGAGGCAGTTTCCGGCACCATTCAATTCACTATAATTGCCAGGTTTGAGTCCGTCGTCGGTGGTGCCGAAGATATTGTCTGCACCGTCGGGATTACTGCTTTTGGCGAACGGATTCCGATTGAGTTTTTTGAATCCGGAAGGAGAACCGTATCCGGAAGGGGCTTGTTGCGTATAGTTATTTGAACCTGTTATCGTTGCTCCGCTGCTATTCAGGATGTCCTGACTGGATCCGTTATTATAAAATACTGAATTGTACACGGTAGCCTTAGAGGAACTGTTGTATACATATAAGCCATTGCCGCCGTTGCCGGCGGTATTGTTGGCCACAGTGGCATTCGTCAGTGTCGGGAAAGCACTGGCCGTTGCGTATATCCCGCCGCCCTGCCGCGAACTCGAATTGGCAGCTACGGTGACATTTGTGAGTTTGGGCGAAGCCTCTATAATCATAATGCCTCCACCCTCCGCGCTGGCCGTGTTATTAACGACTGCCACATTGCGCACCGTGGCGCTGGATTGAGAAAAGGAAATACCGCCGCCATTCGCGCTCGAAACCATTACACCGTCCACCAAAATGGCGTTGCCCAGATAGGTCGCCCGACCGCCGGTAATCACAAACCCGTCCAGAACAGATTCGGCGCCGGCACTTACGGATATAACCACGTGGAAACCCTGGTTGCCGTCCAGAATACTGGGGTGCAGGCCCATGTTGCGCTCGCTCAGATAGGTCTCCGTGCCGGCAAAACCGCCGTAGAGCTGCACGCCGTCGGGCAAATGGAAGGTGTAATATCGCTCGTTCTCCGGGAGCGCGGAGCCGTCGGTCTGCGTGGCGTTGCGGGGATAAGCGCTCGGCTGGTAGGTGCCGCCCGCCACCCAGATATGGTCACCGAATTTCGCCGATTCAATCGCTTTTTGCAGGCTCTGGAAGGGCGCCTGCCAACTCCGGCCATCATTGTCATCGTTACCGTCTTCGTCGTTTACATACCAACGCGTAGACGTACATGGAGCATCAGGACTACCCTCCACCGTAACCGTCGCCGAACAGGAATTTTGTGTTCCGGATTTATTGATGACGGTAAGGATGACAGGATTCGGGCCGACGTCCATACAGTCAAAGTCCTGCCGGCTCAGGAAGAGAGCGTCAATGGCGAGGTCGTCCGGGTCATTGGCGCTCAGCGCTTCCGGTTCGATATGGGCTTTCCCGGAGGCGTCCAGCGACACCGTTTTGTCCAGGCAGGTGGCGGTAGCATCTCCGTAAATGGTTACGGTAGCGGTGCAGGTCGCGGTATCTAACTGTTTATCTACATCGGCGAATGGGCCAGGTTGAATAAGTGTTAACGTAACGGTGTTGGCGCCTTTATCTGAACAGGAAAAAGTATTTTTTGAAATGGAGCGCTGAAGATAGTAGAGAGAGCCCGCGTCGATATCATCCGGCGTTATCTCTACCAGGCAGTCGCTGCCGATGTACTTCGTTACATTTTGGCATTTCGCGACCGGATGTTGAGCAGATTCCTCAGAAGGAGGCGTAGGTGTCGGTAAAGGGTCAGGGTCGGTCGGAGAAGGGATCGGTGGATATTGGGCCAACAGCAGGCTGCTGCTAGCGAGGATTAATCCTAAAGCGATGATCAGGGCTTTCATTTTCATTGTTGTTAGTTTTAATAAATCTCAAATTGCTGGGCATTCGTGTTGTTGCAGTCCCACAACTGGATATTGGTGCCGTTTGCCGTATTGCTCTGATTCAGGTCCAAACACTTATTCATATCCTTGGCCAACTGGATAACCGTGATATCGCGTATCCTTTGGGTGTCGTCAAATTTATAATAGGCGGCCTCCTCCTGGGCATCTGCTGTCCAACTGGAGATCATGCCCAGTAGGGCGAGAAAAAAAAATCGAAAACCGGCTTTGTCGTACGCCGGGAAATGGATGGTTTGTTGATTCATGATTAAAAAGATTTAATGGTCAGTGGTTTGGGATTGCGCAACTGTGATTTAGTTACGGTACAAAGTTGCAGGGCTTGGAAAGATAGGTTTTGGATTATTGTCTTCATTTTCTGGATTATTGTTTTTCTTTTACTGATCCGAAACCGTACAGGTATTGATCGCACGTCGCTAAATACCACGCTGAATAAATAGTCCACCAGCTGATCAATCCGTCCACCTGCCGGTTAAATAACCCACCTTTTAGATTAATGAGTGCGAAAGCCGGGCGGCAATCGCCCCTAACTTTGTTCCAGATAATTATTAATCAAAAAATATATTGCCATGCTTTCCCAACCTGAAGCCAATTTTTCCGAAATTAAAAGGCATGTAGGTATTATTCATATGCCGAAAAGAAGAGATTCAAACCATAATCTTCATCATTTAATATCAGGTAGAAACCAGGTCGAATCAGCCCACTCCTCACAGGCCTCCTCTGAGGCTGTGTTGCGGGTTATTTCATCTGCCAACCGGGCTCCATACAGTTCATTTGTAGCACGGCTTACGGAGTTAGTCAAGGAAAACATCGGTGACGAAACCTACGATATCAATCGATTGTGCCGGGATGTCGGGGCTAGCCGGTCAAAAATCCACAATCGGCTAAAACAGTGGACTGGGCTTTCCACCTCAAAATTCATCCGGCATATTCGGCTGCAAAAGGCCAAAGAGATTCTTTTGTACTCCGACTTGAATATTACCCAGGTAGCCTACGAAGTTGGCTTCAAGGATTCTCATTATTTCAGCCGGGTTTTTTCCCAGAGTTACGGTATCTGTCCAATAAGATTCCGCAAACGGGCACTGATTATCTGACCAAAAAAAAGCTCCAGGAAAGGATTACAGGAGGCAATCAAAATGAAACGGGGTCAATACGAATAAATCAGCTTTTTTACCTCCATCCTTCTCTCCAGCAAACCTGCCTTAAACAAGATGTCCGCTTCTTTTTGGAAAAGAGAAATATCCATATCCCGGACGGTAGTGAAATGGGTGACGGGTATTTTCCCGGCCAGTTCTGCCGTAATGTTCGTAAACCGGGGGTACAAATACCGGTACTGTTCCTGGTCTTTATTGATCATCCGGATGGCCTTATCCATCGCTTGCACGAATTTTTTGGCCGTTTGGGAATGCTCTTTGATGAAAGTGGTAGAAAGGGCAAAACTGGCCGCTGGCATGGGTTGCCCCCCGCCGATGTATTTGCTGATGGGCGAGCTTTCCACGATCTGTCCCACGCCCTGCAACACCGCCATCAGGGCCATGGGCTCCAGAGTGAAAAGGGCGTCAACTTTGCCGGATGCCAGGGCGGGAATCTGATCGGCAGGGGCCATTTCTATGATCGTTACTTCCGGCATCCAGCCCAGCGCCTTTTCCAGGATCAACTCCAGGTAGTGCTTCAATTGTGAACCGGGAAAGGTAGCGATGGTTTTCCCTTCCAGATCGGCGAGTGTATGGATGCCTGAACCCGGCCGGGAAAGGATCAGGTCGAAAGGGATGAGGGTGTCCAGTATTTCCCAGGCGTAAATCCGAAAGGCCTCGTCGTCCTCGACGGCCAGTGACAACCAGGGGTAGTCGGCGCAAACCGAAGTAGCCTGAATTTCGCCGGCCGCCAGGGCATCGACAATCTGATTAGCAGTTTCATACTGCACCGACTCGATGTTCAGGCCTTTTTCTTTGAACAACCCTTCCTCAATGGCTACAAACAGGGGCAGGCTGGTTGAGACCGGAGGATAGCCTACTTTGATGGTTGTCCGGGCTGAAGCAGTCGGCAACCGCTTGGCCCATTTGTAGGCCGCCACGTCTTTCATATAGGCCAGCCTTTCGTTGGCCAGCCTGGCCAGAGGGATGACATCCTGGACGAGAGCCTGCCGCTCCACATGATTAGCACTTTTGTTGGCCAGCGCGATCCCTTTTTGCGCCAGCAATGGCTGAAGGTTGAAGCTAAATGCCAGGAGCAATGCCGGCAATAAACGAATGGAGTTATTCATGGTTTGTTCGTATTGGAGGTTGAAGGTAGTACAACATCTATTAGATCAGGGATTTGGAATAACTGCCGGGACCACTTGTTTCACAAACCTTCGTTTTCCGTCTTTCACCTCAATAATGGTTACGGATTTGCGGGGAACCTGCCTGCCGCCAGCATAGCTGATAGTGCCGGTTATTCCGGCAAAGCCATCGGTTTCGGCCAGGGCCTTTCGAAGGGCCTCCGGAGACCGGCTATCTGCCCGGCGAATGACGTCGGCCAGTAAATTGGCCGTATCATAACCGAGTGCGGAGAAGGCATCCGGAGTATTGCCACCGTATGCCTTGAGGTAGGCTTGCCGGAAATTCTGAATGCTTTCATCGGGGTTATCGGCGCCCAGATATACATGGGTGGTGTAATAAACATCTTTCACTTGTGGGTGGGCTTCCCACAGATCCTCCGAATCGAAGCCGTCGCCACCCACAATCGGCGTGGTAATGCCTGCGTCGCGCAGAAGCTGGACACCTTGCTGCGCTTCAGGAGCTGCTTCGGCCGCCAGGAAAACAAAATCGGCTTGCGGAAGGCCCTGTCCGAGCCGGCTCATATCGGCAGGATCGTACGCCTGCACCGCCAGCACCTGGCCACCCAGCGACTCGAACCGGCTGATGAAGTATTGGTGCAGCAGCAGCGTATAGGTTTCCACCGAATCATACACTACCGCTACGGTGCGGGCATTGAGTGTTGAATAGGCCCATTCGGCCGCTGCGGCTGCCTGCACGTTATCGCCGAAACAGGCCAGATAGAGGTAATCCGGCACCTGAGCAGGCAGCAGGGGTGACGTTGCGCCGGAGGTGAGGAAAACGCGGTGCTCCTTTGCCGTTACCTGCCCTGCTGTGCGGGCCAGGTCGCTGTCGGAAATGCCGAAAAGGAGCGGAATCTCCGGATGTTCCTGCAACATTTTGCCGGCTATTTGCCGGACGGCCGCAGTATCGCTCTTGCTGTCCTCCAGGATCAAATCTACCGTTTGCCCCCCGATGCCGCCGGCTTCGTTCAGTTGGCTCACCGCCAGTTGGGCGCCTTTGGAGGAAGGAATACCCATATCCGATATGTGGCCCGTCAGGCAGAAGATGGCGCCAAGTTGAATCTTGCCGGAAGGTTCACCGGCTTTATCGTTCCGGCAGGCGGTAAATGCCGTGCCCAGGATCAGAATTAGAATCCAACCTTTTATTTGTAGTTGTTGCATGATAAATGTTTTTACTTTGATTGTGCAAAGTTCGCGCCTTTGAATGAGTGAGTTTTGTCCTATTGTGTTTAAAAGGTGGATTATTGTTTCCGGCAAATAGCCATAAACCGAAAAATACCACGCTGAATAAATAGTCCACCCGGCTGATCAATCCGTTCACCTGCCGGTTAAATAACCCACCTTTTAGATTAATGAGTGCGAAAGCCAGGCGGCAATCGCTCCTAACTTTGTTCCAGATAATTATTAATCATAAATATTCATGATGAAAAATGCCAGGAAAAAAGGAACACTACTATTTCTCGCCTTCCAGCTGGCGCTTTACGTCCAGGGCCAGCCCCTGGTCAGCGGCTCCGTTGCGGACGAACAAAGCGGGGAACCATTGATCGGCGCCAGCATCATTGTCAAAGGGTCCGGAGAAGGGGCCATTACCGATGTGTATGGAAATTATTCCCTCAAAGCCACCCCCTCCAGTGTCCTGGTTTTTTCTTACGTAGGATATCGCAGCCAGGAAATAACGGTCGAATCACAACGCACCATCGATGTCCGGTTGAGGGCCGGTTTTGACCTGCAGGAGGTCAAAGTGACCGCCCGCCGAAGGGTCGAAGGCATACAGGAAACACCCATTGCCATTACCGCATTGCAAGGTAAAAGCCTGGAAGAAATGGGCGTTGAAGACCTGTCTGGCCTTGGAAATATCGCTCCCAACCTGAGCTTTAGCACGGCGGGCACCGTTTCCGGTTCTCCCTCATCTGCTGTAGTTTACATTCGGGGAGTCGGCCAGAATGATTACACCCCGGTCACCGACCCGGGAGTAGGGATCTATGTGGACGACGTATATCTGGGCAGGACCATTGGGAGTGTACTGGACCTGCTCGACCTGAAGCGGGTGGAAGTGATCCGGGGCCCTCAGGGCACGCTGTTCGGCCGTAATACCATCGGTGGGGCCATCTCACTTCATACGAATGAACCGGCCGGCGAATTCACCGGAAAAGTGAAGTTCGTCGGCGGCTCCTACGCCCGCAATGAACTTTTTGCCACCCTGAGCGGCCCTCTGAACGATAACCTCAGCGCTTCCCTCAACCTGATGCGCCGCAACCGGGAGGGTTATGTGGAAAGGGTGAACGTACCCGGCGCCCGTGCCCTGGGAAACGACAACGCTCATGGCGCCCGTTTTCAATTGAAATACACCCCGGATGACAATTTGTCCTTCCGGCTGTCTGCCGATTATGTGATCGAAAGGGAGGAATCGGCGCCTGAACAGAACCTGTATTTCTGGGATACCCGCCCCCTGCCCGCCGGCTGGAACCAGGATCAATGGACACCAAATACCGATACACCTGACATCCCCGACCTTCCTGCCTCTACTGCTACCGGCTATGTACCCGGCGATACCAAGGCCGGAACCGACATCTATGACCAGCGGTGGAACTACGGTCCCTTCAAAACCGGAGAAACTGCTCTCTCCCAAAATGATATCGATACCTGGGGCCTGTCGCTGGCCAGCGATTATGTAGTTAATGAAACGACAAAAGCCAAGTTGATTCTCGCCTATCGGGGCTTTCAGGCCAATTTCGCCCGACAGGTAGATGGTTCGCCCCTGAACGTCTTCGAGAACCGGGAATATTACGCTCAAAACCAGTTCAGCGCCGACCTCAGGCTGAATGGGAACCTCTCGAAACTAGACTACGTAGCGGGCGCCTTTTATTTCGTTGAAAATATGGATGACCAGCTCGACTTCACCGGTGCCCTGGAAGGTATTGCCTATCCCATCCACCTTGGAGGCCTGGTGAAAAATGCTAACTACGCGGCCTACGGAGAAAGTACGATCCACCTCACGGAAAAATTTGACCTGAGTACCGGCTTGCGGTTTACCCGGGAATTCAAGCGCGCCAATCCCAATGATTTTAGCTACCCACAGGGCGACATCGACAACCCGCCTTCCGGCCCTCGGCCCATCAGAAGTGATGAGAATACCACCCGGTTGATCGACCAGATCTGGCAGGAAAACAGCTTCGAACAGATCACCTGGCGGGTGAATGCCGCTTACAAGGCCTCTGAAGCCGTCAACGTGTATGGAACTGTATCCACCGGTTTCAAATCCGGAGGCTTCGAATGGCGGATCACCAATACCAGTTTTTATGGTGACCCATCCAATGATTATGATGGCGACGGCGACGGCGACCTGCCCCAGTTTGCTCCCGAAGATGTTACCTCCTATGAACTGGGCGTCAAAACGGACCTTCCCAACTCGGACTTCCGGCTCAACCTGGCTGCTTTTTTCACCGCCTATAATAACATCCAGATTGCCGCCAACCCTCCCGGAGGAATTGCTACCTTCCAGACCAATGCCGGGCAGGGAGAGATCAAAGGCTTCGAAGCCGAACTGATCTGGGTACCCAACCGGGCCCTGTTGGTCAATGCCGGCCTGGGCTATACCGACGCCAGGTTCACGAAGATCACCGGCGTGTCGCCAATTTCCCTGGACGACCAATTCATCCTGACGCCAGAATGGTCGGCGGCCTGGGGGGCTTCTTACCGCGCCTCCCTGCCCAACGGGGGCTTGCTCACTCCTCGCATCGACGGCCACTACAAATCAGAGGTGCAGTTTGAGGCGGAGAACAGTGCCTATGTGTTCGATGATGGCCACGTTGCGCTGAATGCATCGGCCAATTACAAGACGAAGGGGCGGCGTTGGGGATTCACTATCGGCATTAACAACCTGACAAACGAGCTGTACATCATTGGCGGTGATGCGAATACGGCAATAGGATACGAAAATGGCATGTACGCCCGCCCGAGAAATGCGTGGGTGTCGGTGGAATATATGTGGTAATAAGCCCTGGCGTCCGTCTGGATCAAGGAGGGGGCGCATCAACCGCTGCCAGATTGACCTGCAACCGGCATCCATGGCGCTATGAAGTACTCAATTGAATCGTAAACTCCGTAAAGACCCCCTCTTCACTCTCCACAATTAGTTGTCCCTGATGTTGCTTGACAATGATATCATAGCTAATGGAAAGTCCGAGCCCGGCATTTCCACTGCCGGCCGGTTTGGAAGTATAAAAAGGTTCAAAAATCTTTTCGTTGATGGTATTGGGAATTCCAATCCCATTGTCTTTGATGCGAATCTCAATTTGGTTAGTGCCCGATGCAACCAGAGGGGAGATCAGCCTGCTTAGCACCCAAATGCGGGCCTGATAATCAGAAACTGCCAGTTTTTGTTTTTCCCCTACTGCATAGCAGGCATTATTGAGCAGGTTTAGCAATACCCTGCTCAATGCCTGTGGGAAAATATTGATCAGGCCAATGCGTGGATCGAGGTTTTTTTCAATAATGCAGTTAAAACCAGGATCGAGCGCCCGGTAGCCTTGATAAGCCAGATTGATGTTATCATCGATCAACCGATTGAGGTCAGTAGGGCGGCGTTCATTGCCAGTTTCTCTGGCATGATCCATCATACTGCGGATAATTCGGTCGACCCGTACGCCGTTTTCTTTAATGTCAGTGGAATTTTGAGCTAATTCATTGATGACCTGTTTTATCAACCGGTACTTTTCTTCAGAAATATGTTGTTCTTCGTTGGCTAGTTCTTCAAGTAGCTCATCTAGCAGGTCGATGGAACCCTCGGCAAAATTATTAATAAAATTCAGCGGGTTCTTAATTTCATGGGCAATACCGGCTGTGAGTTGCCCAAGAGAAGCCAGTTTTTCCTGCTGGATTAATTGATTTTGAGCAATCAGGATTTCTTTATTTTTTCGCTGGAGTTCCAAAAAGGACTGCTCCAGCTTATCGGCTTGCATTTCGATCCGCTCCGCCTGCCTTTGTTTTTCTTCGACCCTCGCCCTTTCGACCTCTGCCTGTTGCTTCAGTTTTCGTCGACGCAGTTCGAATCTCCTCAGGAGGAATAATATGCTGAAGGCAGCCAGAGCATAAAAAAAGAACGCCCACCTGCTCTTCCACCAGGGAGGTGTCACCAGGATATCCAATAGCCGGGCCTCAGGGGTAGCATAGTCATCCCAACTCCTCGCACGCATCAGTAAAGTATAATCACCAGGAGCCAAATTGGTGAAAGTGACCTCCATTTTGTCTTTGATAGGTATCCATTGCTCATTAAAACCGCGGAACTGATATTCGTAGCGCCGATCTTTTGTCCAGTTCAGGTCGGATAAATTGAAGGTGATGGCCTGATCGTCCGGCCCCAAATGTAATGATCGTTGTCCGTGGATAAAATGATCTGTCCTCATTTTCAAGTCCAGCCCATCCCTTTGGAACCGCGTAGCCGAACTAAGTAATAAGCCTGAACCGTAATCGTATTCCTTTTGCTTCAGGTAATTGGGGTGGAAAGCCAGCAATCCTTTGCTGTTACCGAAAAAAAGCCAGCCGCTCTTTTCGTGGTTGTAGTGCGCATTCAGCAACACCCCTTCATTTTCCAGGCCGTCTTCATTATTCAGTAGTACAAAAGAAACCTTAGACTGGCTACCGGCCATTTTGGCCAGGCCGGCATCGGTACCCACCCAAATATTGCCGAAATTATCGCTTTGAATATTGTAGATGGTGTTGCTCGGCAATCCGTCCTTTTCGAAATAACGCTTGATCTCATAAGTTAGCTTATTTTCTGTGTATACCGGTATCAAGCGGTTGAGGCCAAGATTGGTGCCTACCCAAAGGTGCCCATCCGGATCCTCATATAGGCTGTAAATCAAATTGTTGGACAAGGTTGACGGGTTTTTGCTCTGACGGGTATAATGAGTGAATTTTCCTGTAACCGGATCCAACTGATCCAGGCCGGAGTGGGTGCCGATCCATATCTTGCCCTTCGAATCGGTCAACAAGGCATTGATATTGTCCGAAGCTAAGGACGTAGGGTCTCCGGCCTTGTGCCGGAAGCGCCGGGCTACTCCCGTTCGGGAATCCAGCCTGCTAAGCCCTTGCTGATACCCTCCTACCCAGATGTACCCGTTTTGGTCTTCGCAAATAGCCCAGATTCTATTCCCGGAAATACTGGCCGTATCTTGGGGATTATATAGAAAGGCCTCTATTTTGCCAGTTTCTGGATTCAGTTTATTCAGCCCCTGGCCATTAGTGCCTATCCAGAGGCCACCCTCCTGGCCGGTTATCAGACAGATGATGTCGTTACCCGTCAAGCCGCCTTCTCCGCCGGGATCATGCCGGAAGTTCCGTACTTTCACCAACTCGTGCTGCTCATTGATCCGGAATTGATCGACTCCTGTCCCAAGATGGCCCAACCAAAGGTTATCCTGCGGGCCGCCGGCAATTGCGAAAATCTGGCCCGGGCTCGGCGTATTGGAATCTGCCGGATCGTTTTGCAGCAGGCGGTATTCATCAGATACCCGTTTTCCCCGGTTAAGCCCAGCATTCCCGGTGCCTATCCAGATATTCCCGGCCTTTCCTTGAAGCAAAGACCGGATATCAGAAGAGGATAAGGATCCGGTACGCTGTGGTTCGGGAGCCAATAGCTGGTAAGAAGATCGGGAAGAATCCACCAGTAAGACACCGTGGGTGGTGGTACCTACCCAAAGTTGCCCGTTTCGGCCGATCATCATTTTATTATAGACCACTCCTTCCGGCAGACTAGATTGAAATTTCTTCGGAAAATGAGGCTGTATCTCCGGATCAGGCGCTGTAGTACTGATCTGAAATATGCCCGAGTGGCGAAAGGTAAGCAATATCGTTCCAGCATTATCCATAACTGCATGCCGGATAAGGTTCTTACCAGGATCATTTCCTAATAGCGGATGCCTAAAATGCCTGATTTCGCCAGTTTTCGGATTGATGCGGTCCACTCCATTCCGAAGGCATACCCAAATATACCCAGAACGATCTTCCAAAATGACACTCACATAAGAATCCGCTATCTTACTGGTATCTTGCGCATTGGCTTCCATCAAAGTAAACCGGAAGGATTTCCTATCCTTTTCAGGCGTTAGTTTAACCAGGCCGTAGTCCTGAACGCCTACCCAAATATTCCGTTCTTCATCTTCCACAACAGCTCCGACAGACTGAGGCGTATCATCCGGCCTTGGAAAATGGAGATCGATTCGATCCAATTGTCCGTTGATCGTGTTCAGTCGGTTTAGCCCGTTGTTGGTACTCACCCAGAGGTTTTGCTGACGGTCAAGATATAAAGCTGTAATATAGTTTGAACTGATGCTGTGTACGTCTTCGGGGTCGTAGCGGAATTGTAGGAAATCCTGCCCGTCAAAACGGCAAAGGCCATTGGATGTGCCCAACCAGATGAATCCAAATTGATCTTGCACGATGTGCATGACTGTATTATTGGACAAGCCTTCTTCCTGAGTATAGAATCTGAATTTATATTGCGATTGAGCCTGGAGCGAGGCCATCGCTAGGCCACATACCAGAAGCCAGAAGCCGACTAGGCCTGACCGGAAATGAAGGAAAGGTAAAATAGAGCAACCCTCAAACATCGGGATCAATAAACTTGTACACTAAAATAGTTGAAGGAGGCTAAACTAAGGATAAACTGCTAAACAAGCTAACTTTATATGAGAAGCTGTTAAAATTTCAGGAATTGGCCTGCGGATATCTCATTGTAACTACAGGGCAAAAAACTTGTTGCGTATGGATATTAATTCCTGAACTCACTAGGAGACAGGCCAAATTCCTCGGCAAAGGATCGCGAAAAGTAAGCCGGACTTTGAAAACCTACTTCGAAGGCTATTTCGGTAATGTTGAAGTCGGAATGTTTCAATAATTCCTTAGCCTTTTGCAGCCGGACCATACGAATGAAATGTGAAGTGGAATGCCCCGTCAGGGCTTTTATCTTCAGGTGCAGCTGAGTACGGCTCATGCCGACGGCTTTACACAGGCCGGATACCCCGAAATGCTCATCGGTCAAATGCGCTGCAACGATCAAACTGAGCCGGGTGATAAATCTATCTTCTTGTTGGACATCCGGGTTTTTGGTGGGCGGCAGGGGGTCTAAACTTCGATAGCGATCTTGCAATACCTTACTGAATGCCAGTAAGTTCTCGATCCGTATACATAATTCTTTTTGGTTGAAGGGTTTGGTCAGATAGGCATCGGCACCCCGCTCCAGGCCGGCTATCCGGGATTCGACATCTGCCTTGGCGGTAAGTAATACAATGGGGATATGGCTGGTACGCTCATCCGTTTTGAGGGCCTGACAAAGCTCGAACCCATCCTTTTCGGGCATCAGGACATCGCTGATAACCAGATCGGGAATGTTTTCCAGGGCCAGGCCAATACCTTGCAGCCCGTTGGTGGCCACCGCTATGACATAGTCATCTTCCAAAATTGACCTGAGGTATTCAACCATATCGGGATTGTCTTCGATGAGCAGCAAATTGGGTTTTCCATTTTCAGCGGTGGAGATTTGCGGTATGGCAGCCTGTTCATAGGCCGCCATCCTTTGCCGGGCCACATTCGCGGCCAAAGCCACCTGCTCTTCCGGGGCAGGTGAACGCTCGGGTTCAGCCTCGCGGCTGATCGGCAACCGCAGGATAAAAATGGTTCCCTTTTCGGGTTTGCTCTTTGCTTCAATGGCCCCGCCCATGAGCCTGGCCAACGCTTTGACCAATAACAGGCCGATGCCCGTCCCATCTGCCTGGCTGGAAGGGTCAAATATATATTGCAACTCTTCAGTGGAAATGCCGCTTCCCGTATCCTTGATTTTGATGTTCAGGCTGGAGCCGCCATGTGCTTTGGAGAATGTCGTGGATACCTGTAAATATACGTTGCCGTCTTCAGGGGTAGATTTGATGGCGTTGGACAATAAAATTGAAATAACACGAAGTACCTTTTCCCGGTCGTAATCCATAACTATCCCGGATACCTCACTCAGAAAGTGCAACTGAATGCCTTTTTGTTCTGCCAACGATTGGAACGACTCCAACAGATAGCGGAGATACAATATGATATTTCCCTGGATCAGATTCAATTTCAAGCTGCCGGTTTTCAGTTCACGCCATTCTAGGAACTGATCGATCAAATTAAGCAGGTGGCTATTATTGCGCCGGATCATACGCAAACCTTTATCCAGCCATTGTTTGGGCGATCGTTCGATCTGATCCGTCATGCCGTTGATCATGGCCAGTGGCGATCCAAATTCGTAGGCAATGGTAGTAAAAAAACGGGATTGCCATTGGTCGAGTTCCTGTAGTTGTTCTTTCTGGGCAGTTACTTCCCGGTTTAAGCGGATCAGGGCGGCATTGGCGCGGCGCTTTAGGCGGTAATACCGGACAAGGATCAGAATAAAAACAAGAGCGATCCCCAAGGCGATGGCTACGGCTATCCAAAAGTTAATGATCAAAGTATCGCTCTTAGCCGGCCTGAATTCATTGCGAAGACTGTCAATCACCTGATCTTGTGCGCCTCCAAGGATCGGTAACGCAAGAGCAAAGAGGATGAGAAAAGACTTTAACAATCGGTTGTACATGTTCTCATGGTTTCTTTGAACTGACTTTGCCGCCAACTAATCCCAAGATACCTAATTTAGTCTTCAACAGCGTCAGGATCACTTCAAAAGTTAGACATCATACAGGCTTTTACCGCAAAAGCATCAACCGCTTTAACGCGAGGTAACAATTTCCCTGCCGGGTATTATTGACTTATACCATACATACAGCGCTGAATCGTAGACAATGGGCGAGCCGGTATAATTGGTGCCAATGGCTCCCGGCATCGGAAGGAGTTCGACCTCCTGTGCCTTTGCCTCCACGGAAAGCAGCATGCCCGTAAGCAGCATGAAAAAGAATGGCTTTACAATAATAGGAAATTTGATTTTTTGCTTGTTCATGATTTAAGTTTTAAGAGGTGGATCACCTGATGTAAAACTGCTGGGCCTTACTCCCATTACAATCCCACAATTCGGCATTGGCCGCGTTGGCCGTACTGCTGTGTGCGAGCTGTATGCATTTATTCAGATTCCTGCCCGATCTAATGGATTGAGTCACCCCGTCGTAGACCCATTTCTGATCGTTTTGGCCGTTGCAATCATACAAAACCAGATTGGAGCCATTCTCAAATATGTAGGTGGCCTCCACGCTCATACATTTCCCATGATTGCCGTTTGCTTTAATCTGTGAACCGTTGAAATACCATTCTTGAGGAACGGTGCTCATACAGTCCCACAATTCTATATTGGCCCCGAAGGCCGCATCTCCGTCTTTAATATGGAGGCACTTATCGGTATTCATACCCGAACGAATGGTTTGCACCGGATCAGTGGTAGGGCTCAGTGTAGCTCCGTCGACGAGCCATTGTTGCGCCCCAATGGATTTGCAATCCCACATCTGAACATTATTACCGTTGAAGGTTTGGCCATTGACCAAATCCAGGCATTTGTCAAGATTTCTGGCGGAGCGGACCAGGCGTTTGACGCCATCGTAGACCCACTTTTGGGCATTTGTATTACTGTTGCAGGTCCACAATTCCACATTGGCCCCATTGTCAGGCGTGCTTCCTTGTATTTCGAGGCATTTGCTCATGTTCGGGAGAAATTTGACCATCAAACCGTCCATCACCCATTTTTGCGCATCCGTCCCCATACAGTCCCACAATTCTACATTGGCACTATTGGTACCGCTACCGTCCTTGACATGAATACATTTGTCCGTATTTTTGTCCAGAGCGAACGTGATAGTAAAGTTTACAGGCGCATCGGATAATTCATATTCGACGAACCCATCTTCTGGATCATTGGTCGTACCGTTGGCCTGCATAAATTTACTCCTGACAAACGTCTCGTTTAAATAACTACCGCCGCCTCCACCGGGATAATAAGATTTTCCCGAACCACCGCCGGAATATCCGCCACCGCCGCCGCCACTCGTATCACCATTGCCGCCGCCGCCAAAACCCCATGCACCCTTCACATAGTTGTCGCTGGCCCCATCCGTATTTGCACTGCCTCCAGTCGGTAAAACCGAGCGGTGGTATACATACGAGCCAGAACTCCCGGTCCGGGCTCCTTTCCAGCCAGCCTGCCCGGTATCCCAATCATTATCTTCGTAAGCACCGCCACCACCGGTACCGGTCCATTCGTGCTTACTGCCTTCCCGGCCATAAGAGCCGTCCGTGCCGCCGGTGCCGCCACTACCGCCGCCCTGGCCGCCATTCTTCCCTGTGTTGGCCTGATGCCCTTCCCGTTTTACCGTGCAGCAATCCGAATAAGCACCACCACCACCACCAGCCACCATCAATAGGTGCCAATCTCCAGCGACAGGTTTTTTAACCAGTACGGCTGTGCCGGCGCCGCCAGGACTACCAGCAGTAGTCTGGGCCGTTCGGGTTTCCCCTTTTTTACCTATGATGAACCGTAGTATAGCACCAGGGGGGATCATATTGTCACCGGTCCCGATCTCGAAATTTGCTTTAACCGTGGCCCCGGCACCTCCGTTTACGGTAAACCGGGTGTTTCCCCAGGCTTCTTTCACCTGCCTTTTCCCGCCATCTCCGCCTTCGGCATGGAGATACAGGTATTTGGCAGTAGCATTGTAAGGGACCATAAAATCCAGTGGTTTTTCTCCATTCTGTAAAACAGCTATGCGGTCGGTACCCTTTAGATCAGGGATTGAAGTATTCGTTTCCCAGATTATTTGGTTATTACTATTGAGAAGGACCAGGTTGCGGTGGAGATGCAGTTGTAAAGTATGCCCCCCAGTCCCTGAAGTTGTCCAAATTACCTGGCCGGCACTATTCTTAATGATCAATTTACCATCACTTTCCTGAAAAGCCAGCATATTACCCTGACCGCCGGTTTTGGATTCCCAGACTACCTCTTTATTGTAAAATCGGATCGACAGATTGCCGTCATTACTCCACTGCAGGCTGACTTTATCGTTTTCCAATACCGTCCCATGCTGACTGAGCGTTAGGTAATTACTGGTTTGGGAAGTTCCCGGAACAGGGAGTGCTCCTCGCACCGCCTCAGAAGGTGTGGCGGCTACGGACAGGTTAAGGCCAAAAAATAGACCAAACAGACAACAGATATTTAGAATTACCTTAAATTTGATTTTTGACTTATTCATGATTAAAAGGAATTTAGTAAGCAGTGGTCAGTAATCAGTGGTCAGTGGCTGGAAAACGACTGACTACTGATCACTTTCTACTGACAACTTGAATTAATTAATTGATCTCAAACTGTTGAGCCACCGTGCCCATACAATTCCACAGTTCTACATTGGCCCCATTGGCCGAACTGCCTTCCTTTATATGGATACACTTATCCGGCGTTCTGACCGAACGGATGCTCTTGTTGAAGCCATCGTACACCCACTGTTGGCGGTAGCCGCCATTGCAATCCTCCAGGAAAATGTTGGCGCCGTTGGTATATTCTCCCACCGGCAAGGTCAGGCACTTGTCGTGATCGCTGTTGAATTTGATGTACGTACTACTGAAATACCACTCTTGGGCTTCAGTGCCCAGACAATCCCACAGTTCCACATTGGCTCCATTGGCCGTGCTTCCCCCTTTGGTATGGAAACATTTATTGGTGTCGTAGGCGGGTCGGATGGTTTGCACCCGGTCGTCGGTTGGGCTAGTGGTAGCGCCGTTCAGGTCCCATTGCTGCGTCTCACCGGTATTACATTGCATCAGTTGAATAAGGGTACCGTTACCGGTTGAGTTGGAACTTAAGGCAAAGCATTTGTTGAGGTTCTTCTTGGACCGGATCAGGCGCTTCACCCCATCGTAAACCCATTGTTGGTGCTCGTCGCCGTAGCAATTCCATAACAGAAGTTGCGTACCGTTCGTATAATCCGCGTTCTTAATGGTGACACATCGCTCCGTTTTGTTGAGCGGTTTGATCTGATCATCTTCTAACACCCATTGTTGGGCGGTCGTGCCCATGCAATCCCACAATTCCAGCCAGGCGCCCTCGCCCATCCAGCCGTCTCGGGTATGAATGCATTTATCCGGATGTTGCTCCAGGCTAATGACATTAAGAATAACTGGTTGATTGGTCAATTCATATTTGGCATACCCATGCCCGGTATCGCTGGTCGAGCCATTGGCGGTCATTATTTTATGGCTTCCCATGGCGTCATTGAAATAGCTGCCACCGCCGCCGCCACTTTGATATGCGCCATTAGTGCCGCCGCCGGAATAACCACCGCCGCCGGCGCCGCTTGTTGCTTCTTGTCCGCCACCGCCAAAGCCCCAGGGACTGGCTTCATGCTGGATAGCGCCGCCGCTCTGCATACGCTGTGAGCCGGTGGGCAGGGATGAAGGGTCATTATTTCCATTGGGCCAGGCAGGATCTGGCGACGTACGAGTGCTTCCGAATGCTCCGCCGCCAGGATTGCCACCTATAGACACACAGGCTTCACCGGCATCACCATTACTCCCGCCGGAAGTACCATTGCTGCCGCCTCCGGAAGAGCCACTCTCACTGATTTCCGCTTGTTTGCCGGGGTGTTTGTCCGTACAACAATCGGAGTAAGCACCGCCGCCGCCACCGGCGACCATCAATAAATGCCAGTCTCGTATGTTTGGCTTTTTAACAAAAACAGCGGTTCCTGCACCTCCTGCGCAACCCGCAGTAGTTTGTCCGGTTCGGGTAGGCCCTTTTGCGCCCACAATAAAGCGCAGGATGGAACCGGGAGGGATCATATTTGTTCCAGTCCCAATCTCAAAGTTGCCTTTGACCGTGGCCCCGGCGCCCCCGTTTACGGTAAATCGGGTGGTACCCCAGAGTTCTTTCACTTCCCTTTTACCGCCATCGGCTCCTTCGGCGTGGAGATAGAGGTATTTGGCGGTGGTGTTACTGGGGATCATAAAATCCTGGGCCTTTTCCCCACTAAACACAACGGTAGTGCGACTGCTGCCATTTAGCTGGGGTAAAGTAGTATTTGTTTCCCAGATTTGTTGGTTATTGCCATTGAACAGCACCATGTTGCGGTCCTCCAGGACTTTCAGGGTTTTGCCCGATGTACCGGGTGCAGACCAAATAATATTACCGGTTTGATTCTTGATCACCAGTTTGCCGTCACTGTTCTGAAAAACCAGCATGTTCCCTTTACCTCCAGTATTTGAACTCCACAGTTCTTCCTGACCGTAAAAATACAGGACCAGGTTTCCGTTTTCTTCCCATCTCAGTGCCGTGCCATTGTTATACAGCACATTGCCGTGCTGATTGAGGGTCAGGTACTCACTGGTTTGAGAAGTGCCGGGAATGGGGAGTGCTCCACGCAACGCCTCAGTCGGTTGAGCAGATGCAGACAGGTTCAGCCCTAAAATAAGAGCGGCCAACCAACAAGTAGTTGAGATGGACTTAAGATTGATTTTTGACTTTTGCATGACTTAAAAACTTTTTCAATTAAATGTTTTAATAATTTTGGACTTTGGACGTCCGGGAAAGTACCCTTTTAGGCCTGGTTTTAAGGCGGAAATCGGAAGGTGGAAGTCGGAAAAACGGGCGTTTGGCGCTCATTCCGGCCCCATTCCGACTTCCGACTTCGCATTTCCGACTTCAGCGTTGATTCGTCCAAAGTCCAAAATAATTGATTATTTGACCTCAAACTGCTGCCCTCTAGTCCCCATACAATTCCACAGTTCTACATTGGCACCATTGGCCGAACTGCCTTCCTTTATATGGATACACTTATCCGGACTTCTGACGGAGCGGATGCTCTTGTTGAAACCATCGTAAACCCATTGTTGGCGGTATCCGCCATTGCAATCCTCCAGGAAAATATTGGTGCCGTTGGTATATTCTCCCACCGGCAAGGTCAGGCACTTGTCGTGATCGCCGTTGAATTTGATGTACGTACTACTGAAATACCACTTTTGAGCCGCCGTGCCCAGGCAGTCCCAAAGCTCTACATTGGCGCCATTATCTGTACTTCCCTCTTTGGTGTGAAAACACTTATCGGTGGCGTAGGCCGGTCGGATGGTATGTATCTGATCGGAGGTAGGGCTGGTGCGGGTGCCGTCAAAAAGCCATTGCTGGTCCGCTGTGACAGCACAATACATAAGTTGGATTTTCGTACCGTTG
>JAGQXQ010000510.1 GCA_020436535.1 Phaeodactylibacter sp.
CATATTTCATCCTGCAGCCCTTGAAACCAGGAAATTATCTTTTCTTTGGTAAGCATCTACAATTTGCTTTTTGCCGCCGCCACCACTTTTTTGGCATTGCCGATAAAAATTTCACCATCCAAAAGAATAACCGGGCGTTTCAAAAAAGTATACTCTTCCAGGATCAGCCGCCGGTAGTCCTGCTCGGACAAGTTCTGGTCCTGCAGGCCCATCGAGCGGTACTTCATCGCCCGCCGGCTGAACAGCGCCTCGTAGCTCCCCGCCAAGGCCTTCATCTCGTCGGCCTGTTGAGGTGTTATCTTTTCGGTTTTGATATCCTGAAGTTCAAAGCCCTCTCCTCCTCCCAGTTCACCAATAATCCGCTGGCAGGTATTACAACTGGACAAATGATAGATCTTTCTCATCGCTTAACTTTTTGGCTGGCAAAATAATGTATTATCCCGACGCGGTTTATTTTTTTGATTGGAGCAAGTTAAAATAAACTGCATCTGGATAACCCGATACAGGATAAAATAGCTTAAAATATTATTTTTTATCCCGTGTCGGGTTAATTTACATCCTTTACCAGAAAAAAGTAAAAATTCACCCTATGGCAAAGATCGCCGAATCAGAACTCGTCATCAATCCGGATGGCAGTGTCTACCACCTCAACCTCCGTCCGGAGGACATTGCCTCCAACATCATTACGGTAGGAGACCCGGGGCGGGTGCCGATGGTTTCCAAATATTTTGACGCGATTGAGGTCAAAAAGGAGAAGCGGGAATTTGTAAGCCATACTGGAAGGGTCGGCAAAAAGCGCATTACGGTGATCTCCACCGGTATCGGCCCGGACAACATAGACATCACCATTAATGAACTGGATGCCCTCGCCAATATAGACTTTGGAAGCAGGGAGCCCAAGGCCGAGCTCACCTCCCTGAATATTGTGCGTATTGGCACTTCCGGATCACTTCACCCGGAGGTTCCCGTTGATTCTTTTGTCGCTTCTACCTATGGCGTGGGGCTGGATAACCTCTTAAACTTTTACGATTACAAGCCCAACCTGGGGGAAGCATCGCTGGAAGACGAACTTAAAGCTTTTCTGGAATATACCGGAAGGCTGCCATTTTATGTTTGTGAAGGAAGCCCAGCCCTTATGGAGGCCCTGGGCCCTGGCAAAACACAGGGTATCACCCTTACCAGTCCTGGTTTTTACGCTCCTCAGGGACGTGAATTGCGAGCGAAAGCCCGATTTGATGTCCGGTTTTTCCAGTCGCTGGCCAAATTCAGGTTCAGAGATTACCCCATCACCAACTTTGAGATGGAGACTTCCGCCATTTATGGCTTGTCGCGACTGTTGGGGCATCGCGCCCTGTCCACCAACGTGATCATAGCCAACCGGCCCAATGGGAAATTCAGCAAGGACCCTTACAAGGCGGTTGACACCTTAATACAAGATGTTCTAAGCCTGATCAGCAGTTCGGCCCTTTTCTAAAACGGACTGCTTCTTTCTTCTGAGAAGCGGGCAACCGGTTTTGGGAAATAAAAAAAGGAACAAGCTCAGCTCGTTCCTTTTCGAAATTGGTATGTATTTGATAGCCTCTATTGAGTCAATTATTCATTGGCCTTCTTGTAGTCCGCCAGGAATTTTTCCAAACCGATATCGGTCAGCGGATGTTTGAGAAGGCCAAGGATCGGTTCCAGCGGGCAGGTCACCACATCGGCGCCGGCGCGGGCAGCATCCACAATGTGCATACTGCTGCGTATCGAAGCTGCCAGGATCTCCGTTTCATAGCCTTGAATGGAGTAGATCTCTGATAGCTCTTCGATGAGCTGCATTCCGTTCCAGTTAATGTCATCGATTCGCCCAATGAAAGGCGAAACATAAGTGGCGCCCGCTTTGGCCGCCAAAATTCCCTGCCCGGCAGAGAATACGAGCGTGCAATTCGTCCGGATACCCTGATCGCGGAAGTAACTCAGAGCTTTGACGCCCTCCCGGATCATTGGGACTTTAACAACGATATTGGGAGCGATAGCCGCCAGCCGTTTCCCCTCTTTTACCATGCCCTCGAAATCAGTAGCGATCACCTCGGCACTCACATCACCGTCAACTATTTCGGCGATCGTTTTATAATGATTCAGAATATTTTCTTCACCGGCAATGCCCTCTTTAGCCATTAGTGAGGGATTTGTTGTTACTCCATCGAGTATTCCCAGGCTATTGGCTTCTCTGATTTGCTCCAGGCTTGCAGTATCTATGAAGAACTTCATGTATGATTTCTGTAAAGTTACGAATAAACAGGCACCAATGCCGAATTTTTATATAGGATTTTTCCTGGTGGGGTTAAAATTATTTTTCTGTGGGACAGAAATAAGGTGAGCAGCACATCGCACTGCTCAACCTGCCTACCCTTGCTCCGTTTCCGGCCTGGGGGAATTCAGCGGGAGCAAGTCGTGTGCGCTCACCGGCGGCAAAAGTAAAACTTTTTACCAAGAATATCAAATCCGGTAAATCATTGTTTAGGTATTATTTCCGTCTTTTCTCCAAAATAAGTGACGAAACGTTGCATCTCACTGGCTAGTTCTTTATTCTGAGTAGCGCGAAAGTAGGTATCCGCAATAGCCCGCAGGGTTTGAAAAATAAAGCGGTCCATTTCAATCACCTGCATATCCTGCGTCCACAGGTCGATCTTAAGGGTGTCTTTGGTTTCTTTATCAAAAAAAGAAAGCAGGATGGCTTTGACCTCTTGCGCGCCGTTTGCATTAGGGTTATCTTCGGCCTCCCAGGTGATTTTCACCGGGACATTTTTATCGTTGAGGCCTACCGTAACTTTTATATCCGAAGTGTTTTTGACTTCCGTACTCATACTTTCATTTTTACAAATAGGGCGCCGGTTTCACATCGGCCACCCAAATTTCTAGTTATGTGTTAGTGACTTGCTGATTGTCCGCCGCCGCCAGTTCATGGATATGATGTGAGGGGTAAACGTGGGCGCCACCTTCCAGGCGCTGGGCAGCATGGATCATGGCACGAGCCACCTGGCCTGCTTCCACCGGGCGGTATTTACCCAACAATTCTCCACCGGTCAGGCGGTCCAGCCCAAGGCTCAGGCGGCCGGCCAGCTGTTCGCCCAGGCGGCTCTCCCTACGATCCCCGATCAGAAGGGAAGGCTGGAAAATATGAACCGCCCAAAATGGCAATTTTTTCACTGCCGCTTCCAGCTCGCCTTTTAAACGGGTATAAAAAAACAGAGAATCCGGGTTAGCTCCAACCGAAGAGACCAGCAACAACTGCCTGACGCCGTTCTCCACCGCCAGGCGCGCCGAATCATAGGCATAAGTGAAGTCAACTCTGAAGAAAGCTTTCCGGCTGCCCGCCCTGGCCATAGTGGTGCCAAGGCAGGAGTACAGATCGTGGCCCTTCAGAAGCCCAGCGTATTCTTCCAGGCGGCTAAAATCAATGATGTGTTGCTCCAACCGGGAGTGCTCCACCTCCAGGCGGCGCCGGCCAAAGCTAATAACTTTCCGGTATGCAGGATGCTCCAGCAGTTGCCGAAGGCATTCGCCACCCACCAGGCCCGAAGCACCAAAAATTAAAGCGGTCTTGTGATGTTGGCTGATCTCCAAAATACAATGAGTTTTGGCAAAGGTAAGGTTTTAGTTGATAAGGTTGATTGATTGGGCAGGGCTGCTCAGGGCTGCTCGATTAACTCACTTTATTCAACCTACTTAATCAACTAATACTTTTAGTTCATAATAAGAAGCGGATAGCCCGCCCCATATTCCCAACCCACCTTCGATATTAGAGTCTATGAGGGTATAGCTGGAAAACGGCCCCTGGTTTGCGGCATTGAACTCCAGGGTGTTCCAAAAATTGTAGTGCTCCTTATCCAGCGTTATCCATTTGACAGTCACTGTGTCGCCTACCCTGTATAGCCCCAACGTCTCGAGGTCGAAATCCTGTGTGCCGCGCGGTTCTGGTTTGAAAAGTGGAAACTCAACGTACTGGCCATTGGTCAGGCGGTCATCGAAAACCGAAGCGAAAGGGCTGATAAAGCCACTGTCATTGATGGCCACCTGGTAACGGTAAAAATTGGCTTCGCCGGCTGGGTCAGCCAGGAAACAAAGCAACTGGGCAAGAGTGTCATTGGCCTCTCCGGGCGGATTGCGAAATTGCAGCGAATCCAGGGCGGCGTGCCGCGGGATACTCGTCACCGACTGCAGGCGCTGCCCTTCCGCCTCTACTTCCAGAGTATAGGATTTACCTTCCTCGCCCCGCATGGAGAAACTGAGGTCGATATACACACAAAAATTGAAACCCAGACTGTCCGGGTTAAAGCCAAAAAGCGCACTGGCCAGGCGTTTTTCCTCTTCACTCAGCTCATCGAGACACAATTCGGATAGTTCCGCTGTTTTTTCTCCATCCGAGACTTTGACAATGGCATCGTGGACAAAGGTATTCTCCAGGTCTTCCGGGCCAAACTCGCTGAAAAAGGGCACGTTTCGTGTGAGGATCACAAAGGGAGGGGCCGGCCGCTCGCCGCCTTCGATATAGCCCTCCACGACGATCTGCGGAGGCGCATCGGCGCCTTCCGGGATAAAGGCTTTTTCGCAGGAAGTTGCCAAAAGAGTAGCTACTGCCAGTGTCGGGATGATATTTTTCATGAATTGTTGTTTCGGGCGAATTATTGTGGGGAATCAAAGATCAGGGGGTATAACATTTATTTTGAGAAAGGGGTTTAACCTCATGCATCAATTTTGAAATACACCTGGAAAAGAGCCATGTAAGGAACCCGGGGCGGCTTTCCATTCCCTCCATCAATTTAGTCTATTTCCAGCCTTAGCGAAGGCGGGCCAACACGCTATCTTTAATTGATCTTTTTATACTTCAGCCGAATAGAATTGCCGATCACCACCACATCGGAAAAAGCCATGAAGAGCGCTCCCCACATGGGATTGAGGAACCCCATAGCAGCTATTGGAATGGCCACTATATTATAGGCAAAGGCCCAAAAGAGGTTTTGTCGAATGGTAATTACAGTATGGCGACTGATGCCCCAGGCTTTTTCCAGGTACTCGATCTTACCATTGAGCAGAACGATCTGCGCCGATTGGATAGCTACCTGAGACGCGTTGCTCAGAGATACCCCGACTGTAGCCTTCGCCAGCGCCGGTGCATCATTGATGCCATCGCCGACCATCGCCGTGGGGGCTTCTCCGGCCAATTCTTCCACTACTTTCAGTTTCTGTTCCGGCAGCTGCTCGGCGTATACCCGATCGATTCCCAACTCTGCCGCCACTCCTTCCGTTTTAGCTTGCCGGTCGCCGGAAAGAATGACCGGGCGGATACCCTGAGCTTTGAGGTAGGCGACCACATTTTTCGCTTCCGGTTTCAATTCATCAACGATCTCGATGGTAGCCAGCAGTTCGTCATTTTCAGTAAGATACAGGCTTTGCCCTCCATCCGCAGGTGGATGGGCCAAAATACGGCCGGAGCCGATCCGATATTCATTGCCAGCGTTATCCCGGGCAGCTACCCCAACACCTCTTTGCTCTTCCACATAGCTCAGTTCTAATTGTAAACCATTCAGCCGTTGTTCCATTTCACGGGCCAGCGATTTAGCAATGGGATGGGAGGAATGCTGTTCCAGCTTGTAAATGAGGGCATTAGCCCGATCTTCATCTCCCTGGTGGTAGGTGATATTTTTAATTTTGAACTGCCCGGTAGTTAGCGTTCCCGTTTTGTCAAA
>JAGQXQ010000096.1:0-2641 GCA_020436535.1 Phaeodactylibacter sp.
GCTGAGCGACCGCATCCCGTTGAAGGAAGTCATTTTTGAGGAAAAGGATTATTTTGAGAACCAGCTCATCGAACTGCCTTTTGAGGATGGAAAAGTGCAGGCGCCCGGCGGCCTCATCCACGGGCAGCAGATCTCGGCACTATTGTCGCGCCTGGCCCTGCCAGCCTATAAGATCACGGATTTCCGGGAGTTGCCCATTCCTTTTCGTTGCGTGGGCGCCAACCTGCTCACAGGAGACCCCTTCGTTTTTGACCAGGGGTATCTTCCCGGCGCCATGCGCGCCAGTATGGCTATCCCCACTGTCTTCACCCCCGTCCACCTGCAACAAATGCTAATCGTCGACGGAGGGCTGGTGCGCAATTTCCCAGTGGCGGAAGCCAAAGAATGGGGAGCAGATATTATCATCGGAGTATATACCGGCCGGCTTCGGGCAGAACTGGAGGACCTGAAGAGTTTTTCCGACATACTGCTCCAGGCCACCTTCCTGATGAGCATCAAAGATGCCGAGGAGCAACTCCCGATGGTGGACATCTACATCGAGCCAGGCCTGCGTACCTACGGAGCACAGGATTTCAAGCGGGCAGACAGCATCATCTACCGGGGCGAACTGGCCGCCCGCGCCCAATTTGGCCGGTTGAAGGCTCTCGCGGACTCCCTCAACACCCTGGGGCCGCCGCCACAACCGAAACACCTGCCGCCCGTGGATGAATTGTGTTTCGATTACATAGAGGTGGAGGGTAATGAACGATTTAGTAAAGCAGAGATCATCGGCCGCTTTGGGATCGAGGAAGAAGGGGCCGTCAGTATCGAAGAACTGGAGCAGGCCATCAATCGGTTGTTTGGCACCAACTATTTTCAGAAAGTAAGCTATCGTCTCCGGCAGGAAGGCCGCCTGGCCATACTCACCCTGGAAGTGGTGGAAAAGGCCCCTACCCTGTTGCGAGGGGCCATCAATTTCGATAATTATCTCGGGGCGGGCTTCCTCTTCAATGCCAGCACTCGCAATGTTGTCCTGCCCGCCTCCCGCCTGATGTTCACCGGCACCATTGCTGAGAACTACCGCTTCAATCTAAACTACCTGAAATACGCTGACGAAGCCCAGCGCTCCTCAGCCGTTGCTACCATTAACCTAACCAGGGATAAGATACCAGTCTTTCAGGATGGCATTCAAAATGAAGAATTCCGACTCTTCGAACTACTCCTCGACCTGCACTTGCAGCGCCGCCTGGGCAGGAATGCTATATTTGGCCTGGGCGCGCAGCGGGAGCAACTCTTTTTCCGCCACACCGTGAGCAGCGACCCGCTCTTCAAGCGCCTGGACTATACCAACTACAACGCCTATGCCTTCCTGGAGCTCAATACCCTGGACCGGAACATCCTGCCGAAGAAGGGCACGCGCCTGTCCCTGGAGTTCAAAGGGCTGAACAACGCACACTACAATGTTCGTCAGCTCAGCCCCAATTCGCCTTTACCGGAAGATTCCCTTTTCGCCTTCAACCCCTATACCAAGCTGACCTTCCAATCCAAAAGTTACCTGCCGCTGCACCGGCGAGCGTCCCTCATTCTCCGGCCGTTTGCCGGGTTTGTTTTCAACCCCAGCAATACCTTTAGCGACTTTTACCTGATAGGCGCCCCGGAAGCGCTCACCCGCCGTTCCATCCCCTTTTACGGGCTGAGCGCCAACCAGTTGGTCGCTCAGGTGGCTATCGGCGGCAGCATTGGTTACCAGCACTTTTTCCGGGACAACATGCTATTTTCTATAGACGCCAATGCCGGCTTCTTCGCCCAGCCGCAGCGCTTTTCCGGCAACCTGCCCGAACCAGAACAGTTCCTGGCAGGCCTGGGCTTTACCCTGGGTTACAGTTCCTTCCTCGGCCCGGCCAAGTTTACCCTCATGTACCCTATCGATACGGATGGAATCCTACCGAGTAATCTTAAGTTCTTCCTGACGATCGGGCATCGGTTTTAGGGAAAGTGGGTCAGAATAACCATTGCAGCCCCAACCCTCCATACAGGCCTTCGGCGCCCGGCTGCAAGCCGCCCATCAGCCGGAGTTTGAGGCCCTCCGATTGGCTGTTGAAGTTATTAACAAAGCCGAGCAGATCCCTTTCAGGACGGTATATACTCCGAAAAAGGATAGTGCTGCCGCCTATTACCACCAGGCTGGCAATGAAACTGGTATAGTTGGGTTTGGCGCCCAACTCACCCGCATCACCGATGAGCTGCGCAGTTCCGCGAATGAAAAGCGCCATGCCTACCAGTGAACCGCCGGTAATAATTCCTATAGAGGTAGCCCGCCTCTGTTTTATATCCATGTACCGGGGCTGCATTTTCCAATACATTGAGCTGTCTTCCAACATCAGGCTTTCCATAAACAGGCCCAGGCCCTGGAAATCCTTGGTAAAGGTAAGGTCTCCATAAGTGAGATAAGGGTAGTTTTGTTCGACAACCAGAACGCGTTCCTGGTAATTTTGAGCAAACAGAGGGCCTGAGATAATGAGTGCAATGAGTAGCGCGAGGGTTTTCATAAGTGTGTTTTTATTAATGTGAATTTCTCCCGGGGCTTATCCATGAGACATCTTTTACTGGCCGGGGCTGCCTTGAAATGATAAAACCCGAAGTGTGTCAGGATAAAACTAAG
>JAGQXQ010000096.1:2750-9869 GCA_020436535.1 Phaeodactylibacter sp.
AGGCAGGCAGAGCTGTTAAGGGAATGTTACGGGCAGATTAGAAGTGGTTTTCGCGTCGTTGTATAGTCCAGTGCAACATCATGAAAGATTAATCCGAAATCATTAATTCTTTCATTGTTAAAACCCGGCTTATTATGAAAACCTTCAGAATGGCACTGGCAGCGTTGGCTTTATTGACTATTGCCCAATCCCTGCGCGCCAACACTCCCCCATCCGATGTAATGTACTTTTGTACCCAGGCCGTCGAGGCCAAAAAAGTAATGGTTCATCTGGCCAACCTGGATGAACAGCCCACACAGATAATGCTGATGGGCACCTTTGGCAAGGTGTATTACAAGGAGTTCATCCGGAAACACAACGGCCATCGCGCCCTGCTCGACCTGGAGCAGCTTCCAGATGGCCGTTATATCCTGAGCGCCCGACAAAAGGACGAGACAAAATCCCAGGTTATTCGCATAACGGAAGGCAAGGTGCTTGTTTCCCATTGTATGAATTGACAAAACGCATGTAAGCAAATTAGTATATTAAGCGGCGAGGGCTTCCGAATGAACGGGAGCCCTCTTTTTTTGGTGTAAGTGCCAGCCGCCGTGGGCCGAGGCCACCTTGGTCTCCGGCGGCCAAAGCCTATGGCGACGGACGCGGGCAGAGGCCCGGCTGAACAGATGGATGGAAAACGATTACAAAAATAACTATTATTTTTATAATAATTATTTTTGTAATGACTCAAAGCCTGATACACTTCTCTTCAGATTTTATCGAAAAATTCCGGGCCTTCATCTATCCGATTCGGATAAGAGCAAGGCTTGAAGCTTCTTGGGGTCTCTTTTATAGTTATCACCCTTAAAAACTCCGCAAGGAGAAATTTTTTAATTACTCATAAACCCGACTGTTATGTCAATTCTGAAAAAATTAGGAGCAGCCCTTCTGATGGCTGCCATCAGCCTGCCCATGTGGGCGGCCCCCGCCACCCTCACCCCTACCGGCGAAATCACATTCAAGACCAAGACGGTCGAAAACAAATCCGTAGCTATTCTCCTGTATAACCTGAACCAGGAAAAGACGACTGTGCAGGTGCAGGACCGCCAGGGTAATGTCTATTACGAAAAGCGGATTAACCACCACAATGGTTTCAGTATGCAGCTGGACCTGGAGCAACTTCCGGAAGGCAGTTACGTCATTCAGGTTAGCCGGAAAGACGGTAAAACCAGCCAGGTCGTCCGGGTAATGGAAGACGGCTTGCTGCTTTCGCAGATCGTAGACAGGGAGTAGGGTTGGCCAGCGGCAAACTGGTTATTGGTTATTTCCTGATACCGGTTCAGGGCCGATAACCCAAGCTTTTCCCGGCACAAAGGCCGGGAAAAGCTCCTTTGTTTACACTCGTTCAATGATCGTGGCGTACCCCTGCCCTACACCGATACACATCGTTACCAGGGCATAACGTTTGTCCTGTTTATGCAATTCCAGGGCAGCAGTGTGCAGGATGCGCGTGCCGGTCATGCCCAGCGGGTGGCCGAGGGCAATGGCGCCGCCATTTGGGTTGATGCGAGAGTCGTCATCCGTCAGCCCCCATTGGCGGGTGCAGGCCAGGACCTGAGCGGCAAAGGCCTCATTGACCTCAATAATATCCATATCCTCCATCCTCAAACCAGCCTTTTCCAGCGCTTTATTGGAAGCATAAACCGGGCCGATACCCATAATGCGAGGTTCTACTCCAACGACGGCGGACGTGATGATCCGGGCGAGAGGTCTCAATTGATACTTTTCTACTGCTGCTTCAGAAGCAATAAGCATGGCTGCTGCTCCATCGTTCAAGCCGGAGGCATTGCCGGCAGTTACCGTCCCTCCTTTGTCGGCCGGCTTAAAGGCCGGGCGTAGCTTCGCCAGGATATCCAGGCTCGTATCCGGGCGGATAAACTCATCCGCATCGAAAACCAAGGCATCGGCTTTGCGGCGGGGAATTTCCACCGGTACGATCTCCTCCGCCAGGCGCCCGGAACGTTGGGCTTCCGCAGCTTTCGTCTGTGACCAGCAGGCAAATTGGTCCTGATCCTTCCGGCTGATATTAAACTGCTCCGCCAGATTTTCTGCGGTTTGGCCCATACTATCAGTGCCAAACATAGCCACCATTTTATTATTGACAAAGCGCCAGCCAAAGCTCGAGTCGTACATCTCCGCATCACGGCCGAAGGCTTTGGAAACTTTTGAGATGACCCAGGGGCCGCGGGTCATGTGTTCTACGCCGCCGGCGATAAACAAGTCGCCGTCTCCGGTTTGAATGGCCCGATGCGCGTGAATAGCGGCCGACATACCGGAAGCACAGAGGCGGTTGACCGTCTCGCCCGGCACCGTAAACGGAAGGCCCGCCAGCAGCAGGGCCATGCGTGCGACGTTGCGGTTGTCTTCGCCAGCCTGGTTGGCGCAGCCCATGATGACATCTTCATAAGCATCGGGCGGGATCTGTGCGTGGCGGGCAATCAGCGCCTTGAGCACATGTGCAGCAAGATCGTCGGTACGGACCGGAGACAGGGCGCCTGTGAATTTTCCAATTGGGGTTCTGACAGCGTCGATGATATAGGTTTTTTTCATATCCAGTTTTGGTTAGGATTGGCGAAGATAATTGTTAGTTTTCAAACACGGAGCATTCCGGTGAAGTTGTAACTGGAAGATAAATTGGCCAAAACGACACGCTTCTGGCCATCCAGACTCAACGAGAAGGGAACTTAGCTGTTTCTATATAAATTGCCGTCAATCTTCATGTTCGGAAAAACAAAAGACTTATGAGTATGCGTATTTATTTCTTATCACTCACCCTGGCGCTCTTCATCGCTGCCTGTGGCGGCGAAAGCCAATCGCAGGGTAAAGAAGAAAAGTTCACTACAGAACAACAAACTACCCAGCAGGAGGCTTTCAAAAAAATGATGGATGAGCACGATGTGGCCATGGAAAAGATCATTGAAATGAACCGTCTTGCCCGTAGCCTGAAGCCCTACCTTGACTCTCTGGATGATAAACGACAACTGGAAGCGGTCAACCTTGCCATCACCCGGCTGGAAACTGCCGATGAAGCTATGATGCAGTGGATGGCCAACAGCCCCAAACTGGGCAAATTGCGCGACACCCTGCAGCATCAACAGATCCTTGCCCTGCTGGAAAATGAAGAAAAAAGCATCAGTAAGATCGGCGAAGATATGACGAGTAGCCTGGAAAACGGAAAAGCCGTACTCGCCAGCATTCAGGAACCACAAAAAGAAGATTAGCCATGAGATACTGGATTTTTGTTACCATAACTCTTATAGCCTTTGCCTGCAACACCCCTGAGCCGCAACAGCAGGCCCTGCCCATTATCGGCAACCACGACATACAGGGCGAAGACACCATCTACCACCAGATCCCCGACTTTGTCTTTATCGACCAGGATAGCCAGGTGGTCACCAACGCCACCTTCGAAGGCAAGATCTACGTAGCGGATTTTTTCTTCACCTCCTGCCCGACCATCTGCCCCAAAGTGAAAAAGCAGATGCTGCGCATTTACGACAAATATAAGGACGAGCCCCGGCTGATGTTCCTCTCCCACTCCATCGATCCCAAACGGGATACCGTAGGGCGGCTGAAAACCTACTCCGAAAATCTGGGGGTCAGCCCGGAACGCTGGCGTTTCATCACCGGCAACAAGGACGACATCTACGAAATTGCCGATGACTATATGAGCATCGCTACGGAAGACCCCACCGCACCCGGCGGCTTCGACCACAGCGGCTGGATACTGCTCATTGATAAAGACCGGCATATCCGCTCGTATTGCAACGGAACGGTACCGGAAAAGGTGGATAGGTTCATGGAGGATATTGACTGGTTGCTGGGGCATATGTAGCCTCTCCTCAAGGAGTTGGGAAGGAATATTGTTATACAGGGTTAAAAAGAATCAGTTCAGGATATTCATGAATGGAATAAACAGGCAGGTTTTTCATACCGATAGTTGGCCCAAAATATAAAAGGGGCGCCTCCCATCCCGGAAGCGCCCCTTCAAACAATAGTGCCCAAGGGCCATCGGATGGACGTCTTAACCGCCGATGGGCACCATGAATCCCACATTTATCCCAAAACTTTTATTCTTTACTTTTTCATCCACTACCGGAATATCGTACACCTGGGTGAAGCCATGGTTGTAGCGGGCATCAATAAAGAGTTGCCCGAACGGCGTATAGAAGGATACTCCGCCGCCCAGGGCGGCCCCCACCTCAAAGCGTTCATAATTGATGGCGTCCAGGTCAATATCGGTATCGAGCAACTTGATATCCAGCAGCGCATTGGCGCGGGTAATGAGCTGCCCGTCGAGGGCATAGCCAAAGGTGGGGCCGGCGGCTACATAAGCATTCACCCGGCCGTCGCCAAACTTGTACTTCATCAGCAGCGGGGCCTCCAGGTAATCGAAGCGGGAAATGGCCTCTACACCCACCGGAATGGGTAGGTTAAAGAGTTCCAGTGCCGTACTTTCCTGTACGCTGAATCCCTTGCGGGTATAGGCCAACTCGGGCTGAAAGTGGAAGCCATAACCCAACGGCACCTCCGCCACTGCTCCAATACTGAAGCCATCAATGGCTTTAAAATCAGGTGTCAGGGCGTTTAGCCCATCAGTGGTATTGATATTGGCCACTTGATAGCCTCCGCGCAAACCAATGGACACCTGGGCCTGAGCCGTTAAGGTGAAAACTGCAAAGGCCAGCAGGGCCATCCATTTCATTGATGCTTTCATGTCTCTTTCTTCTTTAATGATTGAATTCATCTGAGTTTCAACTTTTCTTCTCTTTAACTCTTATATACACCAGGCAGGAACAAAGCCCGGCGCCTCACGTATAGTTTGTAACTTGTGTTTGTTTTTTTGACGATGATAAAACGACGGAAGTACGTTAATACGCGTTAAGCAGAGGTTAGGGGAATCATAATGTTCTGCTGCTTTTGTGAAAAAGTGTTAGAACCGAAGTAAACACAAAAATGAAATGATTGATTGGAAAAAGATAAGTGAGAATTATGCCTATCGGGGTTGGCGGCACATGATACAGCGCCGGTTTGAAATGCCCGACGGGCGTCACGCAGACTTCGACATAATCGGCATCAATACCTTTGTGACGATCGCCGCCTTCTCCAAAGAGCGGGAAGCCATTATGGTGCGCCAGTTCCGCCCTGGCCCGGAGATGATCCTGACCAGCTTCCCGGAAGGGTTGGTCGACCCCCGGGAGAGCCCCGAGATGGCCGCCCGCCGGGAATTGAAGGAAGAAACGGGCTTCGAAGCCGGCCATATCACTTTGCTCAAGGAGGTGCGCAGCGCCTACACTACCGAGCGGCAAGTCATCTTGCTGGCCAGCGATTGCCACAAGGTAGGCCAGCAAAAACTCGACGCCACCGAGTTTATCCAGGTTTTCACCCTGCCCCTGCCTGATTTCAGAAAACTGCTCCTCAAGGCCGAAGACACCAGCTTCGTCAATGTGGATGCCGGTTATCTGGCGCTGGATAGGCTGGGATGGCTGTGATGGAAAACAAACGAGTACACAGGTGGCCAACAATGAAACAATTTCACCATATAACCAGAACCCCGGGGAAAATGTGCATAGCGCTTCGCTTTCGAAGCAGAATAGGTTAAGCTAACGATTGTACCAGCACTTACTTGCCAAACAGCACCATTCCACTCCATACTCTGGGCGCAGCCGTTCCCTTTTTGCGGATCATCCTCAGCTTGGCCTGTCGCAGGGCTGCCGCCGGGCTTTCTCCTTTCAACAGCTCCTTGTAGAAAGACTCCATCATTTCAGCAGTGTAGCGGTCGTAGACCTTCCAGAGGGAAGCGATGACGTTGGGCACGCCGGCGTCCAGGAAGGAGCGACTCAGAGAAAGTAACCCTTCCCCTTCCGACAAAGGGCCAATGCCACTCTCACAACTACTGAGCACCACCAGTTCGGCGTGGAGCCCGAGGGCGGATATCTCCCGACTGTAGAGGATGCCATCTTCGCCGCTCCGCCCTTCCGGCTGGGCAAAGGCGATACCGGACAGGGCCGGGTTGGCTTCATCGATAAAACTGTGGGTAGCCAGGTGAAGGTAGCGGTACTGCCCGGCCTGTTCCTTAAAAGCCTGCTCGGTGGCTTTGGCTCGCAGCAGCGCCACTGCGGGGCGGCCTTTCTTACCAAATTGCTCAAGGATGCCGCTCATTTCGGTTTCGGAAAATTGCAGTGGTACAAACCGTTGCCCGTCTGGCACAGCGGCGCGCAGGCTCACACTCTTTTGATAGGTAGTATCAAAGGCGAACTCGCTGCTGCTCCACACGGCGCCATTGTCCGCACGTTCATCGAAGACCGGGGCGAAACCGAGCAGGCCCTCGCCATAGCTGCCGGCAGCGGCAGTCTGTGCATAAAGGCTGGCGGAATGATAGTACTGCACCTTGAAATCTTCGATGAGGTAATCGTACTTTTTATACTTTGCTTTTTCCGGCTTATCGGCCTTAGAAGAGAGCAAGGCCTCAAAGGGGATATAGTTGAGCCGCCCGTGTGGGATGATGATCAGTTCGTCCTTTTTACTCAACAGGGGCGCTACCGGAAAGAGGAGCTGGCTGTAAAGGTTGTGGCTGTAAAAAGTAAACTGCTTGCTATCGACTTTTCTGATGGCATGGAGATATCCCTCGATAGCGCTGGGCAAGGAAGGTAACTTCAGTTTTACATCCAACTTCGAATACACCCCAATACTGGAACCCTTCCTGAAGGCTTGACCGGTGAGGGAACGCCATTCATTCCCCGGCGCCTCGGTGAGCATCATTTCGTTGCCAAGTCTGAATATGCGAAAATTGTCTGCTGTTAAAGCGAAGATAAAATAGTGATCCGCCCCCAGAAAGTAGCTCAGTAACACCTGTTTTTCTCCGAGTTGCCCCTGCAATTGCTGAGGTTGGGACAGGCTCTCGGCAAAGCGCTGGCGGTAATAATCCGGAGCTGAAGCGCGCATTTGCCCCATTAGTTCCCGGTAGGCTTGTCGCCGATGTGCCAGTTCTTGTTGTAGGGCCAGGCTGTCCGGGTAAATGGTGAAGGCTACTTCCGCTGCTTTCATCGCATAGCGCCGGCGCGCCTCCTCTTCCTGCAATTC
>JAGQXQ010000096.1:9907-10054 GCA_020436535.1 Phaeodactylibacter sp.
AGGCGTTGCAGCAGGGCTTTGGCGCGTTCCGAGAGCTCAAATGCTCGTTCGGCGTAAGCCAGGCTACCACTGCGCTCATATAAAAGGAAAGCTGCCGTTATGCCCATCTCGTAAATGCCGGCATGCTCCTCCAACAGAAGCAGGCGG
>JAGQXQ010000511.1 GCA_020436535.1 Phaeodactylibacter sp.
GGCGCACCGGCTGCTCCGAAAAAGGAAAAGGCGCCGGTAGAGAAAACGGAAGCCTCCAAAGAAAAAGAGGATCAGAAAGCCAGCGATGAGCGGCAAAAGCAGCTGGAGGAGTTGGAAAAGGCGACCAAGGATGTGGAGGATGCGGTGAAGAGGGTGAAGAAAGGAGATGGAAAAGAATAGGGTTTGTACACACTCTTAATACTACTTAGTGGCGCCCGGTTACACTTGGAAAACTCGCGCGCCAATGGGACACGAGCGTAGCGACTGATGAAATAAATTGGCACCCGAGGGGTACTGTCGGGATCCAATTTCCTATTGGGTTCAGACTTATTGAGACTGTTCATCCAAGTGTGCCCCTTTTAAAAGTTTTAACCGCAGAGCACGCTAAGCCGCAGCACCTGCCCCAAACTCGATTCGGGAGTATTCGATTGACAGTTAAGGCTTTAGCTGCTTCTACGGACGTTGCTCCTTTTGCGGTTTAAAAGATTGGAACAGTCCCCTAGGAGCCTGCCTGGCCGGAGCCATCAGCCAGATCACGGCCTTCGACACCCACCAGATAGATTGTGCTTCCTCTTCGGCAGCCAATGCAGTTTACAACAGCGGCTGGCATTTACCTGATTCGGTTTACGAGCGGGAAAAGGGCGCTGATAAAGCAGGTAAGCTTGATAAAATAAGTGCCGGTTTCGCCTCCAGGAATTGAAAAGCAGGCTTGCTTCTATCATGGTTCAGGAGTACCTTTACAAAAAAACGTCAGAGGCTCTTTGGACTTAGCTTTTAGAATTTTTTTATCCCATTTACAACCCCGATGTTGAATTATATTCCCAGTCCTAGTTGGAATCTTTACAATGATCGTTCTGTGGGCCGGGCCGCCCCCCGGCTTGCCTTTGGAAGGAAATACCTTCGAATACCCCTCCTTTCTTTCCTCCTCGCATTCTGTTCTTACGGGCTTCTGTTCGCTCAAAACAACAATGCTATCATTGAGCATAAGGCGACTACCGGCACGCCCTTCATCCGCAATTACCCTCCCGGCGAATACCAGGCCGACGGCCAAAACTGGGCTATCGTCCAGGATCAGCGCGGCCTGATGTATTTCGGCAACAGCAAGGGCATTTTGGAATACGATGGGGTATCCTGGCGGGTGATCGAAACCGTCAATAAGACGGTCATCCGCTCGCTGGCGGTTGATGAAAACAACCGGGTCTACGTCGGCGCCTATGGGGAGATCGGTTATCTGGCGCCGGATACCATTGGCCAGCTCCAATACGTCTCCCTGCTGCCTTTTCTGGATGAAAAATACCACGATTTCCCCGACGTCTGGCAAACTATAGTGACCGGCCACGGCGTTTATTTCGCCACTCAAAAGTACCTTTTTCGTTGGGCCGAGGGGCAAATGCGCGTTTGGGTAAGCCCGACTTATTTTCTATTAACGGCTTGGGTAAACGATCAAATTTACGTTCGGCAGTGGAAAAATGGGTTAATGAAAATGGTTTCCGATTCGCTGATCCTGGTACCTGGTGGCGAACAGTTCGACAAAAAGCGGATCTCTGAAATTTTACCTGCTCCCGGCCGTAATAAGAACCAAATTTTGGTCTGCACCCAGACGGAGGGCTTATTTCTGTACGATGGCCTTTCGGTGGCGCAGTTTCCCACCACTTTCGATGAAAGCCTTAACAAAGCCCGGCTTTATAAAAGCACTCAATTGTCAAACGGCGATTATGCATTCTCAACCATGCAGGACGGGGTTTTTGTCATGGATGACAAGGGGAACCTGAAGCATCACCTGAATAAGGCAACGGGTTTGCAAAACAACACAGCCTGGTGTCTTCGTCCGGATAAACAGGGGAGCTTGTGGATTGGGATGGATGCCGGCATCAGCCGAGTGGAGATCAGCGCCCCTTTGACACGCTATACCGGCCTGGAAGGCGTGGAGAGCAACGTCCTGGATATTATCCGGCATCAGGGCGTGCTTTATATAGCCACTAGTACGGGGATCTTTTACCTGGATGAAGCAGCAAGGCCTCCCGGGGTTTTCAAACCGGTATCCGGCGTTCCACCACAGTGCTGGAAGCTGCTTTCGGTAGGGCAATCTTTACTGGGTGGCACTTTTCAGGGGGTTTATGAGATCAAAGGGGATCGAGCCCATTTTGTGGCCGGAGGGTATGTTTTTTATTTATATCGTTCTGAGCAGGACACCAACCGCATTTTTATGGGCTTACAAGGCGGTATGGGATCTCTTTATTATGATGCGGAAGGCCAGTGGCGGCATGAAGGGCTGATTGAAAACATTACTGAGGAAATCCGGGACATTCTGGAAACTCCGGACGGGAAGCTGTGGCTGACGACCCGCTACCAGGGGCTCCTGCGACTGGGTTTCCCGGATGGCTTTTCTTTGAAGCCGGAGATCACGCGCTTTGATACGCTGCAAGGATTACCTGAGGGCGATAGAAATGTGGCTTTCACTATACCAAATGGCCTGCGCTTTGCCACGCCCCGGGGTATTTATCGGTTGGATGAAAAGCGCGGGCAGTTTCTGGAAGACTCCACCCTGATAAAGGGCTTCCCCAATGAGCAGAGCCCCGTATTTTGGGTGACTGCTGATCGCCGGAAAAACCTTTGGCTACTGGCGCCCGAGGGGCCGGGTTCCGGTATTGCCCTCCGCCAGGAGGATGGATCTTATAGCTGGGAGGAACGCCCCTTGTTGCGGATTGATGATAACGACCTCAGCATTGCTTACCCGGATCCTTTGAATGAAAACGTAACCTGGTTTGGCGGCATTGAACGCCTGATCCGGTATGATGCTTCCGTCCCTAAAAATTACGAGTTGGATTTCAATGTCTTTATCCGGCAGGTGATCGTCAATGGAGATTCGGTGATCTATGGCGGGGCGGGTACAGGCCAAAGCCTGGAAACCATTCCGGAATTGGCCTATGCCGACAACTCCCTGCGCCTGATGTATGCGGCTCCCACCTATGATAATGAATCAAAAAATGAATACCAGTATTTTCTGGAAGGGTATGATGAAGGCTGGTCGAAGTGGAGCGCCGAGTCCCTGAAAGATTACACCAATCTTCCCGCCGGGAAGTATCGCTTTCAGGTTCGGGCAAAAAATATTTACCGGCATATCAGCCAGGCAGCGGTGTTCGAATTTGAGATCCTGCCGCCATATTACCGTACCTGGTGGGCCTTTTCGCTATACACCCTCCTTTTCTTAGGGATTTTGTATAGCATACGGCAGTATGAAGTAAAAAGGTTGAGGAAGAAACACCTCCGGGAAATGAAACTCCTCGAATACGACAAGCTAAAAGAACTGGACCAGCTCAAGTCGCGCTTCTTTGCCAACGTCTCCCACGAGTTTCGCACGCCCCTTACTCTGATCCTCGGGCCATTGGGGGATTTGATTTCCAGGTCCGCGAAAAGAGAAGACATCAAGGATTTTACCCTGATGCGGCGCAACGCCCAACATCTGCTCCGCCTGATCAACCAACTGCTGGACCTCTCCAAAGTGGAGGCCGGCAAAATGACGCTCGAAGCTATTTATGGCGACATCATTCCTTTCCTCAAGCGCAATTTTTATACTTTTGAATCCCTGGCTAAACACGCCAACATCAGCCAGCGCTTTGAGACGGAAATGGAAACGGCCATGCTCTATTTTGACCCCGACAAACTGGAGCCGGTGCTCAAGAATATCTTGTCCAATGCCTTCAAGTTTACGCCGGAAGGGGGAGTGGTAAGTATGAAGGTGAGCCGGGAAGGGCCGGCGCACTCCGAGGGCCTTTTGCAGATCAGTATTTCCGATAGCGGGGTTGGCATACCGGAGGAGCAGTTAGCGCATGTGTTTGACCGGTTTTATAGCCCCCCCCAGCCCCCCCGAAGGAGGGGAGAAACTCAGCCCCCTCTCCCTTCGGGGGGGCTGGAGGGGGCTGGGTCTTCTGGTATCGGCCTGGCCCTGGCCAAAGAGCTGGTTGAATTGCACCACGGCCGGATTGAGGTAACCAGCACGGCCGGGTTGGGTACCGAATTCACTATTTTATTACCGTTTGGAAAAACACATCTCAAGGATGAAGAGATTGTTGAGCGGGAAAACCACCTGTCGGACAGGAAAGAAACGAGCCTGGCACTCGATATGGAGGAAATAAAGACAGCCGGTGATCTGCTCCCCGGGGCTGAAGTTTTCACAAATAGGGAGGAAGTGGCGGATGAGAACATTATCCTCCTGGTTGAAGACAACTCCGACATGCGCTCCTTTATCCGGGCCCAACTGGCCGATGGTTATAAGGTAATTGAAGCCGCCGACGGCCAGCAAGGAGTAGACAAAGCCATCGAGCTGATCCCCGACCTGATCATCAGCGACGTCATGATGCCCGGCATGGACGGCCTGCAGCTGTGCGACACCCTCAAGAACGATGAGCGCACCAGCCATATCCCCATCATTCTGCTCACGGCCAAAGCCGACGTCGAATCCCGGCTGGAAGGCCTGGAGCGGGGCGCCGACGCCTACCTGGCCAAGCCGTTCAACCGGGCCGAACTACTCGTCCGCTCGCGCAAGCTGCTGGAGCTGCGGCAGCGGCTCCGGGAGCGGTACGCCTCCTTACAGCCTCCCGAGCCGGTAGCAGATAAAGGCTTGCAGATTGAAGACGCCTTCCTGCAAAAAATTCGCCGGGTCGTCGAATTACATCTATCTGACATAGATTTTGACATGGGCCAGCTCTCCCAGTCCCTGGGCATGAGCCGCAGCCAGGTCTTCCGGAAGGTCAAAGCCTTGACCGGCCAGTCGCCTTCTGTCTTCGTCCGCGCCGTTCGCCTCGAACGGGCCAAAGAGCTCCTGCAAACTACTGATCTGAATGTAACTGAGGTGGCCTACGAGGTAGGCTTCTCCACGCCCGCCTATTTTTCCGATGCTTTCCTGGAAGCATTCGGCGTCCGGCCCAGCGAGTTCCGCCGGTGACCTTTTATTCCATTACCCGCCACTTCCTCTTCCAAAACCTTTGATTGTCCTGGCGATGCAACATAGTCAGTGATCTTTGACCGAATATTGGAAGTGCTTCTTTGGTTTCCCCCATTACCTTTATCCCAAGTTATTCAAGGTGTTCTTAATTGTTCGTTCCTGATCTTGAGATTACTGAATGGTCATTATCAGACCAGGATCATTTTTTCAATGGTGGAGGCTGCTATGACTTTGCTCCTGCTCGTGCAGGGCAATTGAGTACGTGGACACCTACTAATTTTTTATTGAAACATTCAAACTTAATTCGATGAAAAAAACATTAGCATTTAGAAAAAAATTGTACCCGGGATTGCTCCTTAGAAGCGGTAAAATCCCTGCTTTTCTTCTCCGAATAAAAGTAGGCTTAGTAATGGTAATGTGTTTACTCATCGGTATACATATTGATTTGAACGCCCAGATAGGTTCTGGTTCCATTATTACGGATGCTTTAACCATATCTGATGGAACGGATCATATATTTATTGATGAATTCCCGAATTCAACGGGATATACAGATATCATTGCATTTGACACCAATTTCGTAGGAGAGGTTACCTTAACCGTTAAAGGCGGTGATGGTGGTGATGTCAGAGTTGATTGCGGTGCTGGATGTGGGAATGAATATTCCCGAGGAGGAAAGGGCAGGAAAATAACCGCTACCTTTACTGTAGGACCTGGTAGCCAGGATATACCCAGGGGGTCACAACTTAGATTAATTGTAGGCAACGCAGGAGAGAATCAGTATACAAGTGGTGATTTTATAGGCAGAGCAGGCGGTGGCGGCGGCGGAACGGGGATTGTATACAAAACTCCCGGTTCAAATACGTGGCGGCCTTTGATGGTAGCTGGTGGTGGGGGTGGGGGTGCACTCCAAGATGATGATGCCTGTATACTTTGTCTTA
>JAGQXQ010000512.1:0-10207 GCA_020436535.1 Phaeodactylibacter sp.
GGCGACAGCCCGGCGGCCATGCGTTATACCGAAGCCCGCCTTCGCCGTATATCAGATGACCTCCTGGCGGATATCAATAAGGATACGGTTGACTTCACTCTCAATTTTGATGATTCTCTCGAAGAGCCATCCGTGCTTCCCGCCCGGGTGCCCAACCTCCTGATTAACGGCGCCTCTGGCATTGCCGTAGGAATGGCTACCAATATGATGCCGCACAACCTCTCTGAGGTAGTGGACGGCACCGTTGCTATGCTTTTCAACGCCGAGATTACAACCGAAGAATTGATGCAATACATCAAGGCGCCGGATTTTCCGACCGGTGGCATCATCTATGGTTACCAGGGCGTGAAGGATGCCTTTGAAACTGGCAGGGGCAGAGTGGTCGTCCGAGGCAAGGCCGAGATACAAACAGCACCGAACGGCAAAGAGACAATCATCGTTACCGAGATACCTTACCAGGTGAACAAAGCCTCGCTGGTGGCTAAGATCGCCGAACTGGTCAACGAGAAAAAGATCGTCGGCATCAGCGATATTCGCGACGAATCAGACCGGCGGGGGCTGCGCATCGTCGTAGAAATCAAACGGGATGCCATGGCCAATGTGGTGCTGAGCCAATTGTACAAATATACCCCGCTACAGAGCTCTTATGGAGTTAATAATGTCGCCCTGGTCAATGGCCGGCCCCGAACTCTGAACCTAAAGGAGATCATTCAGGAGTTCATTAAGTTCCGGATCGAAGTGATCATCCGCAGAACCCGCTTCGACCTCCGGAAGGCCATCGCCCGCGCCCATATCCTGGTCGGCTTGCTCATCGCACTGGACTACCTGGATGATGTGATCAACCTGATCCGTAAGTCCAGCACTCCGGAAGAAGCACGGGAAGGCCTGATGCGCGGAGATTTCGTCGACGATAAAGAAGCCTTCTGGAAGAAATTCGGAGTGCTGATCGAAGAAACAGACACCGAAGAATACCCCCGGGAGGAAAACAGTGTTTTGTCTGAGGCTCAGGCGCGTGCCATCCTGGATATGCGCTTGCAGAAACTGACCGGACTGGAACGAGATAAAGTCCGGGATGAATACGATGAGATACAGAAGCGGATTGCTCACCTGAAGGCTATCCTGGAAAGTGAGGACCTGCAGCGGGAGATCATCAAAGAAGAACTGCAGGAGGTGAAAGAAAAATACGGCGACGAACGCCGCACCGATATCAGTTTCTCCGACGGTGAGATCAGCATTGAAGATATGATCCCTGATGAGGAGGTGGTAGTGACCATTTCCCACCTGGGCTACATTAAGCGCACTCCGATCACGGAATATCGCACTCAAACCCGCGGAGGACGAGGGTCCCGGGGGACTAAAACCCGGGATGCAGATTTTGTTGAGCATCTCTTTATTGCCACTACTCACAACTACCTGCTATTATTCACAGAACAGGGCAGGTGTTTCTGGCTGCGGGTCTACGAAATACCAGAGGCCACCAAGAATTCTTCCGGGCGGGTAATACAAAATATACTTTCCGTCCCTAAGGAAGACAAAGTCAAAGCGTATATTATCATTCAGGACCTCACCGACGAGGAGTTTTACAATAATAACTACATCGTTTTTGGCACCAAGCGAGGGTTGATAAAAAAGACGCCAGTGGAGGCGTATTCCCGCCCCCGCGCCGGCGGCATCAACGCCATTACCATCAATGAAGGAGACCAGCTCCTGGAAGCCCGGCTCACCAATGGCCAGAATGAGATATTCCTGGCAAGCCGCAATGGCAATGCCATTCGGTTCAATGAGTCTACTGTTCGGTCTATGGGCCGCACAGCTGCCGGTGTGCGAGGTATCTCTCTGAATGATGACGGCAAAGATGTCGTCGTCGGAATGGTTTGCATCGACCCCAATGATGAGGATACCACTATTATGGTTATCTCTGAAAAAGGTATGGGCAAGCGGACGGAATTTGGGGAATACCGCCTGACCAACCGCGGCGGCAAAGGGGTGCGAAATATGATGGTTACCGATAAAACCGGCGGGGTCGTCTCCATTAAAGCCGTAAAGGATGAAGATGACCTGATGATCACCAACCGGTCGGGGATTGTGATCCGCATGCCGGTCAGCGGTGTGCGGGTCATGGGCCGCTCTACTCAGGGCGTTCGCCTGATCCGCCTCGATTCCGATGACTCGATCGCCGATGTAGCAGTGATCCACGAATCGGAAGATGAAGGGCCGGAAACTGAAATACAAGCCAGTAATGAGGAAGAATAGAACCGTTAATAAAGGAGCTCTAAAATAGCAGCCATCGTTCTTTCGTTGTTTTTAATATGAGCAGAAAGTTTGTGTTGTTGTCAAAAGAATTTGTATTTCGTCGATAATTTTAACATTTTGTAAATGCTCAATGACAGTCAATTGGCGTCAAAACTTTAGATTTGTATCAAAACATTGAAAATAAATAAGAGTCACTATGAAAAAACTGATTCTGGGCCTTCTGGCCGTACTACTCATTACTACTGCCTACGCCCAAGACGGTAAAAAAGCGCTGAAAGAGGCCAATAAAGCTTTTGGAGCATACAATATTGATCCAACTGGAAATAAGGCCAAACTAACAGAAGCGGTCGAACAGATCGACCTGGCACTGGAAGATGCTGAAATTGCGAAAGATCCCACCGCTTGGGATACCAAGGGGAAGATCTACAACGAGATCACCAACCAAATCGTTGCTATCCGCCAGCTGGGGATCGGAAGCATGGATGAACTGCCTAAGGTGGAACACCCCGCACGGGAAGCTGCCAAAGCCTTCATGAAAGCCTATGAACTGGCTGAAAAAAAATGGCAGACCAAGGATGCGCTGAAGGGCTTTCAGCTGGCCCAGGGCAACCTGAGCAACATGGGTATTTTCCTCTATGAGGACCAGGACTATGATGGAGCCTTCCAAGACTTCAAGATGGTCGTTGACCTTCATGAAAAACTGACGAAGGAAGGTGAAAAGAGCGCATTGGATGAAAAAGAAGATTACAACAACCAGTTGTACATCACCGGCCTTGCCGCTTTGAACGCGGGAGAGCCGGAAGCCGCTTCAGGATATTTCCAGAAGCTGTACGAAATGAAGTACGACAAGGCGGCCATCTACGAAGCGCTATACAAGATCAAGGCGGACGATGATGTAGAGGCTGCTTACAAATACCTCGAAGAAGGCCGTAAGCTCTTCCCCGACGATGTATCTCTGCTTTTTGCCGAGATCAACCACTTCCTGCGTATCAATAAGCTGAACGAATTGATCGAGAAGCTGGAACTGGCCATCGCTAAAGAACCGGATAACGTTTCCCTGTATTCTACAATGGGTAACGTTTACGATAACCTCTACCAGAAAGAAGCTCAGGGAGGAGATGCTGAAAGATCCAAGGAGTACTTTGATAAGGCGCTTAGCTACTACAACCAGGCTATTGAAAAAGACCCTACCTATTCGGACGCAGTCTACAGCATAGGCGCTTTGTACTACAACAAAGCTGCCGCTATGACTTTGGAACTGAATAAATTGGCTGAAGACTACTCCAAGGAAGGCCTCAAGAAATATGAAAGCCTCAAAGAACAGATATTCGCTGAATTCGATAAGGCACTGCCCCATTTCCAGAAAGCAGAGGCGCTCAATCCTAACGATATGAATACGCTGATCGCCCTTAAGGAAATCTACGCACGGAAAGATGACCTTGAAAAGTCGAATGAATTTAAGGAACGGCTGGATAAAGTTCAAGCCGGCGAAAAGATCGAATCGTCCTACTTTAAGAATTGATAAATCTTTTAGGGATTTAACAGAGGGGAACCTTGATCCCAGGGTTCCCCTCTTTGATTTTGGAGCTTGCAGCAAAGTGTTTTTTCAACAAATCGTTACCTTCGGGCCTTTTATCAGTCAGAATCCAGAAATATTTTAAAAGACCTTGTCCATGAAGCAAGTTGTTAAAGTTTTTAAATTTGGGGGTTCTTCACTAAAGGACGCCGACGCTATCAAAAACGTCGCCAATATTCTTCAGAACCACAAGGAAAAACACCTGGCTATTGTCGTTTCCGCCATGGGAAAAACGACCAATGCGCTGGAAAAAGTAGTCGAAGCTCACGCCGCCGGAACCGGGCAGGCATTCTCTATCCTAAATGATATCAAAGCCCAGCATTACAGTATTATTGACGGCCTTTTCGGTAAAGACGACGAGGTGTATGCTGCTGTGAACGACACATTTGTTGAAGTGGAGTGGACGCTGGAAGAAGAACCTCATGAGAATTACGATTACATGTATGACCAGATCGTTTCCGTGGGGGAATTGGTATCTTCAAAGATCGTATCGGCTTACCTGAACAAAGTAGGCTTACCGGTTCAGTGGTTGGATGCACGAGACATTATCCTGACCGATGACATCTTTCGGGAGGGTTGGGTGCAGTGGGAAGAGACGCTGGAGCGTTCGGCTAAGATCGCCCAGCCCATGCTGGAAAAAGGAGGCTTTATCCTGACCCAGGGCTTCATCGGCAGTACTTCCGAAAACTTTACCACCACGCTGGGGAGAGAGGGGTCCGATTATACAGCCGCCATCTTTTCTTATTGCCTGGATGCTGAAGACATGACCATTTGGAAAGATGTACCTGGTGTGTTGACCGCTGACCCGCGCCTGTTCGAGAATGTGGTCAAACTGGACCGCCTTTCTTACAAGGAAGCCATCGAAATGACCTACTATGGGGCCAAAGTGATCCATCCCAAGACCATCAAACCGCTTCAGAATAAAAACATCCCGCTTTACGTCAAATCCTTTATTGAACCCGAAGGCGAGGGTACGCTCGTTTCCAGTGAGGTGGAAGACAATTACCCCCCAATGGTGGCCGTTGAACCGGATCAATGCCTACTGCAGATAAGTACCCGTGACTTTTCTTTTGTAGCCGAGCACCACATCAGCTATATGTTTAAGCTAATCGCCGACCTGCGCATCCAGGTCAATATGATGCAAAACTCGGCTATCAGTTTCAGCATTTGTATCAATGATATCGATGATAAGGCTGACCGTTTTGCTGAATTGCTTAAAGATAAATTTAAGGTGATGCTGGACCGCGGGCTGGAGATGATCACTGTTCGCCACTACCAGCAAGACGTACTGGATAACCTGCGCCGGGGCAAGATCGTACTGTTGGAAGAAAGGATCAAGGACACTACCGCCCAGATGGTGGTAAAGGATGTTCCGGTTATGCGCCGTAAATTGGTGCCGGGTAAGAAGTAGCAGGGCGTTACTTTTCAGTAGCTAGGGTCAATTGCTGAATAGTCACGAAGGGATTTAAAATTAACTTCTTCTCCTTCCCAATTTGGGAGAAGTTGTTTTTTTCAAGAGCCCTAAAAACAAAAAAAAGAGACAGTCTGGAATTATTCATTATATTGTCCGAGACAAAAAATTTTCCTTCTTTGACAAAATTTTGCGTGGCCTTTCCACAAAATTTGTGAAAGAACCAAGATTCTTCGATAATATGAGAAGCCAATCCAAGATCGCTGTCCTTGGCCCTATTCCTTACGACCATATCACGACCAGTAAGGGACAAGTCATTGTGAAATATGGCTGTGCCACTCACCCTACCATCGCTTTAGCCCGCTTGCTGGAAGGCAGTGGGCAGGTTTTTCCCGTAACCCACATCCGCCGGAAAGATGAGCGTGATGTGCACGCCCTTTTATCCCGGTACGAAAATATTGGTTTAGACGGAGTGTATTCTCACCTGGACCAGGGGGATGTAATCCAGCTGCGGTTCATCGACCAGAACAACCGCCTGGAGAAACAAACGGCATTTATGCCTCCGATACGCCCGGAAGATATCGCTCCCCTGATCGACTGCGATGCGTTTGTCTGTGTCCCCATATCTGATTATGAAGTGCCACTGGAAACCTTGCAGTACATTAAAGCCAACCGCAAAGAAAAAGCCATTACCATATTCGATGCACACGGGCCCACCACCACGGTGACGACCACGGGTGACCGCCTCCGCCGTTTTTGGGTAGAACGAGACTTGTGGCTACCCTATATCGACGTTCTGAAAATGAATATCGAAGAGGCTGGCTGTTGCTGGTTTAAAAAGGAATACAAAGCGGAAGAGCTAAAGGAAGAATACTGGGAGCTTTCCGAAAATGAAATGGCGGAATTTGCCCTGTACGTATTGCAACGCGGGGTTAAAGCCGTAGTGATCACGCTGGATGCCAGAGGGTGTATGGCTTATTCGATGCCCAATGGACAATTCAAAGCGGAGTTCGTCTCCTCCGTTCCGGTTAAGGAGGTGATCGATACGACCGGCTGCGGGGATTCCTTCGCCGGCGGGTTGGCCTTTGGCCTGTTGCAGGATACCATTGATTACGTCAGAGCCGCCCAGTATGCCAACGCTTTGGGCGCCATGCGTACTCAGGGGACCACTTTTGAAGTATTCAAATCTTTGGAAGAAACCAATGACCTGATCCGGCGACACTACGAAGAACAGGCCCGAGTATAGGAAAAAGGAAAGCTGGGATCTTTATTCCGGCTTACGCTTTAATATCATTATCTGCAGTGCTAAAGGAATTTCTTTACTTTTTGGAAAAAGAACAACTGCTCGATCCCGACAGTCGCGTGCTATTGGCGGTCAGTGGAGGTATTGATTCGGTAGCAATGGGCCACTTATTTCAGGAAGCCGGCCTGGCTTTCGGAGTAGCTCATTGTAATTTCCAACTGCGTGGGCAGGCCTCGGATGAGGATGAGCGCTTTGTTCTTGCCATGGCAAAAGATTGGGGCGTCCCTGCCTTTACCCAGCGCTTCGAAACGGAAGCCTATGCCCAGGAAACGGGCCAGTCCGTACAGCTGGCGGCCAGGTCGCTTCGATATGCCTGGCTGGAAGAGACGAGGCAGGGAAATGGCTTCACGCACATCGCAACTGCACACCATCTGAACGATAGCATCGAAACCTTGATTCTCAACCTTTCCAAAGGGTGTGGTATCCGTGGGCTGCATGGCATTCCCGTGAAAAACGGGCACATTATCCGTCCTTTGCTTTATGCCAGCCGAAGCCAGGTAGAGCAGTATGTGGCGAGCAAGGGCTCCTCTTTCCGGGAAGACGCCACCAACCTGGAAGTGAAATATCAGCGTAACAAGATCCGCCATCAGGTTTTTCCCGTCCTGAAAGAGATCAATCCTGCCTTTGAGCCAACCATGGCCGAAAATATCGAGCGCTTCCGGCAGTTGGAACACCTGCTGGATTGGGCCATGCGCCACATAGCCCAGGATGCGATATTGTCTTACGGAAACCCTTTTCGCCTGAGTATCGAAGAACTGGAATCTTTCGATTCCGTCCTGCCCACTGTGCTCTTCGAATTCTTGAATCCTTATGGATTTAACTCCAGCCAGGTTCAGCAGCTTGCCCAAAGCCTGAATAATACCGGCGCCATTTTTCTGTCGCCAGGCTACCGCTTGCTGGTTGAACGGGAAGAGATCGTGGTGGAAAAAAACAAAAGCGAGGAAGATACAGCGGAATTCCACCTCACACCCGAAACCAGTGATATTAACATTCCTGGAGGAAGGCTGAGCCTTTCTTGTCAGGAAGGACAGCCTACGGCCTTCCCAGCTGATAAGTGGCAAGTTTTTCTGGATGCCGATAGGCTACGGTTTCCCCTAACCCTCCGGCACTGGAGGCCAGGGGATGTTTTTCAGCCTTTGGGGATGGAAGGCAAGCATCAGAAATTGCAGGACTTTTTTAACAATCAAAAGGTCAGTCGTTTTCAAAAAGAAAAAATATGGATTCTCGAAGATGCCGCCGGACGTATTTGCTGGGTCATCGGCCATCGAATCGATGAAAGATTTAAACTTAATTCGTCTACCCGCACTTATTGGGTTTTGAAATTTAAAAAAGTGTAAAGACCTTTGTAGACAATGATCGTAAACTTTATCAACTGCCCCATGAAGAAACTGATACCTCTTTTTATTTTATTCCTGGCTTCTTTTTCTCTATTGGCCCAGGGGGATGTGGAGGTGCCTACGACCAATCAACCACTCATCACCAAGCGAACAGCCAGTTGGTGCCCCCTCTGCGGCGGTTGGGGATGGACGCTTTTCCGAGGACTGCTGGAAGATAACAGTGAAAATGCCCTGCTAATCGCCGCTCATTACAGTGGCGAATTCCTAAATCCAACGGCTGTTGCAATCACCAGTAACTTTGGCGGCTTTGGGCAGCCTACTTTCTTTGTGAACAACGCCAACCAAAATGCCAACTCAGGCAACGGTGCTACCGTCCGGAATAACGTCAAAACACTGGTGCAAGACATTAACGCTCAGCCTCCTATTGTACAGGCGGGCCTGCGAGCCAGGATTGACGATAACTACACCGTGGAAGTAGAGGCTAAGGCCAAATTTTTTGAGGCAACGGAAGGAGAGTACTACCTGGGCGCCTATCTCATTCAACGCAACTTCACCGCCTACCAGGCCGGACAAGGTAACGCTGCCGAACACAAACAGGTTTTGCGCCTATCCTTTGATGGCGAACCTTTCGGCCAACTTATCGCAATCGGCAGTATCAACGCCGGGATGGAAGTTGACCTTAATTTTTTCATCGATAATTCAGATTGGGAACAAGCGGGAATTGTCGATATAGATGCTGTATACGATGGCAACTTCGAGGTCGCCACCATAATCTGGAAAAAAGAAGGCGATACTTTTCAGGTGGTGAATACCAATGCAACCGACATTGACATCCTATCTGGCCTGGCGGAATTCCGTCAATTATCTGTTTTCCGAGCCTACCCAACGCCCGCCACTGAGGAAGTGACGGTTCAGCTGGAATTCTCAGAATCTTTGTCTGGCGCTCAACTTCAGCTGCTGGATGTCAATGGCGCCCTCTTGCGAACATTATTCACCGGAAATTTCACAGCCGGGGCACATACCTTCAGCCTGCAACGGGCTGGTTTACCAACAGGACAGTACTTCCTGCAACTATCGGCCGAAGGAACAACAACCGGCCAACCAATTCTATTCAAATGAAGCCCGAAGTGACGCCTTTTCCTACAATTCCGTAAAAGAAAAAGGGTGTTGCTTCCCTCAATGCCACAGCACAAATCAGAAGTGTGATGAAAAAATTACCCATTTTATGGTTTTTACTTGGCACTGCCCTTTTTATGCAGGCACAAGACACCTTCTCCATAGTAGCAGTCGATCCTGTGACAGGGGAAGTTGGTAGCGCCGGTGCCTCCTGTGTGCAGGGCGCGGGCTCAATTGGGGGGGTTATTCTTTTAAACGGCATCATCCCTGGGCGGGGCGGGATTAACGCTCAGGCTTTCATTTGCATAAATCCGCACATCAATTTAGATAATGCCATGGCCCGCATGGAGGAGGGGCTTTCTCCTCAGGAGATCATCGACTGGCTTTTGGAAAATGATGAGTGCTTTTCTCAGAATTTTGACCCATCTTACCGACAATATGGAATTGCCGACTTCGGGCCGGGCGGCCAACCAAGGACAGCAGCCCATACGGGCAGCAATGCCGACGATTGGAAGGGGCACATCACCGGCTCCAACTATTCGATACAGGGCAACATCCTCAAAGGGCCGGAGGTGCTAGATTCTATGGAAGCTCGTTTTCTGGCTACCGAAGGCTCACTGGCATTCAAGTTGATGGCAGCCATGCAGGGCGCTAATATGGTGGGGGCTGATTCCCGTTGTACCGCCGCTGGCACTTCTTCCACCTCGGCCTTCCTTCGGGTTTTTCGTCCGGAGGACGAACCGGACGCGCCCTACCTCGAACTGAATGTAGCGGAAACACCGACGGGCGTTGAACCCATTGATTCCCTGCAACAGCTTTTCCATGAGTGGGTCATGACCGGAACGGCACAGCAGCAAACCGGTAACTCCTGGTTTCAGTTCTATCCCAATCCCAGCAGCGGGCGGTCCCGGCTGTTTACCAATGACTTGCAACGGGCGGCAGGAAGCATCATTCGCATTTATAACCTGCAGGGGCAGTTGCTACTGGAAAAAAAATTCGGCGGACAGGGCATGGAAGTCCTTTTGCCGGCAAAAGGCATTTTGCTGCTGCAAATATCCACCCCCACCGGACAGATACTGCACACTCAAAGCGTTGTCAATACGGAATGAATAATCCGATAAATATTGAATTAGGCCTGATGCATTTCAAAAGCCTCCTGAAAGCCAGGCGGGAGGATGACAAGCGCTACATTTTTGACCCTATCCGAAAAA
>JAGQXQ010000512.1:10404-17175 GCA_020436535.1 Phaeodactylibacter sp.
GTAAAGCCCCTCAGGTGCCGATTACCCAGGATGCGTTTGAGCAAGCCGCCTGGTACAATATGGAATGGAAAGTGCAGTATCTGCTTGTAACCAATGGCCTTGTAAGTTACTGCTGCGCAATAAATTACGATAATCGATCTTATGAATATCTGGAGGCTGTACCGGATTTCGCCTGAAACTCAGGCCGTGCCGGCAAACTGTAGCCTCCACCTTTTGTTTTAAGAAAAAATAGCTCTGACCAAATTATGGAAACCGAAACCATTCTTGTAACCGGCGCCAATGGCCAAATTGGCACTGTACTCACTGAAGAACTGCGGCGGCGCTATGGCGCATCTGCGGTATTATCGACAGATATTCGCCACTCCGGCAACAACAATATCCTGTTCGAAGAACTGGATGTGATGTATAAAGACAGGCTGGCGGTGTTGATTAAGAAATACGGCGTCAGCCAGATATACCATCTGGCGGCCATCCTGTCGGCTAAAGGAGAGCAAAACCCCAAATGGGCCTGGGAGATCAACATGGCAGGCCTGTTCAATATTCTGGAGGTGGCGCGGGAGTTCAACCTGCGCGTCTTCTTCCCCAGCTCTATTGCCGTATTTGGCGGTATGACGCCACGGGTCAATACCCCGCAGTATGCCGTTCTTCAGCCGGAAACCGTTTACGGGATCAGCAAGGTAGCGGGAGAGAACTGGTGCCAGTATTTTCATCAGAAATATGGTGTCGATGTGCGGTCGGTCCGTTATCCCGGCATCATTGGTTACCAGTCTCTGCCGGGTGGCGGAACGACAGATTATGCTGTGGAAATCTTCCACAGCGCCGTTAAAGGAGAAACTTTCGAGTGCTTCCTGGAGCCGGATTCCCGTCTGCCGATGATGTATATGGCGGACGCTATTCGGGCTACCCTCGAGTTGATGGAAGCGCCGGGCGAAGATGTAAAGATACGTTCCAGCTACAACCTGGCGGGCACCAACTTTACCCCGGCTGAGGTAGTGCGGGAAATACAAAAACACATCCCCGAATTTAAGGCTACCTATAAACCGGATTTCCGCCAGCAAATCGCCGCTTCCTGGCCGGAGAGCATCGACGACGGGCATGCGCGGGAAGACTGGGGCTGGGCGCCGGAATTCGGCCTGCCGGAAATAACCGCGGATATGCTGGCGCACCTGCGGGAATATTACCAGGCTACAATATCTTAATTCATGAAGTACTTTTGTAGCCTGGCGGTTTTTCTTTGTTGTTCTGCCCTTTTATCTGGGCAAGCAGACAGCCCTCCACTCCGGGTTGGAGTAGTGGGCCTGGTACACACCCATGTGCACTGGATACTTGGCCGCGAATCCCGGGGCGATATACAGATCGTAGGCATCGCCGAACCCAACCGTGATTTGGCGGAACGCTACGCTCAGCAGCATGGCTTTAGCATGGATATTGTCTTCAACTCCCTTGAAGAAATGCTGGAAAATACTCAACCAGAGGCTGTTACCGCTTTCAATACTATCTATGGGCACCTGGACGTAGTGGAGCAATGCGCCCCGAAAGGTATCCATGTGATGGTGGAGAAGCCACTGGCCGTCAACCTGGAACATGCTCAACGCATGGCAGGACTCGCGAAAAAGCATGGAGTTTTGTTGCTGACTAATTATGAGACGAGCTGGTACGGAAGCAATCACCTGGCTAAAACGATGGTAGACAATGGATTAATTGGGCCGCTGCGAAAGATCGTCGTACACGACGGCCATCCCGGCCCGAAGGAAATTGGCGTCAACGAAGAATTCCTGGAATGGCTCACCGACCCGGAACTCAATGGGGGAGGAGCACTTACCGATTTCGGTTGTTACGGAGCCAACCTGGTTACATGGCTGATGAACGGACAACGCCCACTGTCCGTCACCTGTGTCACTCAACAGTTTAAACCGGATATCTACCCCAATGTAGAAGACGAAGCCACCATCATCGTTACTTACCCTGAAGCCCAGGCTATCATCCAAGCCTCCTGGAACTGGCCCTTCAACCGAAAGGATATCGAAATATATGGGGTCACCGGTTTTGTCATCAATCGGGACCGGGAGAATATGGATGTCCTGCTGGATGAGAAAGAAGGACCCTACAACCAACAGGCCGCGCCTATGGAAGGCGCCCGGTTCGATCCCTTTGCCTTTCTGGCGGCGGCTGTAAGTGGGGAAGTTGCTATTCCGGCCTATGATCTGTCTTCTCTGGAAAACAATATTATCGTAATGGAAATCCTGGAAGCCGCCAAAGAGTCGGCGGTAAAAGGGCAAACTGTCAGATTGAAATAAAAAACCAAGAAAAACTCATGTACAAAACCGTAGAACCAGCACTCGAAAAAGAACTACAGGAGATCCGGGAGGCAGGCCTGTTTAAGGAAGAACGCATCATAACTACTCCCCAATCGGCAACCATTAAAACGCAGAGCACCGGAGAAGTACTCAACTTTTGCGCCAATAACTACCTCGGGCTGTCTTCCCACCCGGATGTGATCAAAGCGGCCAAAGAAGCTATTGATACCCACGGATTCGGAATGTCTTCAGTCCGGTTTATCTGTGGAACCCAGGACATTCACAAAGAACTGGAGGAAAAAATAGCTGGTTTCCTGGGTATGGAAGACGCCATCCTCTACGCTGCTGCCTTCGACGCCAACGGTGGCTTATTCGAGCCACTGCTGGGGGCAGAAGACGCCATCATTTCCGATGAACTCAATCACGCCTCCATCATCGACGGAGTCCGTCTATGTAAAGCTCAGCGTTTTCGCTACAAACACAGCGATATGGCGGATCTTGAAGTGCAGCTCAAAGAGGCCCAGGGCGCCCGTCGCCGGATGATCGCCACCGATGGCGTCTTTTCCATGGATGGCGATATTGCCCGCCTGGATAAGATCTGCGATCTGGCTGAAAAATACGACGCCATGGTCATGGTGGATGACTGCCATGCCACCGGCTTTATCGGCAAAACAGGGCGGGGTACCCATGAATTCCACAAGGTAATGGGCCGGGTGGATATCATCACCGGCACTTTTGGAAAAGCCATGGGCGGCGCTTCCGGTGGATTTACCGCTTCCAAAAAAGAGATCGTCGATATGCTGCGGCAACGTTCGCGGCCATATCTGTTTTCCAATACCCTCGCACCGGCCATTGCCGGCGCTTCCATCAAGGTGATCGACCTGTTGAGTGAAAGCACCAACCTGAGAGACAAATTGGAGGAGAACACCAATTACTTCCGCCAAAAAATGACGGCTGCCGGATTCGACATATTGCCGGGAGAAACGCCCATCGTCCCCATAATGCTCTACGACGCCAAGCTGTCCCAGCAAGTCGCCAACCGCCTGCTGGAAGAAGGAATCTACGTCATCGGCTTTTTCTTTCCGGTGGTGCCCAAGGGCAAAGCCCGCATCCGGACCCAGATCAGCGCCGGCCATGAGCGGGAGCATTTGGACAAAGCGATCGAGGCTTTTACGAAAGTGGGGAAGGAATTAGGGGTGTTGAAATAAATGGGAGTAGTGGACCAAAATAAACATCATCAGGGCGCAATCAATGCAAATCGCGCCCTGATTCCATTCGAAATCACACCTTCAACATCCGCTTAGTCTTCTGCCGCCCATCCAGCTGCAGGCGAAAGTAATAGTTCCCCGCCGGCAATCCATGGGCGTCGAACTTCACTTCGTGTTGCCCGGCAGGCAAGCGGCGGTTAACTAGCACCCTGATCTCATTGCCCAGGCTATTGAAAATGCTCAGCCGCGCCAACTCACCTTCGCTGCGGAAGCGGATCGTGGCCCAGTCCCGGAACGGATTGGGAAAACTACTCACCTCGATTTCCTGTTCAAAGTTCAGGGCTTCTTCGGCATTGACTGCGCTACAGGGTTGTAAGACCGGTAAATACTGAAAATCAGGATGCAACAAATTACGCACTTCCTCTTCCTGCACTTCAAACCAATCCATTAAGACGGAGCCGTACACATTCCGGAAATCAAATTGCATAGGCACCCCTTCCTGAGCATCTACCTGGTCCGGGATCTCTGGGTTATCTCCAAGTACGCCGGGATTGACGCAGGGGCCAAAGACCAACAATGGAGCTGCCGAGCCGTGGTCGGTCCCGTAACTGTCATTGGAACGGATCTGGCGGCCAAACTCCGAGAACGTCATACCAATAACTCGCTGTTCCAGGCTCTGCGCCTGAAGGTCAGCCTGGAAGGCTGCGATCGCCTCCGACAGGTTCTGAAGCAGAGTAGAGTGCTCGCCCACCAGGGGCTTGCCGGCTTCAATCTGGTTGGCGTGGGTGTCAAACCCACCGATGCTGACTACATAAACCTTTGATTGCAACCCGCCCGAAATCAACAGCGCCACATTTTTTAACTGCTCGCCGAGGCGGTTGCCTTCCGGATAGTCCACCATATTAGTTCCGCTATCGGCGGCGTCGGTGATGCTGTCTGCGTAGGCATTCGACTGTGCGATGGTGGTGCGCAGGAACTCCAGTTCTTCTCCATAAGGCGTTTCGGGTACATCTCCCGGGGCGCCCTGGGTTAGGGGAGCCAAAGAGAAAGGGTCGTTCAGCGTCATACTAAAGTTGGCCGCCGTACCCTGGCAGGTTTCCGACACGATGCTGCCCATGGTGATAGCAAAAGGGTGCGGGTATTCATCATTTGGATAACCCTCAGGGAATTCACCATGGTTGCTTTCAAAGTAGCGCCCCAGCCAGCCGGTAGCCCAGCTTTCTTCAGCCGGAGAGCCGCTGGTCCAAATATCGGTGGAGCGGAAGTGCGACCGGTTCTGCTCCGGGTACCCTACACTCTGGATAATATTGAGTTTGGCGTTGTTGTAAAGGTCGAGCACGCCGCTCATTTGTGGGTGAAAACCCAGTGTATCTGTCATATTCAGGATCTCAACTTCAGGGATGATGATATTGAGGCGGGCGTTGGCCAGGTTGTCATATTGATCGAGCGGGATGAGCATGTTCAGCCCATCATTGCCGCCGTTGAGCTGTATAATGACCAGCACGCGGTCATTGTCTGCATTCATAGTATTGAAAAGGGATCGGCGGGGCATAGCCGAAAGGCGGAAGCCGTTCAGCAAAATAGGGAGGCTCATGGCCGTTCCGGCAGCTTTCAGAAATTTTCTTCTTTTCATATTCGGAAAAATTGAAAGTTCTTTAGATGTTTAATTAGTTAGGATGCCCGTAATAAACTTGTCAAGTTTTGGCGGTTAGCTCAGATAAAACTCCGGCATACTGAGCATAGCCTGCAACAACTGCCGCAGTTTGGTGGCCACGGCTTCCGCCAGTTCTTCATCATCGGGATTGGCCAGGTAAAGGTTGTACTCCACCGTCCATTCGAAGTCCGGAAGGCCGGGGATCAGCACCTCTTTCAAAGCCGCTTTTTGATCATCGGTGATGGGCTGTGGGAAGAGGATGCGCACAAACTCGTCAATGAGGGCGTTGGGGTCGTTCGGGTTGTCGATCGTTTCCACGAAAGACAGCGGCTCAATCCGGATGCGAAAGTCGCCGGCGGGAAACCCGTTGACGGCAATGGTGTCAGTCACCAGCATCCGGATAGGGAGAGTCGTGGCGTTGATCCAGGTGCGGTAATATCCCGGCTCCTGGTAGTAAGCCTTCCAGCCGGCGACCTGAGGAGCGTTATAATACTCCATCTGTTGCAAAACACTGCTGGAAAACAGGCGAAGATAGCCATTATAGCGAGGCGCCAGGGCAACGGGAAATGCCACCTGGAAGGGTTTGAGAGACGACATAATAAAATCCAGTGGGTTTTTGATCATGGGCCCCACATTGAGCATATCGAAGAAATGAGCGCTGCTCAACAGGGTTTCAAGCACGGGGCGGATCTCATAGTCGTTATCGATCAGCAGTTGTGCCATAGGTTGAATGACGTTCTCTTCGGCGCTGTCATCGATCACATAGTAGATAAACCAGCGGTAGAGCTTGCGGCAGATAAAATGAGCCACTTCGTCCTGTTGGAAAATGACATCGATCAGATGGGCATATTCCTGGGCCCCCATATCTTCGATGACGATATTATTGAACCGATGCGAAAGCTGCTTCGGGCTGGTATCATGCTGAAATGGCCGAAATATCGAACCGGGTGAAACGTTCGGGTTGGTGGAAAAGAAGCCCACATCCCGCCAGCCGGTCAGTATCCGTGCCATCTCGTGGATATCGTCCTCGGTATAGTTGGTGTAATCTCCGGAATCAACCAATGGCCCTTTGCCAATGGTGAAGAGCTCCAATAATTCACGCGCAAAATTCTCATTGGGGGCATTCTTGGTATTCTGATTGCCGTTGAGAAAGCGCAGCATAGTTGGGTCGATCGTCACTTCCTTGACCAACTCCCGAAAATTTCCGGTGGCATATTTACGCAGCAGGCTGATGTGTTTGTACAGGAAATTGGCGTCGTTAACGTCACTGATCGCAAAGTGGTTATGCCAGAAAAGGGTGAGTTTTTCCCGTATGGAAACCCCTTCTATATTGAGCAGTTCCATGGTCCAGGCTCGTAAACTTTGTCTTCGGTATCCCCGGGCATTCACATCATCGTAGTAGGGTGCATCCACCCAACTTTGGCCTACCGGCACCAGGGGGTCATCCTGGAAGAAATGGTTGAGTGGAGGCTCGGGCAATGGCACCGATTCAAATAATTGCTCAATCGTAGATTCCAACCCCTGGCTGGTTGCCGTCTTGATCTGTTCATAAGTAGGGCCGAACATCGCACGCCTCAGCAGGTGGGCTGCTTGTTCATATTCCCAGGGGCCA
>JAGQXQ010000512.1:17234-18617 GCA_020436535.1 Phaeodactylibacter sp.
AACAGGGTGGCAATGGTAGCTCTTCTATCCATAGCTAACAGGTTTTTAGGATGTGAGAAAGGTATAATTGCTTACGGAATAATGGAGTGGAAACACGTCTTTCCGTTCCATTATCAGGTTCTCAGGTTGGACTTCTATACAGGAAAAAGGTTTAACCGGGGAGAAAACTCTTTCTTAAACGCAGGCCCATAGCGTATTAGTATTTTATCAATATAAATTGCGCTGCTTTTTTTGAAGAGCACACCTAAACCGCTTCCATATTCAACCGGGTAAATCTTGTAAATCCCGTTGATCTTGTCTTATCTTTGTTCCCTGTTTTCCGGCTGAGAAGGGTAAAGCCCAACTCTCCGGCCCTTGCCACAAGCTGTTGATTGGCAGGCGCCGACAACTCATATTGAATCTTTTAAATAAGACTCCCAATGATAAAAGCATGTATTTTCGACCTCGATGGTGTTATTGTGGACACAGCTAAATACCATTTTATCGCTTGGAGGCGCCTGGCTAACAGTCTGGGATTTGATTTTTCAGAGGAAGAGAACGAAAAGCTCAAGGGGGTAAGCCGCATAGAATCCCTCAACCTGATCCTGCGGTGGGGAGGCATTGAAAAGACTGAGGCGGAAAAAGAAGAACTGGCGAACTTGAAAAACAATTGGTATCGGGAGTACATCCTGAAAATGGACTCTAGTGAGATACTGGAAGGAGTTATCCCCTTCCTGGACCATCTGGAACAGCAGGGAATCCGGTTGGCAGTAGGGTCCAGCAGTAAAAATGCAGGAACAATTCTGGAGCAGGTAGGCCTGGCCCACCGCTTCGAAGCCATTATTGACGGAACAAAGGTCAGTAGAAGTAAACCGGACCCGCAGGTCTTTGAAATGGGAGCGGAAGCTATGGGGCTGGCTCCCCGGGAGTGCATCGTTTTTGAGGATGCTCCCAAGGGCGTCGACGCTGCTCTCAGCGGAGGGTTTATCGCGGTAGGAATAGGCAGCAAGGAAAACCTGGGCCATGCTCAATATGTGCTGCCCAATTTCATCGGCGTCAGCTTGCAGGATATATTGGATGGCATCAAAACTAAAACAACTTAAGGCAAGAAATGCCCCTCTTTTTCTTTCATCATTTCAAAACCATAAACCACGACACAAGATATGAAAGAGTACCTCAAGCATGACGAATGGAGTATCATTGAGGAAGAGTTCAATGAAGACCACAACCGCATTTCGGAAAGCGTATTTAGCATAGGCAACGGCCGGTTTGGGCAGCGAGCCAACTTCGAAGAAGATTTTTCCGGTGACAGCCTTTTAGGCAATTACGTCGCAGGGATATACTACCCCGATAAAACGAGGGTCGGTTGGTGGAAGAATGGATACCCGGAGTATTTCGCCAAGG
>JAGQXQ010000513.1 GCA_020436535.1 Phaeodactylibacter sp.
ACAGTTTCTTCAATGGGCGTGTTTTTATCGGGGCGATGGCAGAAGAAAAGGTCCAGGTATTCGACCTGCAGGCGCTTTAGCGCGGCGTGGCAAGCCTCAAATATGTGCTTGCGGCTCAGGCCCGATTGATTGGGCTTCTTACCGCCATCTCCAAAAAAAACTTTGCTGGAAACGAGGTAGGAACTGCGCTCCCAGTTTTGCTTACTAAGTATTTTACCCATGACGATCTCCGATTTGCCCTGGGCGTAGATCTCGGCATTATCAAAAAAGTTAACTCCATTTTCGTAGGCGGCCACCATCATTTCTTCCGCTACATCGTCGCCGATCTGTTTGCCAAAGGTCAGCCAGGAACCCAGCGATAAGGCGCTGACCTGCAGGCCTGACGTTCCGAGTCTTCGATATTCCATCAAGTTGGTTTTTATTAATTATGTGTTAATGGTTTCCTTGAATAAAGGAAATAGGAGGCAATTTGTTTGGCGCGAAATGGATTTAAAGATTTTCCGGATATTAAAGATCTGGAAAATCTGGAAAATCTGCGAAGATCAGCGAAACTTCACCCCCGCGCGCAGCCCTACCGAATAAAGGTTGCGGTTGATTTCGGCATCGATGAGCAGCCCTCTGAGCCAGAACTGGAAGGTGGGCTGTAGCACGAGCGAAAGGCGATCGCTAAATTGATGGTCCCATCCTATTCCGGTAAGGAAGCTGTAGCTAAAGCTGGAAAAATTGTCGTTTTCGGCTTTTTTACTCTCAACTGATTGGGTATCTCCGGTGTAGTAGATGGTTTTATTGGTGTTACTGAGGTTGTAGGCCAGTGCCAGGCCGGTCATGAAGAAGAAGTCGTTGTTGTCGTCCAGTTCCTGGAAAAACTGTAATTCTGCCGGGGCTTCCAGGAAAAGGTTTTGGTAGACGATGCGTTTTTCGGTGGCGCCGGAAGGCGGGGTGTCATCGGCGGACAGGGGCGTTCGGACCGTCCGGTATCCGGTATCCATAAACCGGAGGCCGGTTTGGAAGCCGGCCCGGCCGCCCCGCCATTGGGCAAAGACGCCGGCTCCGTAGGACAGGCGCGCTGCTTCCAGCTCTTCCAATTCCTTTATCTGCTTACTTGACACCGTCGTTTCGGCAGCCAGGCGGCGGTGGGAAAAATTGGGATAGACTTCCAGTCCCCAGCCAAAATCGGCTTGAGAAAAAGCAATAGTGCTGATGCACAAAAGAATAACTGCTAAGAGGAACTTCATTTTTTTGTTTTCTGGATTGAATGGCCGTCAGGCATTAATCAAACAATAGGAATCTGGTATATCCCATTGCATCCATTCTAATGGAAAGCAGGGTCATTCTATTGCCTGGAAAGTAATATTTATTGGAAGCTATTTTTTCTTTTGCTCGCTCAGCAGCCCCCGCGTTTTGAAGTCGACCAGGATCGTGCGGATCACCATTTGGGTCAGATAGGCCGCCGCCTTATCGGCAATAGGCTTTTTCCAGAGTTGTTTGCCGATATTAATGGCCACCTGGCTAACGAAAGCCTGAAAGGCGGATTGTTTGAAGTGCTTTTCCATCAGGGCGTCCACTTCGGCAATTTGCCGGGTGTATTCTTTCGCCGCAGGGTCCACTTTTACAGGCGCCGCTTCTTTCGGCGCCGCTTCGCTCTTTTTCGTCAGGTTTAAAAGAACGGTTTTTAACCGGTGGTGGATCCTGTCTTTCAGGGCGATGATCTGTTCTGCATCGATCGTGTGTTTTTCCGGGTTGGAAAGGGTATACACTTCAAACTCGGAAGCCATCTCCTTTTTATAGTCATCCGGATAATAGGTCATATCGGGAATAATGGGGTATCCGTTGACGTCCGGGCTGAAGAAGCGCTGGTGGCGTTCATCCCCGGCTTCCCAATCTTCGAAGACAGACATTTTCTGCGCCCGTTCGATAGGGATGCAAAAGTAATTGCGAAGGAAGCTCTGGCAGTTTTTACGGCCCAGCAGAAAGTCGTGCTCCCGAAAATCGCGGCTAAAAAAACCGCCGAAGCCGTCCAGCGCTCCGCAGGAAATAGGGTAGGGGTCCTTCTCCTTTTCTCCCTGCTCATTGATAAACCGCCGGGAGGGAAAGATCATGCGCAGGGTATGATCACTGGTGAGGCCTTCCACCAGGTCGCTTTCCTTGATCATGGCCTGGCCGCGGATGGCGCCGATGATCATGGGCGCCAGATCCAGTATACTGGGTTTTGTATTGATGTCCTGTTCCGCTTCTTTTTCGAAGTTGGGGAAGGGGTCGATCATCAGGACGGCGTAATTTTTTTCATTCGAATCTTTACACTTCCCTTCGAGTGCTTTAATGACTTCCCCGAAGGGCTCGTTGTTGACTGTACCACCATCGACCGCGTAAAAATTGAAGGGTTTGTCGTCCAATTCAATATGAAGAAGATTAGCCGACGGCGCCTTGTCAGGGTCTTCGTGGCCATTTTTACGGGCAAACATACGTTTGACCATACCTTCCAGGTAACTTTTGGAAATATTCTGGAGGTGCCTGGGGGCCAACCCCAGGGGGAAAGCGCCGGTAGCAATAGCGGCATCCAGCAGAGCCTGCCGGTGAAATTCTATATTGGGGTCGAAGGGTAGCGGGCCTTCGGGGTCGGCCATATCGCCTTCGCGCTGCAACCTGAAATGAGCAACGCCCTTGTGCAGGCTCATTTTGTGAGCCGGCTTGGGAGGTTCGCCGAATGATTTTTTCTGTTCTTCATAAAAGTTGACCGCCAGGGGGATACCCCGCAGGCTGGTGATAGTGAGAATGATCTCCAGGTCGTTGGAGATATAGTCCGGAAGCGTCGTTTGTATCCGTTTGAGGTCCATGGCTTTTTGGGCCAGTTCATCGATCGGGCGGGAGTTGAGGAAGGACATGACGCTTTGCCCTTCGTCGATATCTTCCGTGCCCAGCATCTGATGGAGCGTAGGGATGCCCTTTTCCAGATCGTCATTGAGGTTGACCCAGGAGTCATAAAGTTTGTTGTTCTCTTTGTCGGGGTTGTCTTGTTCGTTGATCGGGCGGATGCCTTCGAAAAGAGAAAGGGTGGTGATGGCTGCCGTCATTCCCCCGGCTGACGACCCACCGATCACATCGATGATGACGTCGTGCATGGGAATGGAATGGTCGTATTGCTTTTCTAGTTCTTTTACTTTTTCCGGATCAGTCTCCAGTTTTATCTTTTCTTCTATGCTTTTATTGTTTTCCTTTTTCTTTTCCCACCTTGAGAGCGATTCCAGCAGGTAATCGATGACACCGGCCGTATAGGCGCCGGCCGAGACAGCTCCCGCCATGGCAATGCCAATTCGAAATACTTTGGACTGTTCTTCTTCCTGGGCTTTTCTTTGCTTATCTAACATGGGTTTTGTTTGAGTTTTGACGATGGAGGGGGGAAGGTAAATCTAGTGATTTTTTCTCTAAGAGGATGTTTAGAGACCGGATTTGATAGCGAAAAGTGGCCTTTGCCCCGGTACGGGCCCGTATGGGCAGCTCAAAGTTTGGCCTCCAAATAAACTCTAAAATGCCTTTCATAGGAACGCCCGAAAATATTTTGCGATAATGGTGGTGACCTTGTATCGGAACCGGGGTCTTATTCTCGTCATCAGTTCCAAATAGTGTACACATAATGAGCAGGTGACAATAAAATAACAAAGTACATGACAACTCAACCGCAAAAAATGGACCGCATTGCCTTTTGGTTCCTGATGGGCATGCTTGTTCTAGGGCTATTGGTCATCTTTGGCCTGGCGATCACTCCGGTGATCCTGCATTTTTCAGGGCACTAAAAAGAATTTATTGCAAGCTACTTGAAATATTGGAGAGCCGCTATTCCTTCATTGGGTAGCGGCTTACTCTTCTTTAGACGGGCCGAGATTCTTTTTGACATAATTGACGATCCTGCGGACGGTCTTTCGCCGGATGTCCCGTTCCAGTTCCCGGTTGATCTCCTGAAAAGTATATTGGAATTTAAGGGAAAGGCTGTCTTTCCGAATTTCCACGATCTTGAGGTTGTAGCTTTCTGCTTCGATATGCCCTTGGTAGTCGGAAATGGCGTGGATGAGGTCGGTTTCCAGTTCTTCGATCGTTTTGATGGCCTGGATCATCAGTTCGAATTCAATGCTGACTTTCTTGATCTCTCGTCGGGTGTAGTTAACGATTTCACTGGAAAAGAACTTGGCGTTGGGGATGAAGATTACATCATCGTCCTCATTGAGCAGGGCGATTTTTGTGAAGTTGATATCGATGATCTTTCCCTTTTGATCCCCGATCCGGATATAATCATCAATCACTACTTCACCCGAGAAGCTGATGATGATGCCGCTGATGATCTCAGCGATATAATCCTTGGAAATGATGGCAATGGCGGCTGCGACGATACTGAGGGTCGTAAAGAGCGTTTTAAAATCTATGCCCCAAAAGCCCAGGATGGTCATCAGGGCAGCTCCTACCAGTATGATGTAATAGATATTGTTCAGTCCAATGATCACGTTGTTGGCCTTGCCGACGGGGATCTTTTCGCGTCGGCGGTAGAGCCATACCAGAACAGACACCAGTACGCTGGCGGTGAGGGCGAAAATAAAGAAGCCGATAGTGATATCAGCCTGGTGTTGATAAGGGCCAAACCAGAAATACAGCTGGTAGTGCCTGGCCAGGAGGAGCAGAGAAAGCGCTACTACTTTAAGGAAGAAAAGAAAGATCTTTAGTTGTTTGGTTTGCATGTTTGTAACAGCCTGAATTCATATCTCTCCGATAAATCCGGGTGATTCCATACAACGGGATTTATCATAGAATTAAAATGGCAACGGGCAAACCCCTGGTTTGGTTACAGCGAGACTTGCCCGGTCAAAATAAGCGTTTCCTGGTTAAGAAACCAAGGCCGGGCGGCGAAGATTTTCTCCGGCGAGCATATATTGGGTGAGCAGGTCGGTGGTTCGCTTTACGAGGGGCTCGCCAGAGAGTTCCTCCAAAGGTTTGATGCCGCCGATGCTGAGGGTGTTTACCTCCGAGAGTATCCGTTGGCCATCATCTTCCACCAAAGTGTCCATGCCAAACATGGCGATGCCCTTCGGCAGTAGTATTTCCGCTAATTGCCGGGCCATTTGCAGTTCCCGGGTATCGGCAGTAGTGGTAACCGCCCTGCCGCCCAGGGCGGCGTTGCACAACCAGGAGCCCTTTGGCGGTAAGCGCAAAACAGCGCCCACCACTTCGCCATTGGCAACGATGATGCGTTTATCCCCCCGCCCTACGTTCTTGAGGAATTTCATGCCCAGGTAGCCACCCTCCCGGAATTGTTCTTCGAGGACAGGCAGGTAATCCTGGAAGGCTATTTTCTTCTGGTTATCATAAATAAAACCATTTTCCATTTTTACCACTCCGCGGCCACCGTAGCTCTTTAGTGGTTTGAGGACAATGGGAAACCGCTCTTGAAAATTCCAGATGGATTCTTCGTCCTGGCAGAGCTGCATTGGCGGGCATATTTCCGGAAAATGGGTGAGGAAAGCTTTGCTACTGGTTTCTTCGATACCTGAGGGGCGGTTGAAAATACGGGTTTCATCTGCCTCCCGGGCCAGGAATTCAAAGAAACCATCGGGAATAGGGCGGGGCAGGCGCAGCCATATCCAGTCGTAATCCCGGATATTGGCAGGGATCGTCTCCTTCAGGAACCGGTAGGCAGCATCCTGGTAGTTCATCTCTCCATCGATAGCCCATGTCTGCAGAGGGATAGTCTGGAAATGGTAGAAAAAAGAGTCGTTGGCAGAATTGCCCCGGCTGGCGACATGAACGGCGCCAATATGAGGATTTCGACGCAACTCACTGCACAACGCATACAGCGAATTGTCACTATTATGGGTTCGATGGTCTGTCAGGACCAATACATTGATCGATCTTTTCATTTTGCAGATGGTGCGATTCATAAATTGGGTGATTACCATGCTCCGGATGAATCCGGGACGGCCGCTGCATACAGAACTAACTGGCAATCTGGTTGCGTCCGTAAAGTTTGAATACCCGGCTGCGGGCGCGGGCCAACCGCATCTTCACGGCGCTTTCCGAGATACCCCACAACTGGGTGAGCTCGTGGATAGACCGCCCTTCGCAGTATTTGGCCAACAGGATGGTGCGTGCTTCCGGCGAAAGTTCCTGCATGAGCAATGCAACCCGGTCGATGGTGTCTTCTCTGGCAAGGGCCGCTTCAAGGTCGAACTCCATTTCTGCAAGCTGGAACGGGCCGTCCACCGAAACCGTTTGGTGGCGTTGTTTGTCCTTGGCCTTATCAATGCAGCGGTTGTGGGCAATGCGAAAAAGCCAGGAGGTGAACAAGGCGGGGGCCTTCAGGTTCTGGATCTTCTCAGCAGCTTTGGCAAAGGTGTCCTGGGTGAGGTCGGCTGCTTCCTCAGCATTGTGCACGATGGTGTAACAGTAGTGGTATAGTTTGGAGTAGTGCCTTTGATATAACTCTCCAAAAGCCAAATTATCGCCTTCGGCCTGGAAACGGATGGCCAACTGTTCATCCGTCATGTTTTTCAACATTTCATTACGCATGCTACTTGATTTTGGGAGGGTTTGTTAAGTACCCCCTCCCGGCCATTGAGCGCCCCGTATTCAAGGGTTTGTTGTGCTCATTGAGACAACAAAGTTGGGGGCGGATACAGCGTAATAAAAAGTGACGAAAAGCGTATTTTTTGAATAAGTAAATTGCGTAGGCCTACGAGAATTGCGTATAGTGTGTTTTTTATGTTTTGAAGAATGCTAATGTTCTACCGAAGAGCCGCGTTCAAACTCCAGGCTGGCCAATATAAAAGGCCCCATACCTTTGGGGTCGTTGTCGCGCACCGGCTCGCTGATGTAGTATTCGTAGGAGCCGTCCCGGTAGGGGTTGCCGCCCAGGCCGGCGACAGCACAGCACTTTTCAAGATGGACTTCACCGGTATCATCCACTTTGATGAAATGTTTCAGTATGCCGGCATAGCTCTTTTCGGCAATTGCTCTGAATCGGTTATCCAGATAACCTTCATTGACTCCCTTGATCATGGCATAAGCAAACATGCAGGAGGCCGTGGATTCAAGGTAGTTTCCCTCCCTGTTCCCCTGGTCCAGAACCTGGTACCAAAGCCCGGTTTCTTCGTCCTGGACTTTGGCGACAGCATCGAGGGTTCGGTTTAGAATGGCGATGAGCTCGTTGCGTTGGGCATGGTTTTCGGGGAAAAAATCCAGAACGTCAACCACTGCCATGGCGTACCAGCCTACCGCCCGGCCCCAGAAATGAGGGGAAAGGCCGGTTTCGGGGTCTGACCAGCGTTGCACCTTGCTTTGGTCCCAGCCGTGATAGAGCAAGCCGGTTTGGGGGTCTCTGGCGTGTTTTTCCATCAGGATGAACTGGTTTGCGATGTCATCGAACCGCTCCGGTTCATTATACCTGCTGGCGTATTCTGAATAGAAGGGGGACCCCATGTAAAGGCCATCCAACCACATCTGCCAGGGATACCTGAGTTTATGCCAGAATCCTCCATCCTTGTTTCGGGGCTGCCAGTCGAGCTGTCTTTTCAGGGTGGCCAATGCTTTCCGGTATTTGTTCTGGCCTGTTTTTTCATATAGGAGAAACAGGAACCTGCCGGGGTTGATGTGGTCGATGTTAAATTCATCGATCTGATAATCCCGGATGGCTCCGTCTGCCAGGATCATGGTATCAGCATAGGATTTGGCATAGTCGAAGTAAATATCCTTGTGGGCTGCCTCCCAGGTTTTCTGGATGGATAACATAACCAGGCCGTGGGTGTAGCTCCAGCGCGGCTCTTCGCTAAAATCATTCATCCAGGCTTCGGGGCATCTTTTCATGATCGAAAGCGCCATGCGTTCCGACCAGGGCAATTCATCAGAAATGTCGACGGTAATGGCTTTGATGGCCTCCTGCATTTTCGGTTGGCTGTTGGCGCATCCTACTTGTCCCAGCAATAGTGGAAAAAGGGAAAGAATAATGAGACGGGACAGCATTGTTTCCTTTTGTTTCATTGTGCTGACAATTTTTACTGCCACTCCGGGAAGATAAAAGTTACTTCCGAAATGATGAATTAAGGCGTAATATTTAGTCTTTGCGTCCAGGGTCACTCTCCATAGGTGATCTCTGGAGGAGCGCTTAATGATTTTATCGTATTATCAAGATAGGCGCGAAATGCTTCTTCCGTTTTTATACCTCCGGGTTCCTGCTCCCAGGCGGCGAGGAAATAATAGGTTAGGGTATTGTTGTTGTCCGGGCGGAGCACCACTACCTGGCTGTGTTCATCTTCGGTGACCTGCAGCAGTTGTCCTTTTCTATAAACAACGGCCATACCCAGAAGGTCTTCAGCCAGGCTTTGTTTCCCCCAGGTAGCTAGATACCCCCATTCTTCTTTGCCATCATCCTGGAGCAGGGAGGTGCCTTCGTGTTTGACGATGCCGGTACAGAGGTTAGGCAGCCCGGCGCTCAAAGCCAGGTCGTGGCGGGTCAGGCGGCTGCCGGCATGAATGGACAGCAGAGAGGTGAGATCTACGGTTTGTGGCCCTGTATTCCAGCCGTAGTAAATGGTTTTGACACTACTTTGTATCGGGCCATTCAGCGGGATAGAGCAGATGATGGAATCGGTGGTTTCCACCCGGAGGGCTGCATCACCTGTCCAGAATCCCAGCGCTCCAATGCCCAGAGATTCACCGACCTTGAGAATGTCCATGCCCCAATCCGACGGTTCGTGATAGGAGTCGAAGCCAGTCTGGCCGACGTCCTGTAACACCATTTCACCGGTTTTTTTACCAAAAATATCGGTGGCATTTCGCCAATCCAGGTAAAAGCGATATCCCACTTTATCCGATTCCCACCCGGGGCCTTCATAGCGGATAAACCAGGAGTGGTCGGTGTGTTCGGGAGGCACCCTCAAATAGGTGGTGTTTTTAAAAGTACCACCCTGGTATTCCCTTTCTTCCCATTGGCCGCCTACTTTATAAGAGAGTTCAGCCTGGGTGCGTTTTTTGAAGTTGGGCAGGGCCTCTCCCTCTTTTAATGATTCGATCTGCACGGCCTTTTCTTCTGCGGGTTGCAGGCTGATCACAAAGGCGATCTCATCGGTAGTTCCGTCCCCGTCCAGGTCGTTGGCCTGAAAGGGAATGGGAGCGTCGGCATTGATTTTTATTGCAGAAAGATCCAGTTCGGGATACTTTTCTTTGAGGGTTTTGGCGTTAAGGGTGATAAGGGCGTCTGTTTGAGGCAGGTTCGTACTGTTCTTGACAGTTATACTTGCGGGTGTATCGTTCTTAACGGTATGGCCCCCACTACAGGATGCTAAAAAAAGGGAAAGCATCAGGAACAGACTTTGGTTTTTCATAATCTGGTAATTATTGTAGCTAGTTATTAACAAATGCAAGGTTTCAAAATTAGCATGTATTGTCTGCGCAGTTTCTATCAAATACTATTCAAAATCTAACAAGGCGTAAGGATTGCGTTTAATATAGGCATTTGTCTTATTAGGCCGTTGATAGTTTCTGATAAAATCTATACATTTGCCCCCCTCCACCTCTTACCCAGTTTAACATACTCTAACCAAATGTGACTAATAAAATCAATCATCAATTATGTCCCAACTGGTTCACCGCATCTATATTACTACGTTGGTATGCATCGTTGCTATTACAGCTATTTTTCTTGCGTATCAAGGGACCTCCTACTATTCGACCAGCATTGAAGAACGGTTTTATCATCCCGCACATGACTATTTCAAGCCGAGTGGCCTGTTGGGGCACCCGTTGGGCATTGTCGGGACGCTTTTGATCCTGATCGGGGTGGCCTCTTACATCGCCAGGAAAAGATACAGTTTTCTAGCCAGGTTTGGGCGTTTAAAGTACTGGTTGGAATTTCATATTTTTCTTTGCAGCCT
>JAGQXQ010000514.1 GCA_020436535.1 Phaeodactylibacter sp.
CGGAAAGAAGCTTGGCCTGCCGGCTTTCCGTGAAATTATCAACGATATTGCTACGGGCAAATACGCTAACATTCAACTGGCGGCCTTCGTCACTGCATGTGCCGGCGATCATCTCGATGCCGAGGAAATTACGGGACTGGCTCAAGCTATGGTGGAAGCTGGAGAAAAACTGGACTGGGGCGCAGGGGTTGTAGTTGACAAGCACTGTGTCGGCGGCCTGCCGGGCAACCGCACTACGCCTATCGTTGTGGCCATTGTCGCTGCGACCGGCTTAACCATTCCCAAAACATCTTCCCGTGCCATCACTTCTCCTGCCGGCACAGCAGATACGATGGAGACGATGGCCCCGGTCAATTTGAGCCTGGATCAGATCCGCCAGGTAGTGAATAAAGAGGGCGGCTGTATTACATGGGGAGGCGCTGTTGCGCTGAGCCCTGCCGACGACCTGATCATCAAAGTTGAAAAAGCCCTTGATATTGACAGCCCGGGGCAAATGATCGCTTCAGTGCTTTCCAAAAAAGCCGCTGCCGGTTCTACTCTGGTGATCATTGATATCCCGGTTGGCAAGACGGCCAAAGTGCGATCCGAGATCGATGCAAAAAGATTGGAGTTCTACTTCAAAAAGGTAGGGCAAGCCATCGGCCTGGCTGTCAAAATTTTAATAACAGATGGCTCACAGCCGGTAGGCAGAGGTATTGGGCCGGTTTTGGAGGCTCAGGACGTACTGGCAGTTTTTCGGCAGGATAGTTCGCGCCCTAAAGACCTGGAAGAAAGAGCAGCCCTGGTCGCAGGCACCCTGCTGGAAATGGGAGGCAAGGCCGCTCCCGGTGCCGGGCAGGCAGCCGCTTTGAGCCTCTTAAAGAATGGCGCCGCCTGGAAAAAATTCAGAGCGATCTGCGAAGCTCAGGGCGGTTTCCGGGAACCGCGCCCCGGCTCATTGCAGCAGCTTGTTACATCAAAAGAGGAAGGAACAATAACCGCTATTGACAACCGCCGGCTGGCCATGACGGCCAAGTTGTCGGGCGCGCCTTCCCGCCCCGGCGCAGGCGTTTTTTTACACTGCAAAATCGGACAAAAGCTGAGGAAAGGGGAACCGGTGTTTACTCTCTATGCCGAGTCTCCGGGAGAATTGAACTATGCAAAACTGTACCTGGAAAAAGAATTAGATGAAATGTTCAAATTTGAATAAATGAAAACCACCCTGTTTGCATTGCCGGGCAATGAAGAACTGGCCCGCTTGCTGGCGGAAAGGCTGGGGGCTGAGCTTGGAGAAGCAGCCTTGCGGCATTTTCCTGACGGAGAGTCCTACGTCCGTATCCTTTCCGATGTGAAGGGCAAAAAAGTAGTATTGGCCTGTACCCTCGACCGGCCAGACGCCAAGTTGTTGCCCCTGTATTTCCTGTCGAAGGTGGCCAAAAGCATGGGCGCCGCCTGCACCTGCCTGGTGGCACCCTATCTGGCTTATATGCGCCAGGATAAGGTTTTTAAAGAGGGTGAAGGCATTACTTCCGAATACTTTGCCCGCCTGATTTCCGGCTTTGCCGACAGCCTGATAACGGTTGACCCGCATTTGCACCGGATCAGCAATTTAGATGCCATTTACGACATTCCAACGGAAGTAGTGCGGGCAGCCAGCCATATTTCTCACTGGATAAAAGAAAATATTCAATCCCCCTTGCTGGTGGGCCCTGATAGTGAAAGCGAACAATGGGTATCGGAAGTTGCAAAGAATGCCAATGCCCCATTTATTGTTTTGGAAAAGATAAGGCGCGGGGACCGAAATGTCGAAGTCTCCATCCCGCAAGTTGAAGCCTATCAAAATCATACGCCTGTGTTGGTGGATGATATTATTTCAACCGCCCGGACAATGATCGAGACTGTGGGGCATTTGAGGCAAGCTAAAATGCGGCCACCTGTTTGCATTGGGGTTCATGCTGTGTTTTCAGGGAATGCTTATCAGAATCTTTTGGGTGCAGGAACGAGCCGGGTAGTTACCTGTAATACCATCCCTCACGAGAGTAATGCGATTGACGTAAGTGATTTGTACATTGAATTTATTGAAAAATTTGAAAAAATGGCTTTTAGAAAAACATGAAAAATTGGTTCGCCATATTAGCCTGGGCTGTATTCTTCTCCCCATTGCTTTGCCTTGCACAAAGCGATGAAGGGATGTTGATTTCTCAGATTGACGGCAACCGCTATGTCAGAAAGAATTTTGATGAAAGCGGAAAGTTGAAAAGTTATCAGTCCATCGAAGTTGGAAGCCTTAGCACAAGCACTGAAAAAATTGAAGCCAAATTAACTGTGATCACTTATGACGAAAACGACAACATGAAAGGCGCATCTCAAACAATAATCAATTGCGACCCGGCGGCGAGCCAGGTAATGATGGGTATTTTCCCATTTGCCGGCGGAGCGGCTAATAAATCCCTGAAAATAGAATTGCCCAAAAACGAAAAGTTTTATCCCGAAGGGTGGAGGGGCAGAAATGCCTTAGAAGACTTCACCTTCCGGCTCGAATTTGAAGGGGGGGCAGCAGGCTTTTTCGGAACGCAAAGCCGGGTTTCGTTTACAGAGCGGAAAGTAATCCCGGTGGAGGAAGGCTTATTCCGAATATCCGGAAAAATGACTTTAAAAGCCTATGTTCTGGGAATAAAAATATCGACCATCGAATACAATTATTTTGAAGATATTAAAAATGGAACGGGTATTGTCCGGCAAAAATTCACAGAAGACAATGGGAACTATTTCACCATCGAAATAAAAAAATGATGAAGGAATTAATTTTATACTGGTTTAAATACCAAGCTGCAAGCGTAGCCCGAAAGAAATTTATTCACTATTACAAACGGCAAGAAGTAAATGAAATACTACATGCTTACTGGCGGAAGTATTTGCATCTAAAACCAGAAGTCCCGGCCATGCCTACTTTGGGTGGTTCTGTGATGGTAAACCTTGCAGCCATGTCAACGGCATTCTACCAGGAGTTAACTGCCAGAGGACAAAGTGAAGAAGGTGCAACCCGGTTGTTTTATGAAATTGCCTGGGAGGTATATGAAAAAATGGGAAGGTTCTCCTGGTGGCTAGCCGGACTGGGCAATCGCAACGGTTATGGCCGGTTGTTGAAAGCCACCAAATTATTCCGGGCTTTTCCGTTCAATAGCCCGTCGTATCAATGGGAAGATGTGCAGGCAGGCGATAACATCGTAGGGTTTAACTGTACAAAATGTCCGGTTGCAGAATATTTTAAGAAGCATGATTTGTCAGCTTTCTGCTCTAAAACGTGGTGCGCTCTTGATTTCCCATTAGCTGAATTATGGCATTCCAAATTGGAAAGAACCGGCAGCATTGCCGGAGGTGCTGATAAATGTGATTTCAGATGGGAGGCAGATACAAGGAAAAACTGAATTTAGAATATCCTTCGCAAAACAAACAAACATGAAAAAAATATTGACAATACTGGCCATCATTTCCTGTGCCTCGAGTATGGCTTTTACCCAGGATGACATCTATTTTACCTGGAACGCCAAGCTCCAACTGAATGGCGGGTTCGAGGGCGAGGCCATCCACTTGGAAACACAGGACGTAAGCATCAAGCTGGATTATGAGACAACGGAAATGATCATCCGCTTTCCTCTGAGTTCTTTAAAGTCCAATATTGACACCGTGAACCAGGTGCTAAAGAATAAATTATCAGACGTTGTTTTTGACGGCGAGTTGAGCCTGGATTACATCAATACGGAAAGCCATCCTCCACAATCCTTTACGGTGGCTGGCTGGCTGATACTCGGCAACTCGAAAACCAAAATAGAAGGCAAAGGCGAAATTCATCATATCAGTGATGCCGGAGAATTTGCCTGTATGCTGGGCATGATTGTGCATCTCAACCTGAAAGAGCTGAAAGTCAATCATCCCTGGGCTGGGCTGGAAAATGAGTTCGAAGCGATTATTACGCAGGCCATTTTGAAGAAGAATAAGCAATAAAAAAACTAACTAACCTCAATAGAATGATTATCTACCTCCGCCCTTTTTTAATATTTATGTTAATGACCCTTGTGAGCCTGGCTCATGCCCAGACAAGGGTTCAATATAACCTCATTGTAAAGGATACGATCGTTCAATTCAGTGGCAAAAAGCGTCATGCTATTGCTGTGAATGGTAAAATTCCGGCTCCGGCGTTAATGTTTAACGAAGGAGACCATGCTGTCATTCATGTTAAAAATGAAATGGACGAAGAAACTTCCGTCCACTGGCATGGGTTACTGCTTCCCAATCTTCAGGATGGAGTACCTTATGTTACCACGCCACCTATACTGCCTGGCGCTACCCGGACCTTTGAATTTCCCATAAAGCAGGCGGGCACGTACTGGTATCACTCACACACCAACTTGCAGGAGCAGAGCGGGCTTTATGGTTCTATTGTTATCCATCCGAAAAAAGAACCGGCCAAAGCAGACAAGGAGTTGGTGCTCCTCCTCTCCGATTGGACGGACGAAAAACCGGAGGAAGTATTGCGAACCTTGAAAAGAGGATTGGAATGGTATGGCATCGAGAAAAAACAGCCCGCAAGCTGGAATAAGATCATAGCTAATGGCGGCTTTAAAAACCGCATCCGGCAATCCTGGGGCCGCATGCCTCTGATGGATATTTCAGATGTGTACTACAATACCTTTCTTATCAATGGCCTGCAGGAGCAGCAGTTGACAGGTTTTCAGCCCGGCGAAAAGGTACGCCTGCGGGTTATCAACGGCTCTGCTTCTTCCTATTTCAACGTCCAGTTTGCCGGGAGCGCCTTAACGGCTATTTCTGCCGATGGGCTTGATATAGAGCCCGTTGTAGTAGGCCGGGCCTTGATTTCCATTGCGGAAACCTACGATTTTGTCATCACTATTCCTGAAGACGGGATGGCGTATGAATTCAGGGCAACTGCACAGGATGGTTCAGGTTATGCCTCCGCCTTTCTCGGTGGCGGGATGAAAATGAAAGCACTGGATATTCCCCGTCCGAATATTTACAACATGAGCATGATGGATATGATGATGAGCGGCCCGAACGGTGTGGTATCCGGCGGAATGGAAATGGGTGAAATGAGTCAGGAGGGTATGGAAATGCCAGGTAAAATGAAGATGGAGAGAGATGGCGAAAAAACAATGCTACACGACCAAATGAAAATGCCAAATGACACCATGCAGGGAATGGACATGATCCATCAAAAGAGTGTATCCGGAAACGAACCTGATATGCGTACCCTAAACTATGACATGCTGCGTTCACTAACGTCAACTGCGCTCCCGGCAACAAATGAATGGCGGGAAATACGCCTGGAGTTGACGGGGAATATGTGGCGCTACATATGGTCATTGGATGGCAAAACCCTGACCGAGGCTGATAAAATAATAATCCGGAAGGGTGATAACGTCCGCTTCATTCTGGTTAACAAAAGCATGATGAACCACCCCATGCACCTCCATGGGCACTTCTTCCGGGTGTTGAACGGGCAAGGAGATTATGCCCCGTTGAAGCACACCGTCAATGTACCGCCGATGGGAACAGTTACCCTGGAATTTAGCGCCAACGAAGATAAAGACTGGTTCTTCCATTGTCATATCCTGTATCACATGATGACAGGCATGGCAAGGGTGGTCAGCTATGAAGGCAGTACTGTCGCCCCGGAACTGGCGGCAGCCCGAAAAGACATCAAAGAAAAGATGGACAACCAATGGTTCTTTTGGGGAATGGGAAAACTGCACAACCAACTGAGCGAATGGGAACTTACGCTTTCCAATACCCGAAACCAACTCAACCTGGAAGAAGATGGCGACTGGAAGGGGGATTTCGATGTTGATACAGACTACGAACGCTACCTGGGGCAAAACGGTTATCTCCGGATTTTTGCAGGGGCAACAGTTGACGGCAAGCAAGTCCTGGTTTTACAAAACGGTGAACCGGCCAGCACTAAAATGGAAGAAGAGATTGAAGTGCGCCCTTTGGTTGGGGTGCGCTATCTGCTGCCCTTTTTTATCAATTCCGAATTGCGGATTGACAGTAAAGCTAAAGTGCGGCTGCAGCTAAACGGCGAAACTTTGCTTTTCCCGCGGCTGGGGTTCAGGTGGCTTGTCAATACCGACAAGGAATGGCGGGCTGGATTAGAGGGCATTCTTACAAAAAACATAGCGCTTTCGGGCAACTATGACAACCGCTATGGTTGGGGTGGTGGATTGACCCTGTTGTTTTAACATTACCATGACTAAAGTCATCAATCATGATACACCAAATCAAAATCACTTTCGCCATACTCGCTCTGTTGTTTATTTACCAGGCGTCTTATGCGCATGGCCCTGAAAAACACAAAAAGGAGGGTCAACAAGAAGCAGAAACGGACTCCATGGCTCGATCTCAGGACTCGACGATTGGTGAAGAACTCGTCGAACATGAATATGAGCATCAGATAATGCCTTCAACCATCGTGGAGGCAGAGCTCAGCGATTTCCCAACCCTGCATCCGCTGCTGGTTCACTTCCCGATAGTGCTCCTGCTGCTGGCGTTTTTGACACAGTTGTCGGCGCTGTTCGTTTGGAAAAAGGAGTTCAGTCTCCTGACGGGTATTTTATTGCTCGGCGGTTTTGGCAGCGCCTACCTTGTCAGCACGTTTTTCCATCCGCATACCGGAGAA
>JAGQXQ010000097.1:0-969 GCA_020436535.1 Phaeodactylibacter sp.
CGCCGGACACCAGCATCTGCCCGGGAGCATCTGTAAACTTTTCAACGGCTCAGGATCCCGCCTATACCTACCAGTGGTCGCCTGCCGCTACGCTGAATTGTACAGGTTGCCCGGCGCCAACGGCGACGCCCGACACTACCACTACCTATACTTTGGTGGTAAGCAATACCACCGGCTGCGTTAGTGTGGACAGTGTGATGATAATAGTTGAAAATTGTGGCGCCACCCTGGATACGGCCATCTGCCGCGGCGACTCCCTGCTTATTGAAGGCCAGGTGTTGTACCCCAATGAGATAGACACCCTGCAGCTTATGGATGGCAGCAGCCTGATCGTCATAGTCTCCGCGCTCGACACATTCTTCTTAGCCATCGATCTGGGTGTCTGCGCCGGGGAAACAGTGGAATACAACGGCGTCACGCTGCAGGCCGGCCAGTCCGAGCGCTTCGCCTTCACCTCCGTTAATGGCTGCGACTCGACCGTGGAGGTTACGGCATTACAACTGGATACTTTTTTTACAGTTCTGGATACAGCTGTCTGCCAGGGGCAAAGCATGGACTATAACGGCACCCTTCTTCAGGCCGAACAGTCCGAATCCTTCACTTTTACAGCCGACAATGGTTGTGACTCGACCGTGCTCGTCAATGTCAGCCCGCTCGATACATTTTACCTGGCCATCGGCCTGGGTGTCTGCGCCGGGGAAACAGTGGAGTACGAAGGCATCACCCTGCAGGCCGGCCAATCCGAACGCATTATCTTCACCTCCGTCAATGGCTGTGACTCCACCGTAGAGGTTACGGCTTTGCAGCTCGACACCTTCCTAACCACTATTGATACGGCTATCTGCCAGGGGCAAAGCCTGGACTATTACGGCACGTTGGTGGCAGCCGGCCAGTCGCAATCCTTCACCTTTTCAGCCGATAATGGTTGTGACTCTACTGTTCAGGTCAATGTCAGCCCGCTGGATACTG
>JAGQXQ010000097.1:1100-5524 GCA_020436535.1 Phaeodactylibacter sp.
TCTACCCTGCTCGTCACTGTTACCGAACTGGAGGATAACCAAACCTATGAAACCATTGCGGTTTGTCAGGGCGAAGTGGGATACGTCTTCGGGGAACCGGTAACCGAGCAGGGCCTTTACACCGAAACCTACCCTTCCTACCTGGGCTGCGATTCCACCCACAACATTGCCTTTGTCGTTCTGGACACGGCTGTGCTATACATCGAACCCGGCGGACTCCGCTGTGGTTCCCGTTCCGGCCGCCTGACGGTAGAGATCAGCGGCGCTACGCCGCCTTATGAGATCGAGTGGAGCAATGGGCAAACAACCGCCACGGCCACCGGCCTGCCCGTTGGCGCATATTCGGTAACCGTCACCGATGCCTTTGGGTGCCAGAGTGTAGCCGGGCAGCAAGTGTATGATATCATTCCTATACTTAGGGCAGATCCGGGCAGTACCCCGGCCAGCTGCTTCGGAGAAAAAGACGGCGCCATACAGATCGACAACCCCTCCGGCGGCACGCCTCCCTATGAATACAGCCTCGACGGCGATCAGTGGCAAACGGAGAACCGTTTCACCGGCCTGGAGGCGGGTGTTTACACTGTTTTCATGCGGGATAAAGAGGAATGTGAAAACATGTTTTCTGTGACGGTCAGCGAACCGGCGCCCCTGGGGATCCGCCTGCCGGGCGACACTACGCTGCGCCTGGGCGACAGCCTCCGTATCACGCCCCTTGTCCTGTCCGGAATGCCTTCCATTTATGAATGGATTCCACCTTTCGGGCTGGACTGTACGGATTGCCCCGCTCCTGTTGCCCGCCCGGAGGAAAGCACCAACTACCAGTTAACTATCCGCGACAGCACCGGTTGTTCTGCCGGGGATGAAATCACAGTGTATCTTGACAAGGCCGTCCGATTCTACCTGCCCAATGCGTTCTCCCCCAACGAGGACGGCCGGAACGATTTCTTCACCGTCTTCGCCGCCCCGGAAGTGGAACGGGTTCAAACGCTGCAGGTGTTCAGCCGTTGGGGCGAACTGGTGTTTCAACGCGACAACTTCGCCCCCAACCAGGAGCGCATGGGCTGGGATGGTACGTTCCGCGGGCAGCGGATGCCGAACGGGCTGTATGCTTATTATGGTGAGGTGGTGTTGATTGATGGCAGGGTTGAGGTGGTGAAAGGTGAGGTGGTGTTGGTGAGATAAGAAAATACCTCACCTCCTTTTTCTCATAAAATCCTTACCTTTGGCCCCGGAAAACAATATTCCTGGACTAAAGGAACCATAGCACAAGCCGTTCCGTTAATTGAAGACGCATTCAGAACGTTAAGAACCCTTGAAAGCCGGTCTTTTCAGGCCGGGTAAAACTTGACAAGTTTCTGGAAAGTCCACTCCCAGGAAAACTTGTGAAGTTTTAGCCCAGACAAAAATACGAGGCCATTATGTCAGTAGAAAGTTTCGACAAACTCAAAAAGATCAAAGCCGATATTGAGGCGGAGCAGCCAGACAGTATGGAGGCGCTGGAGCAATTCCGGATCAAGTACCTCGGGTCCAAGAACATCATCAAGCCGCTGTTCGGAGAGATCAGGAATATCGCCAATGAACAGAAGAAGGAATACGGGCAGCTGGTCAACAGCGTGAAGGAAGCGGCAGAAGCCAAATACGCATCGCTCAAAACGAACCTGGAAGCCGCCGCCGAGCAGGCCGCCGTCCAGGACATCGACCTGACCGCCCCCGGCGAACCACTGGAACTGGGCGCCCGCCACCCGGTAGCGATAACCATGAACCGCATTATCAAGATCTTCGAACGCATCGGCTTCGTGGTAGCTGACGACCGCGAGATTGAGGACGACTGGCACAACTTCACCGCCATGAATACGCCGGAAGACCACCCGGCCCGCGACATGCAGGATACCTTCTACCTGAAGGACAGCACCGAACTCCTCCTGCGCACCCATACCTCACCGGTACAGGCCAGGGTGATGGGCCGGCAGAAGCCGCCCATCCGCATCATTGCTCCGGGACGGGTGTACCGAAACGAGACCATCTCCGCGCGTTCGCATTGCCAGTTTCACCAGGTGGAAGGGCTATACATCGACGAGAATGTTTCCTTTGCCGACCTCAAGCAGACGCTGTTGTACTTCGCCCGCGAAATGTTCGGCCCCGAAGCTAAGATCCGCCTCCGGCCTTCCTACTTCCCATTCACCGAGCCCAGTGCCGAGATGGACGTTTTCCTGGGTACCGATACGGAGAAGGACTACCGCCTGACTAAAGGCACCGGCTGGCTCGAGATCCTGGGCTGCGGCATGGTTGATCCGGCTGTACTGGAAAACTGTGGCATCGACTCGGAAAAGTACACCGGTTTTGCCTTCGGCATGGGCATCGAACGCCAGGCCCTGCGCCTGTTCGACATCGGCGACATCCGCCTCTTCTTTGAGAATGATGTGCGCTTTTTAAAGCAGTTTGCTTCGGCGCTGTAGTGTTGTTGATGGTTGTTTCCGTCTCTGCGAGCCGGAAAAGGTTGATGATTGTTGGTTGGCTCAAGGCTGGCAACGGGATTGCAATCAACAAACAATGATCCGCTAACAATAATTAACTGATAATCCATATTAAACCTTTGAGGTTTCGGAAACCTCAAAGGTTTAGAAATTCCTGAATTCAAGATGAAACCCAGCATACCCAAAGGGACCCGCGATTTTTCCCCCGAAGAAGTCAATAAACGGAACTTCATTTTCGACACCGTCCGCGAGGTGTTCGTCCGCTACGGCTATCAGCCGATCGAGACGCCCGCCATGGAGAACCTGAGCACGCTGACCGGTAAGTACGGCGAGGAGGGCGACAAGCTGCTCTTCAAGGTGCTCAACAACGGCGACTTCCTTGGTAAAATTGATCCGGAATATAACCCATTTGACATTAAAATGGAGGAGAGCGAGTTAAAAGAATGCTTTGTCAACTGCCGAAAATATCTATATTCTGAAATATTCAAAAGGAACATTTTTTATAAAAATGGCAACTTAATCTGGAAAAAAGTTGAAGATTCTTCAAAAGAAATCATTGATCAATTTTTTTCAGAAAACTATCCAAAGTATGACCAGAATATAGATTTAATAAGTTTGAAAGAATTTCTAAGTAATAGAAATGAAAAAACCATTGATGATATATTAAAACTAAAAAAAGAAACTCAAAAATTCAGAACCATAACTAAACAAGAGATTAATAATTCTAAAATATTCAGTAAGAGAAGTATTGATCAAAAGTTTAGATATTTCTTAAACGTTGAATTACCAAAATTCAAAAATGCACAAATCTCCTCTAAAACATTGGTCCCTTCCATCTCCAAGCGGGGGTTGCGCTACGACCTGACAGTGCCCTTTGCCCGCTACGTAGTCATGCGGCAACACGAAGTCACTTTCCCTTTCAAGCGCTACCAGATACAGCCCGTCTGGCGGGCCGACCGGCCGCAAAAGGGCCGCTACCAGGAGTTTTATCAGTGTGACGTGGATGTGGTGGGCTCCGATTCACTCGTCTACGAGGCGGAGCTGGCGCAGATATACGATGAGGTATTCGCTAAGCTGGGGCTGGAAGTAGTGATCAAGATCAACAACCGCAAGGTACTGGCCGGCATCGCCGAAGCCGCCGGCATTAGCGACTCCTTTATGGATATGACCATCGCCATCGACAAGCTGGATAAGATCGGCATGGAGGGCGTAGAAAAAGAGATGGCGGGGCGGGGCATCCCGGAAGCCGCGATCGGTAAGGTCAAGGCCATTCTGCAGGCCAAAAGCCTGGAAGAGCTGAAACCGCTCCTGGCCGACAGCACCACCGGCCTGAAGGGAGTTGAAGAACTGGAAACCGTTTTCGACTACCTGGGCATCGGGGAATCGGCTAACGAGATCGTTTTCGATATCACTCTGGCGCGGGGGCTGAGTTACTATACCGGCTGCATCTTCGAAGTGCAGGCAAAAGGCGTACAGATGGGTAGCATCGGCGGCGGCGGCCGCTACGACGACCTGACTGGCGTGTTCGGCATGCCCGGTATCTCCGGCGTGGGCGTCTCTTTCGGTGCCGAGCGCATCTTCGATGTCATGGAAGAACTGAAGCTTTTCCCGGAGGATAGCGCCATCCGGCTGAAAGCCGTATTCCTGGCATTTGACGACGCCAGCCATCGCTATGCTTTCCGCTGCCTGCGAAAGTTGCGAGCCGCCGGCATCAACGCCGAAATCTACCCCGAACCAACCAAAATGGGCAAGCAGTTCAAATATGTGGATAAGCGCAACGCCCCCTACGCCATCGTCATCGGCAGCAACGAAATGGCCAGCGGGGAACTGGGCTTTAAGAATATGAAAACCGGCAAGCAGGAAGGGTTGAAGCTGGAGGAGATTATCGAGCGGTTGAAAGGATAAGGCCGGGCTGAGGAGGAACAGGATACTAAGTACTCTGTAAAATAA
>JAGQXQ010000015.1 GCA_020436535.1 Phaeodactylibacter sp.
GATTCGTTTTGCAGGCGTTCGATCTCGTCATCGAGTTCGATGATGCGGTTGAGCAGCTTGTCCTGGCTGGCGAGGAGGGCATTGTTCTCGCCCTTGCGTTCGGCCACGTTCAGTTCCAGCCGGTAGATCCGGTTGCCGGCAGTATCGAGCCGGGTATGGAGGCTGTCAATCTGATGATCGTAAGCGGCTAATATTTCCAGGTGCTTCTTTTTTGCTACACAGGAGGACAGCAGGAAGGGGATTGAGAGGAAAAGGATATAAAAATGTAAGTGTTTCTTCATAGTGGGTTGTTTTAGCTGGTAATTGGGGGGTAGGGAGAGAGTGGGTGAGAGGGTGAGAGGGTGAGAGGGTGAGAGTAGGTGAGAGTGGGTGAGAATTGGGGACAAGGAGAGGGGGAGGCATCGGCCTGTTCTCCCCGTCACCCTCTCACCCTCTCTCTTCTCTCTCCTCCGGCCTTCCTTCTACCGCAGGCGCAGGCTGGAAGCTCCCAGCAGGCCGATATCGGTATAGATAGCTACCCGGTAATATCCGGCAGCGAGTTTGTCTTCGAGGTCATAAACCATAGACAAGCGCTGATTTTCGGTAATGTCCACATCTTTGGCCTTGACGGCGATGATGTCCATCTTCTGGTTGTTGACTACCGTTTGTGCATTGATCGGGTTGACAGCCGGTACAGGAGTGCCCTTGTCATCCGTGATAACCAGGTACAGGGTGCTGAGCCCCTGATATTCCGGCGGTACATTGGTCAGGTCGAAGCTGGTGCGGATAGTTCGCACGCGGCGTGCCTTAGTGGTGACCTTTTCGTTCTTTTGCTCCAGGTCTACCTGGAAGGCTGTGGCCTTGAAGTTGGCCAGCGTCAGGCGTTCCACCTCTTCCTGAATGGATTTGTTGAGGTTGGCCAGAGTCTGGTTCTCGTCGCGAGCTGCACCGAGGTCAGATTCCAGTATGCCCATGGCGGTCCGCAGGGAGTCGTTCTCCGCCTGAACGGCGTAGATGTTGGACTCGAGTTCGCCTTTCAGGGCCAGCAACTGCTGGATCTCAGATCTCAGGTTGTTGATCTCCGAAGAGCTTTGCGCTTTGGCGTTGCGCAGGGCCACTTCCTTCTTGGCAATGGTTTCCTGGGCGGAAGCCAGAGTACCTTGTAGTTCTTCATTCTGCTCTGCCAGCAGAGAAAACTCCTGCTGCAGGCTGTCTACCTCCTGTAGAAGGTCGCTGCGTAGTTCTTCCAGGTCCTCAACGGTTCCCGTCAGTTCTGTGTTTTCTGATTCCAACGCCTTGCGGGCACTGTTTTGATTGAAGCCCCAAATGGCGGCCACGATCAGGAGAATTCCCAGAATAACAGCTAAGATGATTAAACCTTGTCTTGCTTTCATGTTAGTAAGAATTTTTAGTTGGTCCTTTAACTTAAGCCATACATAGACGATGGCTTTCAAAAAGGTAACGCTCCCGACACTTGCTTTTGTTATCCAAAAGTCTGGAAATATTAAAAAAACTTGTGTACTATAGCCTCACAGATACACCAAAACACCGATACACCGATACACCGCCCCCCCTGTTCTCTCTATCAATTCACCACCACCTTGGTGCTGGCGTTGGCGCCGGCATGAGTGACCGACAGCTGATAAACGCCTGCCGGTAGCCGGGTAACCGCCAGTTGCCTGAAGGCTGTGCCGGCGGGCAGCGAAGCCTGCACCGAATGAACGCGCTGGCCCAGCGAGTTGAATAATTGAATGGACACCTCGGCGGGCTGGCTGCTCGTAAACCGGAGGTTCAACTGCCCGGAAACGGGGTTGGGAAAAGCCTCAAACTGGATACCGGAATTGCCAGGCAGCGCGGTCACCCCACTGGCCGGTTCCACGTTGATCTGTACAGGGGAAGACAGGGCGCTGGCGCCGTCATTATCCACGGCTCGTGCCTGAAGGCTATAGGTTCCGTAAGCGGGAAGCGGATAGTTGAGGCCGAAGGGTGGAAAAGAGGCCGTTCCGGCCGAGTCGGAATTGATAAAAAAATCGACTCTTTGAACGATACCGTCGGTATCTGCAGTAGTTACGCGGAGCTCGAGCTCCGGCAGGCTGCCGGTGAAGATATCTCCCTCCTCAGGAGAGGTGATGGCGATGGTAGGCGGCTGGTTGGCCAACTGCGAAGCGCTGATATCGATGTTGTCGATGTACAGCAGGTTGCCGTTTCCACCAACGTTCTCAAATTCTATGACAATGCTTTGTCCCGTCAGGGACTCTAAGGGAACAGTGATCTGCCGCCATAAGCTGCAGTCGGCAGGTATAAAGGCATCGGTATTGGCAGGGGCGGTGGCCAGCTCGGCGCCGAAGGCCTGGAAAAGGGGGACGACCTCTCCGTTGCAGGTAATAGCGCTCACCTTAAGGCCGTCATAAAACGATTCATCGTAGGGGGCGTATGCCAGGGCAAAGTGCAATTTCGGATTGGTGAGTCCGGCCAGGTCAAACTGAGCGCGGAAGTAATCACTGGTGTAACGGGTGTCGGTATGGTAGTTGTCCATCACCAGGGCGGTTTGGTAACACAGGCCGTCCTCGCTGCTTGCCCAGGCGGCGGCATCCGCATCCGGATTGTCTACGGCCCAGTTGTTGTCGGTCAAGGGTTCATTGAAAGCTTCGAAATAGGGGGTAAGGCCCCGGGTTACAACAATCGCCTCTTCGATGGTTAGCGTATCAAAAGAAAGGCCGTTTCCAACGATAAGGGTGGCGCTGTAGCTGCCCTCTTGCGGATAGGAGACCATTGGATTTTGTTCGGTAGAGCTTGCCGGCTGTCCACCCGGGAAAATCCAGTGCCAGCTGTTGATATTACCTGAAGACTGATCGAGGAACTGCACTGGCCGGCCAGGGCAGGCCTCCGGCAAGGAGAAGGTAAAAGCCGGCGCAAGGGCGTCGACCCGGAATTGGAAGTACCCTTCAGGCACCACCAGCGGCCGCACCTGTTCCTTACCGGAATGGGCGGTGGCTTGGATGTAATACTGCACCTTAGCATCGGCCGCCTGTGCCGGAATGGCTGCCGACCAGATAGCGGCGGCTGGATCTTCCAGCTCCATAGGGACAGCCGTATAATCCAGCTCGGGCGCGATGCGATAGTGCAGGGTAGCATTGGCAATGCCGCTGCGGTGCTTGATGATGGCCCGGGCCTGGTAATCGTTTTCCGTGTCGTCCGTATCCCGCAGCCGTGAATGGGCAATCCAGAGCGGGTCGTTGACCCCGATAAGTTTGGTGATACAGTGTAAGGCGCCGAAAGCGGGTATGATGTCATTGCAATCGATGCCCACTACATTATAGCCTGGAAGCGCTTCCCGGTAGATGCGTAGCGCCGTAGTATCGTAACGCTCTTCGTAAGTAGGCACCAGGAGGGTCTTGTTGACGAAAATAGAGTTGGTGTAAGTCCGGTATTCGCCGTTGTTGTCCGGGTAGCGGCCGGCCGCGTCGGGCGGCATCGGCATGCGGATGGCCTGGTAGGTATTGCCGAAGGCGGTAGGCACTTCGCTGATCAGGTATTCTGTATTCTCCTCGATCTGAGGGCCGTCGGCCACCCCTTCCGGGTAGGCCCCGATGATGACCGTCTCCTCATCGATAAAGCGCATGTGCATGTCGATGTGGTGGATGAGGTCGTAGGGCAGGGTGGGAAACTTGATATACCGGCTGGCGCCCAGATAAGCCTGGGCGATGGCGTCAATATCGGCCTCTGTTTTCCCGGGGTTTTCCTCCAGGACCAGCTCGGAGGAGAAGTTGGTGCCCATGCCGTCGCGCAGGTTGTTACCGCCGGTATGGATCCAGTCGTAGGGCGCCGTTATGGCTTCGTAGATGGGGAGGCTGAAGTGCTCGGCGAGCACCGTCGGGATCAGGTCGTCCTGGGCCCGCCAGGGCCGGTTGTAGATCCAGTCGACGACCATCAGGCTGTCGACATCGTTGTGATAGACCGTCCAGGGGCCGTAGTCGCGGATCCAGACGGAATTGTAGGGGGCGTTGATCACCTCTACATTGTCCAGAGGAACGCCCGCATTCTGCAACTGTTGCGTTACGGAATTGGTATTGGAGGCGATGACAATGACCGTACACTCCGGAGCGCTGTGCCGTACGATCTCGGTCAGGATGCCAGCGTACTGCTGGGTCCAGCTGATAGCAATGGCCTGTATTTCTTCCCATTCCGCCATGGTTCGTACCGGGGCCGGCGGTGGGTCGGATATCAGGCCGGGATCGCGCGACTGTAGTGAGTCGATGAAAGTCTCCATCCCTTGGGCCTCGGCCCGGGTGGGGTAGTGGGGGATGGCTCCCTGCTGGGCAAGCGCTGCCCAGGAGTAAGCGCAAACAAAAAGGGGGAGTAAGTATTTGATCATAGTCCGGCGTTTAGTTCTGCTGTCCAGAATAGGCGCCTAAAGATAGGGGGATATGGGGATTTGTAGAGGGCCAGGTAAGGATAATTATGCAATGTGGGGCGCCTCCTAAAAGAAAAAAGCCGTACCCAAGGGGTACAGCTCTATCTTCCGATCCTAAAACAAATATAACTGTAAGCCTGGATGAAAGTGGAGGCCGGTTTTTCTCCACTTTCATCAACACCTTTTTTATCGTTTACCTTACATCAAAGTCCTTCTGAAAGGTATTCGATTCGGTAACAACTTCGATCGTGTACCGGCCCCAGGGAAGCTTGTCGAGCCTGTAGCGCTTTTCAACGACGAGGACGTTTTCCAGTTTTTCCTCGAACACCGGTTCATTGCTGTTGTCCAGTATCTTTACCGTCACGTTGGCAATGCGGCCGTTGAACAGGGAGACGTCTACGTGCTCTTTTTCCACCCGGATCACCGGGCTGTAAAATTCGCGCTTCCGGTCCGGGTTGACCAGCACTTCTGTTTTGGTAAGTGCGATCGGTTGTACCGTTTCCCGAAGGCTGGTGCGCACGGTGAGGAAGTAGTCGCCGCTGGGCAGCTCGTTCAGGTTGAAAACCTTGGCGAAGGCACTTTTGCCCTCCGTATCCTGGCTCAGCAGCACCTGGCCGTTGATGTCAGTGAGGATAATATTCGCATTTTCACTCAGCCCTTCGATAGCAAGGCTGAATTTCTTCTCCGCCGGAATGTTCTTCAGCGTAATTGACGGCAGGTAGTCGTTGGCCATCAGTGAAGAAGTAACTGTAAATAATAAAATAGTCAGTTGAATGATCTTTTTCATAGCCGTGTTCATGGCACGAGTGTTTTTATTTAAAAATGATGATTTAGCACATTTTGCTTTGCGATCTTTTCTCGCATTTGTATGGGACAAAGGTAGGGGGAAAGGGAACACGGCTCTACCTGGATATTGACGAATAGTTGTACTATATTGACGTGGCTGCCGAATATTATTCGTTTATATTGGCAGGTTGCGTTGTTAAGCAGGTGCTTAATTTTTGATAGTGGCTATTACGCCAAATTTTGAGTGTTTTTTAGCCCGGCAGCCTCAGAATGTTTGGTTGGGGAAATTGATGCTGCGCTACAAGGAGAATAGCCCGGCTTAGAGATTTTGTAATCTATTTTCTCATCGAATCCTTATTATTCCAAGATCAACACCCGGCTCATCCGTCCTCTTGTGTGGATAACTGACAATTGATACGCTCCTGCGGCCAGGCCGCCCACCGGCAGCGCCACCTCTCCTTCCCCCTGCGGCAGTTGCTTCTCCTCCGACCAAACTACCTGCCCATGCTGGCTGGCCACTTCAATCCGAACCTGCTGCGCCTGCCGGCTGGTAAAGCGTAAATGCACCTGTCCCCTGGCGGGATTCGGATAGACGGAAACGAGCAACCCTTCCGCCGCCCCGGCGGGGTTAACTGAACCCAAGGCCCCCAGCACCCGAAACCGGAAATACCCCTCCGGCGCCACCATCGGCCGCACTTGCTGCTTACCGGAATGGGCGCCGGCTTCGATGTAATACTGCACTTCGGTATGCGCCGGCTGGGCGGGTATGGCGGCCGCCCACAAAGCCGCCTGCTCGTCTTCCAGCGCCATGGGGACGGCCGTGTAGACCCCCTCCGGCTCCGTGCGGTAATAGAGCGTGGCATTGGCAATGCCGCTGCGATGTTGAATGATGGCCTCCACCCGATAAGGGTTTTCGCTATTTTCCGTATCCCGCAGCCGGGCATGAGCGATCCTCAATGGATCGGGAACGCCCACCAGTTTGGTGACGCAGTGAATGGCGCCAAAATTATCAACGATCTGGTCACAATCGATGCCCACAATGGTATATCCGGGTAATTGTTCCTGGTAAATGCGCAGGGCAATGGTGTCGTACTGCTCTTCGTAAATGGGTAACAAATAGGTTTTATTGACAAAAATGCCATTAGTATAGGTGCGGTAAAAGCCGCCCTCGTCCGGATACCGCCCCAACACATCGGGCGGCATGGGGATGCGGATGATCCGGTAAGGGTTGCCGAAGGCGGTGGCCAGCTGCTGAAGGAAGGCCACATTTTCTTCGATCTGCGGCCCGTCGGCTACACCCTCCGGATACTGCCCCACGATGATGGTTTCCTCATCCAGGAACCGCATGTGCATGTCGAGGTGGTGGATCGAATCGTAGGGAAGAATGGGCATGGTAAAATAACGGCCCGGCGTTATGCCGAGGTACGCCTGGGCGATGGATGCAATCTCCTCCATCGTCTTACCGGGGTTGGTTTGCAGCACCAGTTCGGAAGAGAACAGAGAACCCATACCATCCTGCAGGTTATTGCCGCCGGCGTGTATCCAGTCGTAGGGGGCCTCTGTGGCTTCATAAAGGGGCAGGCCAAGGAGGGTGGCCACCCGGCCGGAAAGTTGGTCGTCGAACAGGCGGCTCGGGTCGTCGTAGATCCAGTCTACGATCATCAGGCTGTCCACATCGTTGTGATAGACGGACCACGGGCCGTAGTCCCGGATCCAGACAGAGTCCCAATTGGAGTTGATGAACGTTACGTTGTCAAGCGGAATTCCTTCTATTTGTAGATAAGCTTCTACTTGTCCCTGTTCATGTGTAATAATGATCACCCTGCATTCATTCTGGCTGTGGCGAACGACCTCCTTCAGGATATTGGAATGGCCGAAATCCCAGGTGATCACGATCGCCTGCACTTCTTCCCATTCGGCCATCGTGCGTACGGGCGGCGGCGGCGGCATGGGGACGCCGGAAAAACGGGCAGCTGGCTCCTGCTCTCCGGCAAACCTGGCCTGGGCTTCGGTTCCCTGTAGTGGGCTGCTTGCCGGGTTCAATGATTGCGCTTCAGCCGCCAGAAGGACGCACAAAAAAAAGAGCGTATGGGCTACCCGTCTAATGTTTGACATTATGGATAGCCAGGAAATTGCGGCATGCCCGGTGCCATTCCGACTTCCGACTTCCGCTTTCCGACTTTTGTCCAGCGTTAGAACGATAGCCAGCGGGTGTAAAAAACATTTCATAGCCTTAATTTTGCGGGTAACAGATGGGCATTCAAAGTAATAAATTCGTGGCTGGATTGTTAAAGAACTGTATCCTACTGTTATGGATGTGTCAGATTTTGGTATAAAATTGGTTATTATTCAATTGGCGATTAGCTGTTGGCGATTGGCGCCCGGCGCCCATAAAAATGGGGTATAAGCTTAAGCTACCGGTTTTTTCTTAGCATACCAACCTTAGGGCAGGCATTTGCTAACCGCTAACCGCCAAAAGTTCACTCGAACACAAATGTGGGCGGGCTAACTGCTGAATGGTTACGAAAAGTGTAAAGGAATGCTGATGCCGGCGCAGACAAAGCGCTACACCGCTACACCGCTACACTGACACACTGATACACCGACACCCTGACACACCAACACACCAACTATGGAATTCATCGAAAGCGGCCTGCACTTCCGTTTTGGCGAAGGGTGGGTGATCAAAAAATACGATGCCCATCGTTTTTATCAGGGGCTGAGCGGCAGCGGCCTGAAGGGGGTAGACTTTCTCGGCATCCTGGGGGAGGAGTTATACTTATTTGAGATCAAAAACTTCCGCCGCCGCCACGACTGGCAAGCCGACAATCCGCTGAATACCGTACTGGCACAGCCTGCCGCCTTTACCGAAAGCATGGCCTATAAAGTAGAAGACACCTTGCTGGCCATTGACGCCATCTGGCA
>JAGQXQ010000515.1 GCA_020436535.1 Phaeodactylibacter sp.
ACTCCCGGACGGCTTGCAGGTGAATTTCCTTCGGGCTGAGGGACTCATCCATGGTTTGGAAAGCATTGTTTAAGGCGGTTTCCTCGTTGTACCCGAAATGAGCAGGGCGGACCATTAATATATGGCTGGTAGTTTGTTGGGTAGGTTTCAATTTGGAAAGGTTTGGTTAGCAATAATATGATGCGAAGGTAAGGTTAACCAGGGGATTTGGCAACACGGCAGCTTCATTTTATAATGCAGCCGTTCATCAGTATATTTGTTGCCATTCAACTGAAAAAACCAGCCATGCGCCTACCTCTGCTCATAATATTGGTTTGCATCAACGGCGTACTCTACTGCCAGGAGATCATCGCACCGGAAGTACGCCTGGGCGACACCAGCCAGTGGCACCTGTTGACAACTCAAAGAGGAGACCGCTTTATCGGAAACGCCTTCTACGTTCAGCCGCCGGAATTGGGGTTCCGCCTGGGATCCGGCGACACTCTGTTTTTTGACCTTAGCGCCGTAAAGAGTGTATCCATCGCCACTGAAGAAAATACCCGGCCGGCAAACAAGCCATTCCAAGTGGGTAGGGAAGCCCTATATCAGGACCTTTTCATCAGCAATTCCGCCTTCTGCGCGCCCAAAGGCACCCGGCAGTTCCGCAATACCCAGCTGGCCTGGAACCATGTCGACTTCGCCGCTACCAGCCATTACAGCATCGGCATGGGCTACGTGCTCCCTTTTTTCCTGATAGTCCGGACCCGGCTGGCCAGCAGCACCGAAGGCCCGTTCAATATCGGAGCGGGAATCAATTTTCTATTTTCCCTTTCTCCGGAACCGGATTTTCCGCGCACCGCTCACTTTTACGTAGCGACAACTCTAGGGCGAAGAGATAAATATTTCAACCTCAACGCCGGTTATGCTCTAGGGTTGAAATTCAACAGTAATTCTCAGTTTGTCATCACCGGAGGAGGCGCCTTCCGTTTGTCAGGGCCCTGGTCTGTATTGATAGACAACCTCTACTTACCCGATGCGCCAAACCGGAAACTCTATCCCGGATTAGGACTGAGCTACGCCCGAGGCAACAGCCGGCTGGATCTGGGTTATTTCTTTTTCACTACCTTCAGCACAGACATAGTGAACAGCCCCGGGATCGGGTACTCCCGAAATTTCTGAGCAGTTGGTAAAAACAATGATCCAGGGTATTCGTTGGATTAGAAGAATTGGACTACTGGCATACCTCACTTAAACAGTAAATATGAGCAAGAAGAACAAAAAAAACAGGGCTGGAGTTGTCTATTCAACCAACCCCGATTTTGACTATTCGCATCAGAACGAGGGCGGAACGGAAGAACTACCGCCCCAGCAACAACAGCTTCGGGTTTTGATCGACCGCAAGAAGAGAAGAGGTAAGGAAGTGACCCTGGTCACTGGTTTTATAGGCCCGGAAGATAGCTTGAAAGAACTCGGCAAACATCTCAAATCCCAATGCGGGGTTGGCGGTTCTGTGAAAGATGGGGAGATCCTCATCCAGGGTAATCAACGGGACCGGGTGGTTGTGCTGCTTAAAGAAAAAGGGTTCTCGAATACGAAGGCGGCCGGGGGGTAGGATGTGAGAGGGTGATTGGGTGAATAGCCCACATTTCGGGATAGTTCAATATTGTGGGGTTAAAAGGCTCCCCGCCTATCCCCTTCAGCGAATTTTAACCGGCTCGCCGAGACGGCGCCGAACACTCCCTTCAAATCCTTTGGCTCAACCTCCAGGCGCGGGCCAGCATCGTCACGCGGTCGTAATTCTGCATGCCTTCATGGATGCCCTGCGATTTGAGATAAGCATCATAAGCATAGTAGCGAAAACGAGGCAGGATATCCGGATAACGCCTCAGCACTTCGTTGATCGCATCCAGGTCGGACTGAATACCAAGAGGCAAGCTTTCTCTGAATTCCCGGTATTTTTCCGGTTCATATTGCAGGTAATCGGCTGCCAGGGTGCGCCAGTAGTTGAGGTGCCCGATGTAGGCGATCAATGGGTCTTCAGACTGAATACAGCTAAGGTAGCCCAGGAAATTACAGGTTCCTTCATCTCCAAACCCATATCCATGGGCGAGTTCATGGGCCATGACGTAGGGTTTTTGCAAAGCGTGCAGGCCAGCATCAACATGCCCCTCTCCGGTGAACGGAAAGTACAGTCCCGATGAACTAAAGCGCAGAAAAATCCCTTTAGGCCATACGAGAAGGCCGCGCACCCTGCCGGCAGTTGAAAAACCGTGCTGGCTCAGCCAGTTCTCCAACTCCGCCCGAAGTCTGTTTTCCAGATCATCCGGAAACATCGCCTCAGACACTGGTTCCCGGGTAATCCCTGGAATACTGTTTCTCAGATGCTTGAGGGCTTCAGTTTCATGAGCAAACTCCTCTTTCAGATCTGAAAAAGAAAGGGGTTTCAACTCCAGCCCCAGTTGCTCTTCGATCGACAGGCGGCCGTAATTAAAGCCCCATAATATCAGGAAAAAGAAAATGCTTCCGCCGAGGAAAGCGCCCGTACCCAGAAGCCCGTCCAATGCCTTTTGCCAGGAATGGAGATAGTCCCGGCGCCACCAGCGGACGATACCCCGCGCCAAAAAGAAGATCAGTGCAAGCAGGAACGGGTAGATCAATGGCAGGGGAAGCCAGGCCAACAAGTAATCGATCCCTGAACGCACAACAGGAAACAGCATTCGGCTGTAATACCTTTCAATAATTTCAGGATAGCTGGAAAGTACAGCGCGTAGCGCCAGGGCCCCCAGGCCCAGTCCGATCCAGGCCAATTTGGTTTTCGTATTTGACATACCTACTCAAACGGAATGTTAGCGCCGCTTCGTCTGTAGCGACGAAACGATCCATGAACAAATAATACAACTCAACAGAGGAAAAACTTTCCACTCCGTTAGATTGTTCTTCTTGTGTTAAAAAAAAATGGCTGTGCTATTGTCCCGGCAGGGACAAATGAATGTAGGAGTTTAAGTATATTTGCAACTCTTTATCAAAACAGCTGTTAAATCAAAATTAGTATAAATATTTTACTAACCTGCAAAATAGCAATGATATGGCATTTGAGTTCACTGATGCAAATTTCCAGGAAACAGCAATGGATACCAAAACTGTGGCTGTGGTGGACTTCTGGGCGGAATGGTGTGGCCCCTGCCGCATGATCGGCCCCATCATCGAAGAGCTTTCCAAGGAGTACGACGGCAAGGTCGTCGTTGGAAAAGTCAACGTTGACCACAACCCGGAAGTTTCTATGAAATTTGGCATCCGCAGTATTCCCACTGTCCTCATCCTGAAGAACGGAGAGGTTGTCGACAAGCAGGTAGGTGTAACTACCAAAAATGTACTGGTGCAAAAGATCGAGTCGCACCTGTAGGAATGATAAAAAGCTGGTTATAAAAAAGTTGCCAGTTTATAGCCCTTATTCTTCCTATCCGGTGGAATAAGGGCTTTCTTTGTATTTAAAAATATCCTATTGGCCCCAAAGGCCAAAAACTGCATCCTTATTCATGAAGTTATCAGACAATTACGATGTACGGGACCTGGGCAACCTTGAGTTGCTGGCCAGGCAGGTAGTAGAAGGCTTTATTATTGGCTTACACAAAAGCCCTTTTCACGGCTTTTCTGTTGAATTTGCCGAGCACCGGCTTTACAACCCGGGTGAAGACACCCGAAATATCGACTGGAAAGTTTTTGCCAGAACGGACCGGTTATTCACCAAACGGTTTGAGGAAGAGACCAACCTGCGCTGCCAGATCGTTATCGATGCTTCTTCTTCGATGTACTTCCCCGAGGTCACTAAAACCAGTAAGGATTACATCAACAAACTGCGCTTTTCCGCCCTTTCAGCGGCAGCCCTGATGAATCTGCTGCAACGGCAGCGCGATGCCTTCGGGCTGAGTATCTTCGATGAAGATGTGCGGGTCCACACCCACTGTAAGAGCAGCACGTCTCACTATCGTTTATTGCTGACCTACCTGGACCAGGCCATCAACGAACCGGAACGCAACCGGGCGACCTCGGCAGCTAAGGCGCTGCATCAGATCGCCGACTCCATCCACAAGCGTTCCATGGTGATTATTTTCAGCGATATGTTCGAACAATCCGAAAATACCGAGCAGTTATTCGCCGCCATGCAACACCTCAAGCACAATAAGCACGAAGTCGTGCTTTTCCACGTGGTTGACAAATCGAAGGAGATCAACTTTGAATTTGAAAACAGGCCTTATCTTTTTATCGATATGGAATCCGGCGAGAAAGTGCGCCTGCAATCCAACCAGGTCCGGGAGTACTACATCGAACAAATGGGTAAATTTAAAGAAGAGCTCAAATTCAAATGCCTGCAATACCGCATCGACTTTGTCGAAGCGGATATCAATGAAGGTTTCCGCAACATCCTGCAGTCCTTCCTTGTGAAACGGAGTAAGATGCGGGCGTAGAGTTGACTACTCTTCTTCGCTGACTTAACCGGCTAAAATCCAGGATGGATGGATGGGTTGAACTACTCTCCGATCAACCATTTTTTAAAATGAGGAGACCGCTCCGTGCTCACAATGGTTTCCAGGGCACAGTCCGGTTTCAATTCAACTTTGACGCGGGATTTCGAATAGGCATACATTTCTCTGATCGCCTCAATATTAACAATAAACTGCCGGTTGATCCGAAAGAAAGACTGAGGATCCGCCATCTCTTCCAGGTTTTCCAGGGAATAATCCAGCGGATAGCGCTTCCCTTCCCGGGTAACGACAAAAGTGATCTTACTTTCGGTATAAAAATAGGCGGCTTCTTTCATCTCCACCACCCGGATACTCTGCCCAATTCGAATCAGGAATCGCTTGTTGTACTGTTCGCCCTGTAAGGCCTGTGCCAATTGGGCATAATCCACCTGAGCGCCCCCCTTCCATTTCCGGTACTTCTCAATAGCCTGCTCCAACTCCTGCCTCTTGATAGGCTTGAGCAGATAATCGATCGTATTGACTTTAAAAGCCTGAATGGCGTATTGGTCATAAGCGGTCGTGAAAATGATCGGTTTCTCTATCTTCACGTGGTTGAATATTTCAAAACTGGAGCCATCGGCCAGATGAATATCCATAAATATGAGGTTCGGCAGTTCGTGATCCTGCATCCAGTTCAGGACGGCTTCCACGCTATCGAGAGGTGTTTCCATCTCTACCTCAGGGATAATCTCTTTTACCAGTTTCTGCAAACGGCGTGCAGCAGCGTCTTCGTCTTCGATGATCAGTACTCTCATTCTTTTCCGTTTTTAATAATTGGAATACTTACGCTAAAATAGGCCTCTCCTTCCTCAATATGAATAGGCCGGTCGATCAGCAAAGCATAACGGTTGACAATGCTTTGCAAACCAAAACCTGTAGACAATTCCATTGCGATTTTTTTCTGGAGGTTATTGCGCACCGTGATATAGCCTTCGTTGGTACATATCTCGATGTTCAGAGGCCGCGACTTGGAGATGATATTGTGCTTAACGGCATTTTCCACCAGTATTTGCAGGGTCAATGGAGGTATAAAGGCCTGTTCCTTACCATTGTTAACCGTTAGGGAAAGATTGTCACCAAACCGTTTTTTAAGTAAAAAGGCATAGTTCCGGACCAGTTCGATCTCTTCATGCAAGCTGATCACTTCCATCTCCCGATATTGCAGAATGCTGCGGTAAAAATCCGACAGCTTTTCAACGAATTCCACAGCCATCTCCGGGTTTTCTTCAATAATGGTGATCAGTGTATTAAAGCTATTGAACAGAAAATGAGGATTGATCTGACTCTTCAGGGCTTCAAACTGGCTTTCTATCTTTTCCCGTTTGAGTGTAGCCTCCCGTTCCAGCCGTTTATCCCGCTGGCGTATGAACCAGAAACTCCCTGCCCCGCCCAGGGCTACACAGAGCAATATGAACCACGATTGCCGCCAGTAAGGCGCCTTGACCGTAAAACTATAAGTTTGCAGCGGCTCATCATCAAAGGTTTCGTTCTCGGTAGCGGCCAGTTTGAAGGTGTAGGAACCAGGTGGCAAGTTGGAATAATTTGCCTGCCGGTCCCGGGAATAGATCCAGTCCAGGTCAAAACCTTCCAGCATATATCGGTACCGCACTTTTGAGGGCGCCGTATACCACAGGCCGACATATTCGAATACGAGATTATTCTCACTATAGGAGAAAGACGTTCGTTGCAGAAAATCTATGGGTTCGAGGAAAACAGCAACGCTATTAATGCTGGTTCGGGGATGAATACAAAGCTGCTCGTTAAGGGCTGTATATTTTATCAGCCGGTTCTGGGCGCCGATCCAGATCACGCCATTTTTCCCATGGCAAACAGCATTGAGGTTGGGTTCGACATTCTGTAAGCCAATCTCGTCGTCGTAATAAATGATGTGCTTGGTTTCCGGGTCCAGAATATCGATACCGGAAGGATGAACGATCAGGATATTGCCCTTACTGTCTGATGCCAGGCTGGTAATGGCCATGTCCCGAATTCCTTCCTTAACGGACAGATGTTGAAAATGCTCGCCGTCCCACTCAAAAACCCCATCTCTTCCCGAGCTAAACCAAATATGCCCGTGGTTGTCTTCTGCAATCGAATAAATGGCTCTTAGTGGTATACTGTCCGCCTCGGTAAAGCTTTCTATTTTGTCATTATCGATATAACTCAAGCCTTCACCATCGGTTCCGAACCAGGTTCTGCCCCGGCTATCCAGAAATACGGTGTAAATAAAATTGGTGCCCAACCCGCTGTTTTCATCAAAACGCCTTACCTGGACATCGCCCTCTTCAAAAATACCTTTATCGCAGATAAACTCAGTAACGCCTCCTAATGTAGCGAGCCAAATGTAGGGGCCGCTGCCGTCAATGTCCAGAATACTGCCGTTCGACAAGCCATCGGCCTCTGTAAGATGTAGCTCTCTCCCGGATACAGGGTCTATGCAAAACAAGCCATTACCAAAAGTGCCCACCCAGATGGCGCCTTCCGGGCTTTCATAAAGGCTGATCACATTTTCCTTTTTGTATAGGCTAAAAGAGCGCTTTTGCTCATCATAAACATAGAGCCCGTCCTGGCAACCTACCCACAACTGGCCGTTATGGCCGGCCAGCACCGCCTGAATATTCCTGATTGCCCCTTCAATAAATTCAAATTGCCGATTGGCGGCATAGACGGGCTTATTATTGTTGACGATCCAAATGTTGCCTTCACAATCGGCATGCAGGCTGTATATCTTTGCGCCGGACAGCCCCTCAAACTCAATTGGCGCCAATTGCCGGGTAGGCAAGGCGAATCGAAAGAGGCCCTCCCCTTCGGTGCCTATCCACAATTCCACACCCTGGAACAACTCCAGGGAACTCACCGCCCCGTAGGCCCAGTCTTCCTGAATTTGGCTAAAGGCCTGTTTTTGAGTATCGTAATAACAGATGCCTTTATCATAGGTCCCTATCCAGAAATTGCCTTTATCATCGGGTAGGATGACCCTAACTATTTCATCCGGCAATCCATTCGTTCTGGTAATATTCTGAACATTTTTTTCACCGTCTTTCCCCGAGCAAATGCTGATGCCTCCGTCGGTTCCGACCCAGGCCCTACCATCCTCATCCATCACCATTACATAGACATCCTTACCTAACAGCCCATCCTCTGTACCGATGTTGTACATTCTTCGGCCATCGAAATAGTAGACCCCTTCACCGTAGGTTGCCATCCAGATCACCCCATCAGCACTCTGCCCGAACCCGGAGATGCGCGCAGCGGGAAGGCCTTCCTCCGGCTCCCAGAGTCGAAGCTGTCCGGCCCTTTCCAGATGGAAAATTCGCCCGTCTTCATACCCCACCCAAAGCCGATGCCCCTTATCCTCAAAAATGGCAGTTACAACATTATTGGTTAAGGAATCCGGAGCCAGATATTGCTGGTATTGCTGCCCGTCATAACGAAAAAGGCCATGGTTGGAACCAAACCAAAGGAAACCATTCGAAGCTTCGTAGACCAGGGATACTTTCACTTCCCGATGTATTTCCCCAAGCGGGTGCTCCACAAAAAAAGGCGATTGCCCCCGGGAAGCCGGCAGCAGGAAACAGAAGGATAGTATGAAGAAAAGGGCTCTCAATGTTGAATGAATGATTGAATGAATGAATGAATGAATGATTATTTCAACAAAGTAGCCCGGATCTCAACTTGAATCTCCTCGGCAATCTTTTGGTAGACGATCTTGGGAATGCTGATGTTGTGCTCTTCCAGCAGGACTGTGAAACTTGATGTTAGCCCGAGATGGCCGTCACTTGAGACTACCTCGCTCTTGATGATACGTTCCTGTTCCACCCCGTGGATATTCAGTTTTCCCTTGGCGCGGATGGTGTACTTCCCGGGTTGAGACAGATCGACACCTTCAATGATCCTGCCGGAAAAGGTGGCTTCCGGATATTTTCGGCTTTCCAAATAATTTTCATTGAAATGCTCTCGCTGCAACGGGCTGTTGAATCCCTCAAAAGTTCTAATCTTAAGGACAAAGGCAAAAGTATTGTCTTTTGGGTTAATGATCCCTCTCAACTCTTTGGAGGAAGCCTCTATCAACTCCAGAGGAGCATCGGACTTGAAATGAATCGTCCCTTCCGCTGTGCGGTAGTAGTCCTGTGCCCAACTGTTACTCTGCAGCCAAAAACTGGCCAGAAAAATGAGAACAATACGAATACTTCTGTTTCCTTGAAAATACATCATATCCCAATTTTGCGTGAAGTTTAATTTAAAACATCACAATCAGGAAAAAAAACTTCCTGAAAGGGGAAAAAACTTTACTGAAAAGGAAATTCATAGCAACCGGTAGCCAAACCCGGCTGTAAAAATAGATGTGAGGAACCCTGCTTCTGCAAAAATACTCATCCTCTTATCTATGGCGTATCTACCGCCCAAAAAGGCAGTGTAGGAAAACTGGGAGGTCGATTCCTGAATTCCAAGGTTGAGACTGAATAAGCTCTTTTCAGAATTCAGGCTCGAAATTCGCGAAATATTCTGGGATAGAGCCAGCCCACCGTAAACATCCCAATTGCTGATCCGGGTATAGTGAAAACCGGTGCGAAGGCTGATGGTGTAAAAGTTGTTGTGCCAGGCCACTTTTTGCCCCATAGTTTCCCGACTCTTTTCTGCGGCAGTGTACCCAAACTGAAGGCCGACACTCACTTTTTCATTGATCAGGTATTCGCCGCCGATGGTAAGCGGCGGGGTGATCGTCCGCGCCTTGTCTGCTGCAAAAGTGGAAAGCAGGCCAATGCCAAAATTAGCATCGAGTTGCGACCCTTCCCAACGGCGTTCGCTTCGGGACTGGGCTGAAATGTTAAATGGAGCAAGGGTGAACAGATAGCTTAAAAACAACAAAGTGTAGATAAAACGTTTCATAGCCAGGTGATTTAAAATTATGAATATTTTGTTTACCCTTCAAATATGTTCCTGTTCTGATAAAATCAAAAAAAAAGGAAGCTGAACGGGATATTCTGTTCGCTGAACAGGAAGTAGCACCCCTTTTCCTTGGAGGGCAACGATTCGACGCTTATTTTGCCGCCTCAAAACAATCGCTTTGAAGACCTACACCGTCCGACAGAATGTCCGAATACAATCACTGGCGCTTGCCGTGGGCATGGTGCTCATGGGAGGCAAATTCCTCGCCTGGTGGCTGACCAACTCCAATGCCATCCTCACCGACGCACTGGAGAGCATCATTAATGTTGTGGCCGCCACCTTCGGGCTGTACAGCCTCATTCTGGCCGCCAAACCCCGGGATAGTAACCACCCCTACGGGCACGGGAAGGTGGAATTCCTTTCCGCCGGCTTCGAAGGCGCTCTTATTTTCCTGGCGGGTATTGCCATCTGGCTAAAAGCCGGCTACAATATCATCTACCCTCAGCCCCTTTTCAATCTGGACATAGGCCTGGCCATTACCGGCTTCGCCGGGGCGGTGAACTTCGGGATCGGCCACTATCTGGAAAAGCGTGGCGTCCATTCCAACTCGCTGATCATGGAGGCAAGTGGTAAGCATCTGAAATCCGATGCCTACTCATCGGCCGGACTGCTGATTGGCCTGGGATTGGTGCTGGCGACCGGCATTCCGCTGCTGGACAACCTGCTGGCGATACTTTTCGGAGCGGTCATTATGTTTACCGGCCTGAGGCTGGTGCGGCGGTCCGTTGCCGGCATCATGGATGAAGCGGACTACCAGCTGATTGACGATATGGTGGAAACGTTGCATCGCAACCGGCGCGATAGCTGGATCGATGTCCACAACTTCCGGGTGATCAAATACGGCCCTACCCTTCACATAGATTGCCACATGACCGTACCCTGGTATTTCGACACCCGCCATTCCCACAGTGAGGTGAAAAACTTTGAGGACCTGCTCAAAGCCCACAGCTCCGTTCCCGTAGAGTGCTTCATCCACGTAGACCCCTGTGAGCCGCCCCGCAACTGCCGCATCTGCCAGATGAAAAACTGTGCTGAACGACGAGCCCCTACGGAGGCAAAAGTGGAATGGACGCTGGAAAATATTATGAATAATGCACAGCATGATGTTTAAGTAAGTCTCACTACTAACTAACATTTGCCTACTTTTGCAGGAAACCACGGCCGTTCAATTTGCAGCTCGAAACCTTCATACTGACCAATTTCAAGAACTATTCTTTCCAAAGGATTGACTGTTCTCCCGGCCTTACCTGCTTTATCGGTAAGAACGGCATGGGCAAGACCAACCTTCTGGACGCCATTTACTATCTGTGCATGGGAAAGAGCTACTTCAACCTGCCGGACAGCCTGATCGCGAATCATGAGGCTGATTTCTTCCGGCTGGAAGGGCATTTTATCAAAGAAGGCAGTAAAGAGCTGGTGGTGGCCAAAGTCATTCCCCGCAAGAAAAAAGAGCTGGAGCGCAACGGAACTCCCTATCGGCGGCTATCCGAGCACGTCGGCCTGCTGCCGGTAGTATTGATCGCCCCGGATGACACGAATTTGGTGACTGAAGGAAGTGAAACACGGCGTAGTTTTCTGGACAATACGCTGTCTCAACTGGACAACCAATACCTTCAGCAACTGCTCACGTACAATAAGGTGCTTCAACAGCGCAATGCGCTGCTCAAACAGTTTGGAGAACATGGCGGATACAACACCACGCTGATCGAAACCTATAACCGGCAAATGGCCGGGCCGGCCATGGCCATCTACCAGAGCCGGCAGCAATTTATGGCGCCCTTCCGGCAGTTACTCTGCGAACTGTATCAAAGCATTTCCGGAGAGGCCGAAGACGTGGATTGTCAATATATTTCCAAAATGGAACAAGCCCCGCTCGATGTGCTGCTGCAGGAGGCGGCAGAAAAGGACAGAGTCCTGCAACGAACTACCGTTGGGCCCCACAAAGATGATCTCGATTTCACCATCCGCGGCTATCCCCTCAAACGGTTTGCCTCTCAGGGGCAGCTGAAATCATTCATTCTATCCCTGAAGCTGGCCCAGTACCGCCAGCTGATGGAAAAAAAAAGAGTGCCCCCCATCCTGCTATTGGATGATATTTTTGATAAATTGGACAACGACCGGGTCAACCAGCTGCTGGAGCTGCTCATCCGGGGAGATTTCGGGCAAGCTTTCATCACCGATACGGATGAACGGCGCCTGGAAGCCATCATTCAAAAATTCGGCCATCAATACCTGAAATACAGTATTCAAAACGGGACGGCAACTAAAATCAACGGAGGATGACGGAAAAGCCCAACAACGAGACCACTCTCAAGGAAGCCCTCAAGGCCATGATCGACCACTACCGGCTGAAGGGCAAACTCAACCAAAACCGCATCAAATCCCTGTGGACACAGTTGATGGGCCCTTCCATTAGCGGCTACACCAAGGATATCCGCCTCTATAAAAACAAGCTGTTCATTACCATTGATTCTGCATCGCTCCGGCAGGAGCTTTCCTACGGTAGAGAGAAGATCAAAAAAATGCTGAATGAAGAATTGGGAGAGGAATACATCGAGGAGGTGATCATACGGTAGTTTGTTGCCCGTTGTTTATTGTTTGTTGACCGGAGAGGCAACAAACAACAAACAACGAACAACTATAAAGCGAACGCCTTACGGCACCACTACCGATTTCTTGTCTTTCTTTTCATCACCGGCGGCGCCACCGTTTACCGCTGTTCCCTGAGAGCCGCCTTTTTTCTTTCCTTTAACCTGGCTTGCCAGCTGGATAGCTTCATAGGCATTGACAATACCACCGGTAACGCTCAGTTGGCTGAAAGGCACCAAAACTTCCGATCCCGGTTCTATGACCTTTTTATTTTGCCGGACTGCCGATTCCATAACCACCTGCTTCACTTGTTGGGCAGTGAGGTCGGGGAAGTAAGAACGGATCACGGCCGCCACGCCCGTAACGACCGGCGCCGCCATGCTCGTTCCCTGCTGATTCTCGTATTCGTTAAAAGGAGTAGTGGAGTAAATCTCCATACCCGGAGCAAAAACGTCGACATAGTCGGGACTGTAATTGGAAAAAGGAGCCACCAGGCTTTCGTCGTTCTGCCAGTTGATAGCGCCTACCTCAACCCAGTTCTCAGCGTATTTGGGGCCAAACAAGCCCAGAAAGCCGGATCGTTTCTCAAATTTATCGGTTGGGAAGTTATTATCACTGGTGACTTGCTTATTGTCATTACCGGCGGCATGAATAATGAGGACATCGTGGTCCGAAGCGTACTTTACGGCTTCATCTACGATGTCTTTACGCGGAGAAGCGCCTTTCCCAAAGCTCATATTGATAACGGAGGCGCCGTTGTCCACTGCATAAACAATAGCGGCGGCAACGTCCTTGTCGCGCTCATCTCCATCGGGCACCGTCCGTACGGACATGATCCGAACGTTATTCGCAACGCCGTTCATCCCCAGGCCATTATCGCGCTCGGCGGCAATGATACCCGAAACGTGAGTGCCGTGCATAGCGTCGGGGCCTCTGACGTCGTTGTTGCCGTAATTGCGGTCATAGGGGTCGGAGAAATCATCACCGACCTCGGAGCGCGGGTCGAATTCCAGGTTGTAGTGGTATTCGTATTCAGCCGCCAGATGCTCAGCGTAATCATTGATATCCTTCTGTATCCGCTTAAAAGTTTGCCCTTCGGCCATCAGGTTCTGGGTGATTTGGGCAGCGTACATCAGCAAGGGGTTATCGGATTTATACTGCACCAGGTCTTCCGTTGCAATCACTTCTTTGCCGATCTCATCCGCCAGAGAATTGATAGCGGTAGCGATGGCAACAAAAGTGCCCGCTTCTTCCTCCAACTCGGAGCGCTTATCTTCGATCACCTTTCCGTATTCTTTGTACTTTTTATACAGCTCCTTTTCCTTCTTGGAAAGCTTTTCCGGGTCTTTACCCTCAAACATTTTACTGTATTCCCGGTAGAGGCGCGTCACTTCCAGGTTATCATACTGGATGTTTTCTCCGGATTTATTGCCGAGGAAGTTCCATCCGTGAATATCGTCGATATAGCCGTTGTTATCGTCATCAATACCATTTCCCGGTATTTCGTCTTCGTTGACCCACATAATATCCTTGAGGTCTTCATGCTCGTAATCTACGCCGGAATCCAGCA
>JAGQXQ010000516.1:0-3375 GCA_020436535.1 Phaeodactylibacter sp.
AAAATTGAAGTTCCCTGAACACCCTTAAACAAAATTGAAATGATCAAGACAGATATATTAATCATTGGTGCGGGCCCTTGCGGGTTGTTTACCGTTTTCGAGGCCGGCCTGTTGAAATTGCGCTGCCACCTGGTGGATACACTTCCTCAGGTGGGCGGGCAGTTGTCGGAGATCTACCCTAAAAAGCCCATCTATGATATTCCCGGTTATCCGTCCATTCTCGCTCAGGAGCTGGCCGACAAGCTGATGGAACAGGCGGCGCCTTTCAAACCCGGCTTCTCCCTGGGAGAACGGGCAGAACAGATCGAACGCCTGGAAGACGACACCTTCCTGCTGACGACCAACCGTGGAACCCGGATCAACGCTCCGGTGATCGCCATCGCAGGCGGCCTGGGTTGTTTTGAACCCCGTAAACCCCCTATTACCAACCTGGAGCGCTTTGAAGATAAAGGCGTGGATTACATCATCCGCAACCCAGAGCAGTACCGCGACAAGCGGGTCGTCCTGGCCGGGGGAGGCGACAGTGCGCTGGACTGGGCAATCTTCCTGTCGGATGTGGCCAGCGAAGTGACCCTCATTCACCGCCGCCAGCAGTTTCGGGCCGCGCCCGACTCGGTTGAGAAAGCGTTCGAGCTCGCCGGCACGGGCCGCATCCGCCTGCTAACCGACGCTCAGGCCGTCGGGCTGAAGGGCAACGGCAAATTGACGGATGTGGTCATTCAGCAAAAAGAAACAGGAGAGTTGATCAAAGCCGCCGACCACTTTATCCCCCTTTTCGGCTTGTCCCCCAAGCTGGGGCCGATCGCCGAATGGGGCCTGAACATCGACAAGAACGCCATCGAGGTGGATACCCTGGACTACAGCACCAACGTACCGGGCATTTACGCCATTGGCGACATCAATACCTATCCGGGCAAGCTGAAGCTCATCCTGTGTGGTTTCCACGAAGCGACTATGATGGTGCAGTCAGCTTTCAAACGCATCAACCCCGATAAAAAACTGAGCTTTAAATATACGACGGTGAATGGGGTGGAGGCATTTTAACCTCCCCCCTTCGGGAGACTTGACAAGTTTTCTTCTTCCTATGGTAAACTTGTCAAGCCTTCTATCCTTTCTGTCCCCTACTCTACCCCTATTTCCTTTAGTATCCGTCCGGCATTGTAGATATATTTCATCGCCGCTGTAATCCCCCCGGCGTGCACTCCGATAGAGCGGTTGGACTCCACGTCGTAGATGTAGTTGCCGGCCAGGGATTCGATGTTGCCGTCGAAGAGCAGGCCGACCAGTTCTCCCTTCTCGTTGATCATGGGGCTACCGGAGTTGCCGCCCGTACTGTCGCAGGTGGAAATAAAGTTCAGCGGCGACTTCAATAGTTCCATGGGCGGGTTTTGCCAGCGTTGCGGCAAATCCCAGGGATAGGCGCCATCGTTGGAGTAATGACGGTCGTACAAGCCGAAATAAGTCGTTTTGACAGGAGCTTCCGTACCATTGTATTCATAACCTTTCACCACTCCATCGGCCATACGCAGGGTGAAGGTAGCGTCAGGCGGTATGGTCAGCCCATAGACCTGATAGACTTCATTGCCAATCTTGCCGGCCAGGGCCTGGCGGCTGGCGGCTCCTGCCTGAAATGCCATTTGAGACTCCTCGTATTCAGGAACCAGCAAGCTTCCCATACGGATAATGGGGTCTTTTGACTTTTCGAATTTTTTCGCCTTAGCCTCCAGCAGTTTTTCCATTTGTTTTTCGTTGCTGAATTTGGTTTCAGCGAGGATCTCTCTGGCAGCGGAGGCAGGCGTTCTACCCTTCAAAATCTGGCTCACATACGTATCTTCCGGCAAAGCAAAGGACTGCAGTTCTTCCAGCAGCATTGTCAGCAGTTTTTCTTCAGAGGGTTCGTTCAGGCCGGCGGCCAGGGTTTTTATCTGAGCCCTTAATCCATTGAGTTCTTCTTCGGAAGCATCGGCGGCCAAGGCCTGGGCATAGCCATAAGTAGCGTAGGCCAGCTGCAGGGCGACCCCATTCATAGGGTTGGGCGCCAGCAGGAAGTTCTCGGATTTATAGCCTCCGATACGCTGGTAATCTTCGGCCAGCGCTTTCCAGTAATCATTGCCCTGGGCTACCGCTTTGGACTTCGCTTTAATCAACTCCTCCATTTTCTTTTTCTTGCCCATCAGCACCGGGTCGTGCAAGGATTCGAGGATTCCACCAATCGCCTTATCGCTGTTGGAAAAGTTCAGGATCTGATCCAGCATGCCGGGGCTGGGATTTGCTTCGTATTGTTCCCGCATGAGCTCGAGCCGGTCATGGAGCCAAACTTTCAGAATCTTATAGCGATAGTCCCGGTCGTATTCCAGCTGGGCCATGGTGCGATAACGCTCGGTGCTGCCCGGGTTGCCGATGGTAAAGACAGCTTCCAGTTCCTCCGCCCCTTCCGGCTTCACCGGGAAGTAAAAATCAGAGGAATTGACCGGCTGGCCGTTTTCGTATACGCGCCAGAGGGTGAAGTCCAGGTTGTAGCGCGGGTACGTAAAATTGTCCGGGTCGCCGCCATAATTGCCGATGCGCAATTCGGGTAATAAGGCCAGGCGTACATCATCGTATCGTTTATAGCCGTACATCGAATACTTGCCGCCGCTGAAGTAGGTTACCGTTTCTACTTCCAACCCTTCCCAACCGGTTCTACTGCCGTACTCTTCCAATGCGGCTTTCAGCGCCTCTTTTTCTTTAGCCACCATTTCTTCGTCGGTGGCAGCCTTGCTGGTGAAGCCCTGAACATATTCCGTAATATCGGCGATCTTAACCAGCTGTTTAACATACAGGCCCGGCACCCGGCGCTCCTCAGCAGCCGTTTTGGCGTAGAAGCCAGTTGCATCCAGATCTTCACCTTCCCTCGCCACCTTACCTGCTTCTCCGTGCGAGCAGTGGTGATTGGTCAGTATCAGCCCATTGGGAGAGATAAAGGAAGCCGAGCACCAGCTGGCAAAACGCAAAGAGGCCATCCGGGCCCTTTCCCACCAGGCCTCGTCGGGTTGAAAATCATACGTATCCTTAAAATAATCGGTGGGAGCGTGTTCGAAGGTCCACATCTTTCCGTAGTCAAAACGGCTGACCTCTACATCCGTTGCGTAATAGGTGGCTGCTGGCTGGGCAAAAGCAGCGATTGTGGTGAAGAGAAGGAAAAATAAAACAAAGGGTAATTTGGTTACCGTTCTAACGATGGACAAAAGCCGAAAGCCGGAAATCGGAAGCCGGAATGACGCCGGGCATTCCCCAACTTTTTGGTTATCAATAGTGTCCAACGTTTGACGGGTAGCCGGTAATTTCTGAATTGCTCTGGTTGCCATTATGTTGTGTTTTCTTATGGAAATTGAT
>JAGQXQ010000516.1:3390-9661 GCA_020436535.1 Phaeodactylibacter sp.
TTCTGCAATATCTATACGGATATACGGGAGCTATATAAGCGGGTATATCAAGGTCGTTACTTTTATAATTATTATAAAAATAATAATTATATTAATAATTAATTCTGCAGTTCCGTCCGGATCCATTATACTTTTACCCCGCCACTACTGCTACTTCTTCTCTAAAATTCCTTCTTTCATTGCGTCCTCGCTATAGCCATGCAACTGAACCGGCTCTTTGCGGCGGTTGGCGCGCAGGCGCATGTTGAGAAACTCGACAAAGAGGGAAAAGGAGATAGCAAAGTAGAGGTATCCTTTGGGTACGCTGCCAACCTCAGACCCGGCGATCGACAGGTGCGCCAGGTGAGCCCCTTCGGCGATGAGCATGAAGCCGATGAGGATGAGAAAGGCAAGGCCCAGCATCTGTATAGTGGGGTGCTCATTGACGAAATTGGCCACCGGGGTAGCAAAGAGCATCATGATGACCACTGACAAGACTACCGCAATGATCATGATCACCAGGGCGCCCTCCAGTCCATTGGTCATACCTACCGCTGTCAGAATGGAGTCGAAAGAGAATACGATATTGATAACGGTGATCTGCACGATCACATTAGTAAGGGTGGACATGCCTTTACCTTTACCGCCTTCCTCCTGATGATCTTCTTCTTCCAGCTTGTGCCGGATCTCCGTCGTACTTTTATACAACAGGAAAAGCCCGCCGGCGATCAGAATAAGGCTCTGTCCGGAAAAGCCGCCGTGGATAAATTCTCCGTGGAACTCCAGCCAGGGTTCTTCCATAGCCACTAGTACGGAGACGCCGAAAAGCAATACAATGCGCAAGATCATAGCCAGAATGAGGCCGATGTTGGTCGCCTTGCCCCGGTCCTTCTGTGCCAGCTTATTGGATGCGATGGAAATGAAAATAATATTATCAATGCCGAGGATGATCTCCAGGAAGGTCAGGGTCAGTAGGCTCATCCATACGCCGGCATTGGCAAAATCAGGGATAACAAATTCCATAGTCAATTCATTGAGGTTTAAAGGATGATTAAAACCAGCACCATCCTAAACGCCTGCAATTTTACAAAAAAAAGAAGGTTTAGCGTAAAGCCGGCCCTTAAATTCAATTTCCTTATTGTTACTTTTGCACTTCCTTTTATTGACCACAACCTACAGCAATGAAATACCGCCGCCTTCGACAAGATGAACTGGAAAGCCTCGAGAAGGAATTCGTCCGCTTTTTGGCCTCCAACCAGGTTACTGCCGACGACTGGAATAAGCTGAAGGCCGAGGAGCTTGAAAAAGCTGAAAAGCTCATTGATATATTCAGCGATATCGTTTTCGAAAAGGTTCTCAGTGATGTCGAATACATGGAATACCAAACGCCCAAAGACATCAAAACTTTTCATTTCGAAGAGGACCGAATCCTCTTGAACGGCCTCCTGATCGAAGGAAATACCAGCTTCGACTTCACCCAGGGCCAAAGCCCGCAGCAAATGTTGCAACAGATCCAACTCTCCGGCGCCCAATTGAAATTATACACTGCTGAAAAGCCCTACAGCCGCGGCAGGGATATGGAGATATTCGAAATGATGGAAAATGGGGCGCTGATCTCTAAGGACGGCTCGTTGTTTAAGACGCTGGAGGGGTTGAAGGGGTGAGGGATCAGTGTATCTGTGATCAGTGTATCAGGGGTCAGTGTATCAGGGTATCAGTGAGGGCGCTGGGTATTTGTCTAATGCTGTACAAACTGATTGTTCTTCGTCGCCAGTTGATTAGGGTGCGATTCCCATTTGTACCCATTAGCGGGTTTAGGGCTATTCCTGAACTAATCTGGGTTTAGAAAATCCTCATGGGGGTTGAGAGCAGCCTATAAGAGGCGCTCTAACGGCAAGCTAAACCTTTCTAAACCCCAAATAAGCCTCTACCCCCCCCCCGCTAGGCATCAATAGGCTCCTAAACTAAGGAGAGGGGGTACAAACTAGAATCGCACCCGTTGATTGTTGTGAGTTGTGCCAACCTGTTGACCACCAACCGGCAATGAATAACCGGCAACGTGTCCAACACCAGAATGGTTGCCAGGGCGCTCCGTCTGCGTCGGTAGATTTTCCCCCTAATTCGCTAGTCAAAATCCCTATCATCGTCGAAAAGGTGAGATAGCTCATTGACCTTTTGCCCGGAAAGCCAGTACTTTTGCGCCATGATATGGCGGTCCTTTATTCACCTGACACTCCTATTTCTGACTTTTAACTCATCTCTGCTTGCCCAGGATTTGTCGGGGCAGCGCGTATCCGTCAATTATCAAAAGGCGCCTCTAAAGGAGGCGCTGCAGGACCTGGAAAGGCGCTACGATATCCGATTCGTATACAGTGAGCAATTTGTTTCCCTTTCCCGGGAGGTAAGCCTCTATGCCCGTAAGCGTCCTCTGGAGCAGGTGTTGGGCCAATTATTCCACAACTCCGGGATCGAATACCGGCTCATTGGCAACCAGGTCGCACTGCGGGCGGCAGCTATGCCTCCGGCAGAACTGATCAGCCGCAGCGCTGAGCCCCAGCTTACGCAAAGGGTGCGGGGAACCGTGATCGATGAAGCCTCCCGCATGCCATTGGTAGGCGCCAACATACAGTTATTGGATGCCTCTTCTTTCCTGGGTGCGTCTACCGATATCAATGGGGCGTTCGAATTGAACAAGGTACCGGTCGGCCGCCGCAACTTCCTGGCCTCCTACCTGGGCTACGAATCCATCACCATAAGAGACATTATCGTTATCTCCGGAAAGGAGCTGGTGCTGGAGATTGAGCTCCAGGAATCGACCACTACTCTGGATGAGGTGGTCGTCACGACTGTGATCGACAAGATGCAACCCCTCAACAGTATGATCACCGTCAGTGGGCGGCAATTCCGAGTGGAGGAAGCCAGCCGCTACGCCGGTAGTTTTCAGGATCCTGCCCGCATGAGCCGGTCCTTTGCCGGGGTCACTTATCTGAGCGACCTGGAGAACGACCTGATTATCCGGGGCAACTCCCCAACCAGCCTGCTTTGGCGGCTGGAGGGCATCGAAATTCCCACCCCCAACCATTTCCATGCCATCGGCAATACAGGCGGGGCCATCAGCATGCTCAACAGCAACGTGCTGACCACCTCCGATTTTCTAACCGGCGCTTTCCCCGCTGAATATGGCAATACCATCTCCGGCGTTTTCGACCTGAAGTTTCGCAATGGCAATACCGAGCGCAACGAGTACACCCTTAGCGCAGGGGTTCTGGGGCTCGAAGCCGGCATTGAAGGGCCCATCCAAAAGGACAAAGGCAGTTCTTATTTGTTGAATTATCGCTATTCCACTCTGGCCCTTCTCGAAGAAATGGGCATCAACCCGGTGGTGGAAGGCGGCATCCCACTGTATCAGGACCTCGCATTCAAAACCTTAATTCCCACAAAAAAGGCAGGTGTATTTTCCCTCTTCGGGTTGGGCGCCACCAATAAAATAGAACGAATCCCCACATTACAGGCCAATGGCCAGTACGATAATTATTTCTTTGATGTGGAATCTGCCAAATATGGGATTGTCGGCCTGAAACACACCCTCCAGTTATCCCCGAAAGCCTATTTACAAACCACCCTGGCCACCGCCTGGGATACCTACCAATACCAATACGACCTGTTCAGCGATTCTACTGAAACACCATTTTCCGACCTGTTGTATTACACCCGGGAACGCCATCTCACCGGGACGTTTCGCCTGAGCACCCAGTACAACAAAAAAAATTCCGCCCGCACCGCCACCCAGCTAGGGCTTGCCCTGAGCCGGCAGTTGTATAGTTACCAATTCCGTTTTGGCAACGAGCGCACCGGCCAGGAAAGTACCCTACTGGATGATGTCGGCAACGCTACAACCTTACAGGCTTACGGCCAGTGGAAACGGCGCCTGTCGGATAAGCTCACCTTCAATCACGGTGTCCACCTGCTCTATTTCAGCCTCAACCACGCCTTCACAATAGAGCCTCGCCTGGGACTGGAATGGCTGCCCAATGCCCGCGAATCGGTGACACTGGGGGCGGGCCTGCACAGTTATATCGGCCATCTTTCCAGCTATTTGTACCACTCGCCTTATGATTTTGATGTACAGCCGTTTCGTGGCCGGCAGCTACCCAAATCGCTACAGTTTGTGTTGGGGTACAGCCTGCGCATGTCCGACGACTGGCATTTTAGGCCGGAAATTTACTACCAGCACATCTTCGATGCCGCCGTGAGCAGCGACCCCGCCCAACCCTGGGTGTCCGTGCTCAACATCCTCAACAACTACGATGTGTTCGACTCAGCAGAGATGCCTATTTCCAACAAAGGCAGAGGCAGGAATTTCGGCTTCGAACTCACGGCAGAGAAGCTCTTTTCCCGCGGTTATTATTGCCTGCTGACCACCTCTATCTATGACTCCCGCTATTCCACAGCCGACCACCGCTGGTTCAGCACCCGTTTCAACGGCAATTACATCTTTAACCTCCTGGGCGGCCGGGAATTCACTATCCGGCGCAATAACAACCTGGGCGTCAACGCTAAATTTATCTACGCCGGCGGCAACCGCTATTCCCGGATTAATGAGGAAGCCTCCAAAGCCCGGGGGTTTGAAGTGATCAACCCCAATTTTGTCAATAGTGAAAAGGCGCCGGATTACACGCGGGTGGACCTGCTGGTGAGTTATACGGCCAATAATCCTAAAGCCACTCACAAATTCTCGCTCGATATCCAAAACCTGCTCCAACGGGGCAACGTTCTGGAATACTATTTCGACCCGGCAGAAAATAAAGTAATGACCGCTTATCAGGTGAAATTCCTCTTCGATCTCCGGTATCGGCTGGTTTTTTAGGTATCTGGTTTTGTCCTGGCTCCTTTGTGGGTTGACCGACAAAACCAGAGAACGGAAGCTGCACTCCGGCCTTCTCTACCCTATCTCTCCGGAAAGCTTTCTATCTTTGATGCTCACGAAAAAACGCTTCATGAATACCCGAAAAGAACAAGCTCTGTTGTGTCTTTCTATCCTGGCGCTTGCGCTGACTGCCACCGCCCAAAATTCTATGAACGTAGAACTCTTTGCCCAATACAACCGGGGCGACGGGCGCGCCTCCGGTTCCTGGCCATACGTGGCCCCCGACGGCACAGAGTACGCCGTGCTGGGCGCACAAACCGGCACTTCCATTATCAAGATCGACAACCCGGACGATATCCGGGAAGTGGGCTTTATTCCTGGTTATAACTCCAACTGGCGGGAAGTAACGGTGGTGGGCGATCATGCTTACGTCGTTACGGAAGGCTCCGGCGCGCCCCATTACGGCATGCAAGTGATTGACCTTAGCCAACTGCCGGATACGGCTTTCCTGCTAACGGACTACTCAGAAACCTTCGGGCGGGGCCACATCATTCAAAAAGATATCTTCAACGAGGAACCATTCGTCTACGTCTGTGGCACCCAAACCACCTCCGGCGTACACATTATAGATGTATCGAGCCCCTCCAACCCGGTGCAGACAGGCCTGTACCAGCCCGGCTATTACATCCACGACTGCCACGTGCGGGACACCCTGCTCTTTGCCGCCGCCTTTTACAACGGCACGATCGACATTGTCAGTATAGCTGATAAGAGTAATCCCAGGCTCATTGCCTCTATCGATGACCCGGGGGGCAACACCCACAGCTTCTCCACCACCGATCAGTTAGACTACCTTTTCGTTGCCGATGAACAAGACGGCCTGCCCGGCCGCATTTTTAACATCGAAGCACTGGACAACCCACGGGAAGTGGCCACCTGGACTGCCAACGCTACCAGCCTGGTGCACAACCCCTATATCCGGGGCGACTTTGCTTTCATTTCCCACAATACGGAAGGCCTGCGCGTGCTGGATATCGCCGACCCGGCGGTGCCGGTGGAAGTCGGCTATTACGATACCTACAGCGGCCCGAGCGGCGGTTTTCACGGCCTGTGGTCCGCCTGCCCTTATTTGCCCTCCGGCAGAATTATCGGCGGCAACCGCGAGGACGGCCTTTACGTCTGGTCTTTCAATAATACTCGCGCCGGCCGCTTCTACGGCCAGGTAGTGGATTCCCTGAGCGGAGCGCCCATTTTCAATGCCGCCGTACAGGTGGATGAAACCCAGGAACTTTTCACCTCCGATATGCAGGGGGAATTTAAAGGAGGTTATCTGCCGGGAACTTACAATTTGCAGGTGTTCGCCAACGGTTACCCGGTCAAAACCGTGAGCATCATCCTGACGGAGGGCAGCCAGGAGCAGTTGGT
>JAGQXQ010000517.1:0-479 GCA_020436535.1 Phaeodactylibacter sp.
GATGCCAGGGGATGCTCTGCCGCGGCCAATGTGGAGGTTCCCGAAAACATATTACCCCTGTCTGCTGCTATCCGGCAGACGAGCCAGGTCAATTGTTTTGGGGAGTCAAATGCAGCAATAGAAGTAGAAGTAAAGGGGGGCAAGGGCCCTTTCCAGTTTCAGTGGAATGATAGCAAGATCAGCAGTAAGAACGCAACCGGCTTACCTGCCGGCGAGTTTGTGGTGACGGTGACAGATGCAATGGGCACTGCCCAAACTGCCCGGATAACCGTCGGGCAACCCGAAATACTAGAAGTCAGCATCTTCGAAAAAGAGCCGGCTTTTAGTGATTCCAGTAATGATGGCAAAGCCAGTGCTAAGGTTACCGGTGGCAATGGCAATTATACCTTTCAATGGGATAATGGTGAATCCGGGCCCAAAGCGGAAAGCCTTTCTTTGGGGCAGCACGGCCTTACGGTGACAGATAGCAAGGGTTGTAC
>JAGQXQ010000517.1:551-2148 GCA_020436535.1 Phaeodactylibacter sp.
CAGACCATTCAGATGCAGAAGTTGCAATTTGAGGCCGACAGCACCAACATAACGGAGGATAACCGGCCCATTCTGGACGAGATCTACGTATTCCTGAAAGACAACCCTTCGATTGTTGTGGAGATCGGCGGCCATACCAATAACTTGCCGCCTCCGGAATACTGCGATCAGTTGTCGGCCGCCCGTGCCCGCGCTGTTGCGGAGTACCTGGTGCAGCAAGGTATCGACCCGGAGCGGGTGTTCTATAAAGGATACGGCAAACGCCAGCCCCTTTTCTCTAACGGCACGGAGGATGGACGAAGGCGCAACCAGCGGGTAGAGGTGAAAATTCTCAGGCTATAGGCCGAGTGCCGGGAGAGCAGCCCGGCCGAACCCAATCCGGCATTCGTCTGAAAATCTGGATTCTTAAGTATAAGCAGAACAACTTGCTGAGCGTTACCGTTAACAAAATCAAAGACGGTATCTTTTATTCTAAGTAAAATCAACTTACTACCATGCAAGAACCTCTTGATTCTCACGAAACCAGAGAAGGACTCATTCCCGATAAGGACGAATTGATGTGGTCCACCTTTGCCCACCTGGGTTTTGTAGCCGGAATGGTTATTCCTTTTGGCAATGTAATAGCCCCTCTGGTCATCTGGCTGGTTTTTAAAGACCGTTCCTCCTACGTTGATTACCATGGAAAGGAAGCGCTCAATTTCCAGATAACAGTAACGCTCGCAATGATAGCCAGCGGCATCCTGATTCTCCTGCTGATTGGCATCTTCCTGTTGATTGCCGTTGTTCTCCTGGCCCTGGTATTCTCGATTATGGGAGCCATCAAGGCCAATAATGGCGAGTACTACGAATACCCGTTTACCATCCGCTTTATCCGATAAAGCGGTTGTTTTATACATATCCAACCAACTGAGGCTCACTCCACTTGCGAGTCGGCCTCAGTTGGCTGGACATCCAGACGACAAAGCCGGAATGATCACATTGTTGAATAACTTCTTTAAGGTCAATTTTTTTCCGGCTGCACCCATACAGGTGAGTGTCCTCTTTCTCCTCTTTTTCTCCTGCTCCCGAACCGAACCCGAGATCGGTTTTTACTACTGGAAGTCCAGCTTTGACCTGACAGAAACAGAGCAGCGAGCGCTCGATACCCTGGAGGTGAAGCATCTTTATATCAAATTCTTCGATGTAGATACAGAAGGCGGGGCGGCGGCCATGCCCAAGGCGCCCATCCGTTTTGCGCATGGCGTTCCGGAAGGCTACCGGATCGTACCTTGTATTTTCATTACCAACCGCACCTTCCAGGGGAAACAGGATCCCGGCGCCCTGGCGGAGCAGATATGGGATTATTTACAACAGATCAACACCCGCTATGGCCTGCAGCCGGATGAATACCAGTTCGATTGTGACTGGAGCCCTTCCACCCGCCAGGCCTATTTCGCATTCCTCGAACGCATCAACCGGTTGAACAGCGGAGCTTCCATTTCTGTCACTATCCGCCTGCATCAGTACCGCTATCCGGATCAAACCGGAGTGCCGCCGGCCGACAAGGGAACCCTTATGTATTACAATATGGGGGATATTGAAGACGTTCAGGAAAGCA
>JAGQXQ010000517.1:2340-7601 GCA_020436535.1 Phaeodactylibacter sp.
TGCAGTATACCAGGTAAAAGAAAACTTTTATTTTGAGGGGCATTATCTCAACGAAGGAGACCTGCTGCGTTTTGAATTCCCGGATACGCAGCGCCTTGAAGAAGCGGCGGGACGGCTCCAAAAAATCAAGAGTAAAAGTGGAAACATCCTTTTCTTTCATCTCGACGAACCATTCCTCCAAAATTACCCGCCAGGTTTTATTCGCAGCCTTGCTGGCCGTTTTTAGCAGCCTTGCTTTGCCCCGGCAGGCTGAGGCATGCGGGCCTATTGACAATTCCTATCATTTTTTCAATCTATTCGTTCCGGAATGGTTGTTTGGACAGGAGTACAGCCCCGTTTTTTATACCACCAGTGAGTACAGCAGCATTTGGAGCAGCCCCGATTATAGTGGTGATAACCTGGCCGACTGGATGTCCTTCTTTCGAAATAGTGTGAACCGGGAAGCCCTGGAGCGTGTACTGACCGGCCGTTATACGGAAAACTACGGCAAGGTAGAACGGGATTCGCTGATCCGTTCGGTCCTTTTTCAGGGTTCCAAGTTGCCTCCCGGGCAGGTGAAAGCCAGCCAGGACTACCTGCTGATGGCGCTGGAGATCGAAAAATTGGCGAATCAAGCTGAGCAAAGCTGGTATTATGAGCCCGATACGATGGACCAGGAAGAGGCCAATGTATTGATCGGCCGCCTGGGAGCCGCTCTTAAAAAGGAAAAACTGCCTTTCCTCCGGGAACGTTATGCTTTTCAACTGGTCAAGAGTTACCGCTACAATGGCCAGGTGGAGCAGGCCATCGCTGCCTTTAATACCCACTTTAAGGGCGCCAAAACGGGAAGAAGCCTAATCTACTACTGGGCGCTGGACCACCTGGCCGGGCTGCAGCTGGAGCAAGATGAAAAGGGGCGGGGCTATCACAATTTTCTCACTGTTTTCAAGGAATGCCGCAGCCGGCGGCATAGCGCCTACTACAGCTTCGCCATTACTTCCGAAAAGGAATGGGAAGCGGCCTATGCCCTTTGCGAAAGCCCGGAAGATAAAGCTTTGATGCATTTTCTGCGTGGCAGCAAAGACGGCGTACTCGGCCTCAGCGACGGTGAACAGATATTCAGCCTGGTTGGCAATCACGAGTGGCTGCAGTTGCTCGTCGCCCGGGAGATTAACAAACTGGAGAGCCTCAATTTGTCCTATTTCAGTGACGAGCCCATCGGCCAGCTCTTCCGGAGCCTGGAAATCAATGGCAGCCTGCTTAAAAACCGGGAGCATGTTGAATATGCCGGCCGCCTGCTGCAGTTCGCTTCTACGGTCTATTACAACTATCGCGGCGACCCTTTTTGGGCGTCGGCCAAGGCCTATCTGGAATTTTTGCTGGGCCGCTTTGATACCGCCAGGGTAACGCTGGCGGAAAATAAGGATATGAAGGGCCCATACGAAAAAGTGAAACGAGAGATTGAGTTGGCTCTCTTTATCTTTGAGCGGGAACAATTCTCGGCAGCGGAAGAAGGCCATATCGCTCAGGAGATTGTCGACATTTTTGATGATAGTGCGACTACTTTCTTTACCGACAGAAACAATGAGGAGTTCATGCTCGACCTGTTGGCCTACAAAGCGCGGCTGCGTGGCGATCTGCTGATGGCCGGTTTCCTGGGGCGGGATCTGCTAAGCGACTTTAAAGTGGACCCCCGAATGAGCGGGGTGGACTCCCTGCTGGACTTTATCCGGCGGCCCGAGCATACCGGGCTGGAACTGCTGGCCCTGAAACACTATGTCGGTGAACAGCAGGCGTGGGAAGCTTACCGGGACAATCCCGGCGCTTTGCTCCGGGAGCTGGAATTTGCCGTGCTGGACATCAAAGGTACGCTGCTGATGCGTGAGCCCGCCCGCCTGGAGGAAGCGCTGGCCATCTTTGAATCGCTGCCCGACAGTGCAGGTTACGATTTTCCACTGGAACACAACCCCTTCAATATGGGGGTTCATGATTGTGTTTGGGATTGTCCGCCCCGCACCAGTACTGCCTACACCCGTAACACCTTCGTGAAAAAGCTGATCGAGATCCGCGATATTGCCCGTTCCACCAGCAGCGCCACTGACTACTATCTACTGGGCAATGCTTATTACAATATGTCCTATTTCGGCCCGGCTTATTATATGATGAGTTATTTTCGCAGTGGCTCTTACCACTCCGGATACTCGGATAATACTCAGGCGCTGGAATTTTACAAGAAAGCCATTCAGTACGCGCCAAGCCGGGAGGCGGCCGCCAGGGCCTGTTTCATGGCCGCCAAGGCGGAACAGAACCTGTTCTTCAAATACAAGACGGAGAACCACCCGGATGACGACTACTGGTGGGGCAAGTATACCATCGATGACTGGGATCCCGATGGCTATGCTCAGTTTCAGCAAGAGATCCGGGACCTGGGCTACCGAAAATACTTTGAACGCCTTCGCAATGAGTATAAGGATACGGACTACTATCAGCGGGCCATCCGGGAGTGCAAATATTTGGAGTATTATGCCCGGAGGATGTAGTGCTTAGAAGCATAATTGAAAATCAGGCCCTCCATTCATTTGGAGTCGAAACGGTAAATCATTCTTAACAGATTTTCCATACATTGAGGCTTCAATACTCAAGAAGCACGTATAATGGACGAACAACATATCTACAAACAGGCGAAAAAACGCGTCGAGAAAAAGAAGGGTTTTTACAAGCACCTCAGTGTTTTCATCGCAGTGGGTTTCTTTTTCCTGGCCATGAACGTGGTCACCTTTTTCAATGGTGATGCCGATGCTCCGATCCTATGGTTCTTTTACCCTATGTTGCCCTGGAGTATCGGGTTGCTGATCCATTATTTCAGTATCTTCGGTTTGCCCGGCTCCAACGCGCTTTCCGAAAAGTGGGAAGAGGAGGAGCTGGCTAAGGAACTGGCCCGCCTTCGGCGGAATCGGCAAGGCCGCCTGGAGGCGCCGGTTGAGCCGGAAGAAGGGCTGGACCTGAAAGAACTGGAGAAGGAGAAAGAGGCCCGGCCGAATTGGGAGGATAAGGACTTGGTGTGAAAAAGTATGCTATGAAAATCCAAAGCCCTCGTCTGCTCCTCCGCTGGCTTCGCCCCGATGACCTGGATGACTTCCTGGCTTACCGATCCGACCCCATCGTGATGCGGTATCAGTCGATGAGCCCGATGAGGCGGGAGGAGGCGGCCAGTTTTATCAAGGGCCAGATGGACAATGAATGGGGCAGGGTAGGGGGCTATCAGCAAATCGGCATCGAACGGAGAAGCGACGGCAAACTGATCGGCGATTGTGCATTGAAGATTCAAGCCGCCGAACCCCGAATTGCGGAGGTCGGTTATACCGTCAACCGGGACTTTCAGGGACAGGGCTTTGCCACCGAGGCCGTCCGCGCCCTGATCGGAGAGCTATTTACCAGCATAGAAGTACACAAAATTATTGCTCTGGTGGATGTGCGCAACCCTGCTTCTTTCCGCGTACTGGAAAAGCTGGGCTTCACTCGTGAAGGCCACCTGCGCAAAAGTTACTATGATGAAGTGGACGGCGACTGGTTTGATGAATACTGGTATGGCTTATTGCGGGAGGAGTGGTAAGAAGAGTAGAGCAATGGTTATATGGCTGAAATAATGTTATATTCCTTTCCAACCAAAACCCAATTCCCCATGGAAAAAAGAGTTGTCTTTCTAGTGATTTTAACCGGTATTCTTTTTCAAACCGCCTTCACCCAAGGCGCCCTGTTTCATCCACAGGAGTTGATTCTCAAGTTGAAACCTGGCTTGTCCTTCTCCATTACGGAGGGCGTCATTGATATAGGCCTGCCTGCTATTGATGCACTGAACAAGGAACTTGGAGTGGTATCCGTGCGGCCATTGGTAAGGAGCCGCCCACAAGGCCTTCGCAAAAACCGGCCCGATACCGATCGGTTATTACTGCTGCACTTTAGCCGGGACGTCGATGTGGAGCACGCTGTAGAACAGTACTTATCTACCGGGCTGACGGAGTACGCTGAGCCCAACTACATCGGACAGGGGGGCGGTGTGGAAGAACTGTCGCCCAACGACCCTTTTTATTCCCGCCAATGGGGGCTGAAGAACGACGGCACCTTTGACATGTCAAGTGTAGCCGGAGCAGACATCAATATGGAGGCTGCCTGGAATATCACCCAGGGCAATTCCGATATTATCATTGCCATTCTGGATAGCGGTACGAGGCTGGGCCATCCCGAATTCGCCGGGCGCATCTGGGAGAATAGCTCTGAGGTGCCCGGCAACGGAATGGACGACGACCAGAACGGCTACATCGATGATGTACAAGCCTGGGATTTCGTCAACGGGGATAACCTGCCCGCCGATGACCACGGGCACGGGTCCAACGTTTCCGGCATTGCGGCGGCTACCGGCAACAACGGAGAGGGCTATGCCGGTGTCGATTGGAACAGCCAGGTGATGATCTGTAAGATCCTCGATAATCAAAATAGTGGCTTTTACTCCTGGTGGACAGAGGCGATCTATTACGCAGTTGATAATGGCGCCAGTGTGATCAACATGTCGGTTGGCGGCTCTGGTTATTCCTCCTCGATGGAACAGGCGGTGAATTATGCCCATGCCAACGATGTGGCCATTGTGGCCTGTATGATGAATACCAACGAGGGCGTGCCTTTTTATCCTTCCGCTTATGCCAATACTATCGCAGTAGGAGCTACCGGCGCCGATGACACCAGGGTAGTTCCCTTCTTTTGGAGCAATACCAGCGGCAGCAATTACGGGCCTCATATCGATCTGGTGGCGCCCGGCAACTATATCTACGGCCTGGATGAGGCTTCGGATTCGAATTACAACAGCTACTGGGGAGGCACATCTCAGGCTTCGCCCCTGGTGGCGGGGGTAGCCGCGCTCATGAAAGGGCTGGACCCCGGCCTGGATGTAGAGACGATCCGCAGCATTCTTCGCAATACGGCCGACGATGAGGTGGGTGATCCGGCAGAAGACAGCCCCGGCTGGGATATCTACTACGGCGCTGGCCGGCTCAATGCTTTCAGTGCACTGGACCTCTTGGTCAACATGGTTGGCGTACAGCCTACTCAGGCTCCATGGGGGAACGTAAAAGTATACCCCAACCCTGTCTCCCCGAACCAAACGGCCCTGCTGGAAGTCCAAATGGAACAGCCGCAGGAGGTGCAGCTCACGATAAGGAACAGCCTCGGCCAGCAGTTGCATTCGGGTTCCGTCCGGCTGGAACAGCATTCGCTGGTTCCCCTTCCGG
>JAGQXQ010000517.1:7704-9110 GCA_020436535.1 Phaeodactylibacter sp.
GTGATGTGGTGATGTAGTGAGGGAGTGATGTGGTGAGGAAGTGAGGGAGTTCCAACCAGGAATTTACGGCTGTTGTTGTATATTCAGCCTGTTAACCGAAAACTGAAAACTGATAACCAATATGTTACGCTCCCTGATCTTTATTATTGGCTTTTTGCCACTGGCACTGGCGGCTCAGCCCATTCAGCTGACGATTTCTTCCCAACTCATCAATGACCCGGCCTCCTCGGCTATTCTGGTTAGCAACCAATATGGAGTGTTGCGGTTTTATAAGTTGTTGAAGGAGGAACAAAAGGAGGACCTGTCCTTCACTGTTCAGCAGCGCCTGGGCGAGCAGCTTGCTTTGACCCTGGTGCGCGCCAAAGAAGATAACGGCTTCTTCGCTTTTGATAACCTCACTTATCGGAACCTGTCCAGCGGCTCCTATATCGACAAGGTGGATGAAGAAGATGAGGAAGGTACGAGGGTCTTTAAACAAGTAGAGCTGTTTGTAGACGGGGTATTCGCTGTGGAGGATGTCATCGTCACCGGCCCGGTGGCCATGCAGCCGGTCTACCGCATTATTAGCGGCCGGCTGTTCGTCGCTTTTTCGGCCCCTCCCTATAATGGCATACAGGTGCTTTTCAAAGTCAATGAAGAAGAGAACTACCGTTACCTCTATACCCCGCCCGGGGAAGATAGCCGATATGACCTGAGCCTGGCTGAGTTAAAAACTAATCTCACTGAGCACAAGATCAGTTTGCCTAAAGATGGTGACTGGGAGGGCAGTATTCAGGCTTACGACGGCAATACCGGCCAGTACCTTTGGGTGTACAACAGCAATGCAATGCGAAAGGTATATAAGCAACAATATATTACAGCTTATATACCTCAGGAGGCGGAGATCACCCATTTTAACCTGCAATTATCGAGCACCGGCGCCGATGGGTATTCCTATTTCGGCCGGTATGAGGCGTTGCCCTACCAATTGGAAGATTTCTTTTTCGACCCACTCTTTACCGAAAATCAGAGTAAGGCATTCCGCTTTAAAGCCCTGGAAGAAGAGGTGGGCCAGTATTACGAAGTAGATTACAACTACGAGGGAGGCAGAGGTATCCCTGACTCCCAGTGGCGCATATATGGCGCCATCAAACAGGCCGGCGAAGTAGATTTTATCCTGCCCGATATTCCCGCCGAGCTAAACGACCTGTTGCCGGTATTGGACCAACTGATGGAACCTACTTCAGCTGTGAAGCGCATGCTTCGCTGTACACGTGACTGCGATTTCGACTTCAGCAAAAAGCCATATTTGCTGCAGGATACGGACTGGCGGATTGAGCATGGCGTGCAGGCCAGGAGTCAGGAACAGGAATTTTGAGACAGCTTTAAGGATACAATGACAACCGCTCACTCCGGTATACCACATC
>JAGQXQ010000517.1:9180-10262 GCA_020436535.1 Phaeodactylibacter sp.
AAAACCACTGCTCCCGAGGGGGATAATTCCACCATTTTACAGGATGCGGCGCCTTGGTAATGAATGTTTCCGGACGAGATCAAGCGGTTACCGGTTTGCGGGAGATAATCGGCGTCGCTGATATTGCGCGAGTAAAAAGCCTGTCCCCGGTTTTTTCCGTATTCCCACACCTGACGAACGGTGCGGTTGGCTTCATCCAATTCATATTCCACTCCACGGGAATGGAGGTTCTGTTCGCCGGTTTGGAAATTCCTTTTAAAACCATTGTCAAAAGCCAGGACATGTCCATTGGGCATGACCATCACGGCGTGTTGCCCCCAGGGCCAATCGAAATCTTCGGCGCGATCCTGTCCCTGCTGGATGTTTTCCGGGTAGGGGGCGCCGTTTCCATCAATGGCAGTGAGTAAAAAATCGGCGGTGAGCAGGCCCGATCCGTCGGCGCCGGCGCGGCCCCAATCCTTTTGAGGCGCCAAAATCCATTGCAGTTCGTTGTCGTAGGAGACTTTAAAGATCCCCTGGTGCCGGGCGGAGATCACCAGGCTTTGGTCCGATTCGTCGTACCAGATAGAATTCACGTGCAGCCAATCCCGGCTGTTCCACAAAATGGAAAACCGCTGGTTGTCCATGGCCTCTCTCAGGTCCCATTTTTTTACAATTGTACCGTTGGCCCGGCCAATTTCAATGATCTGGTCATTGGCGGTATCCAGGCTTTCATCGCTGACGGCTACAAGTAAGTTTCCATTGGCCATTTCCACAATTTCGTGATGCTGGGAGTAGCCGTCCAGGGTCCAGCGGTTGACCTCTCTGCCCAGCATATCATACTCGTAGAGGCCGTTCAGGCTGCCGAAGATCCAATGGCCGTTTTGCAAGCGTTTTACCGGGTAGAAAAAAGTGCTCAGGGCCTCGATATCCAGTAACCAGCGGATAGCGCCTTCGCTATCAAAAATGAAGGGGCGGGAATTCATCAGGCCATCCTTGCTGTAACTGAATCCGCAGAGCGTCATTCCGGCCTCCATTTGTTCCGGTTCTTTTACAATAATCTGAATAGCAGGCAGATAGCTGGGTAACTCGGGTGTCGTGAC
>JAGQXQ010000517.1:10367-11263 GCA_020436535.1 Phaeodactylibacter sp.
GCCCGGCGGCCTCCGTCTGATACTGTATCTGTTGAGCATCGTCGATGAGGAAGTGGACCCGGACCGGGCTTTTGGCTTGGATTCGGGCTCGGGCCGAAAGCGGTGCGTTTCCGTAAGGGTTGAGCTCCACCGAAATGGGGGCTTCGAGTAAGTCTTCTACCGGAATTTCCCCGGGGGGGGGCGGTTCCGGCCCGGGCAAAGCCTCATCATCCTGGTTACAGGAAGCGGCGACAAGGATGGCCAGGAGAAAAGCGAGGTTAATAGATAGCGCTTTCATCGGGTAACTGTTTAGTGGGCGTCCTTATCGGAGCGGCTTTACAACAATGCTTTCGTCGCAATAAGGTATCCATAATTTTGGTTCTGGTTGGTCGGCCCGTGTGTAAACTTAGCGATCTGAAAGCCATGCTCTTTGAGGTGGCGGGCCAGCGTCAGGCCTGTAAAATCCTGCCGTTTCAGGTCGTGGAACTCAATTGTTATCGTGGTGATGCGGTCGAGAAGGGCGGCGCCGGCATCCAGCAGGATGGGATATTCTGCGCCCTCACAGTCCAGCTTGAGTAAGTCTACATCTTCGATATCCTGTTCCTGTAACAGCGTATCCAAGGTGATGCTCCGTACTTTTTCCGTTTCAACCGGCCCGTCTCCTTCGCGGAATAGGGAGTGGTTTTCGGCCCGACTCAGGTAGAGGTCGGCCTCTCCCGATTGGTCGGCGATGGCCGCCCGGATGGGGTACACATTTTCGACCTTGCTGTCGCGAATATTGCGCCGCAGGATATGGTAGTTGTGCTGTGAAGGCTCTACCGAGATGATAGTAGCTTCCGGGCCGGCATTGAGCGAAGCGAAGATGGAAAAATAACCGTAATGGGCCCCAATGTCCACAATGACCGCCTCTTCGTAGA
>JAGQXQ010000518.1 GCA_020436535.1 Phaeodactylibacter sp.
CGAACTTGCGAACAGCGAACCTGCGAACTGCCGTGTTCGGTAGGGCAGTCTGGGAACTGCGAACCTGCGAACCACGAACCGGTCTCAAAGAGACGGGCAACCTAATCAACCACAAACGCTCCCACCGGCTCAAACAGCTTCTGATACACCCCCGAAGAATCACTGACAAAGTAAGTGTCCGGGTTGTAATTGGAGGAGATCACAAAGGGCGCTTCCCGGGTAGTATCCCGGTAGACGGTGACGCGGAAAGGCTCCTGTATGTTGTTGCCCGAGAGGGTGAGGTGTTGTTGTGGGTATTGGCTGGCGGCCAGTTCGTCAAAATCGTCGGCAAATGTCGTGCCCGGCAAATTGCGCAGCACGTTGAGATAGTTTTCGACCTTCATGGAATCCAGTGGCAGGCCATTGGCCGCCCATCCTTCCGGGGTTTTCTGAAATTGGATGAGCGTATCTTCCAGCTGGTACTCAAAAGCAGTCACTTCCATTTCCCGCTTCATCCGGATAATGTCTTTATTGCGGTAGCTTTCAAAGCCCTGCCCCATACTGATCACCTGCATGCCCTCTACAGCGTAGGTCTCGTTTTCCCCATTCAGGCGGATAAAAGAGGTGATGATGGGTTGTTGTTGCTGCATGGGCATCTGTTGCGGTGCTCCGGGCGCTTGTTGGAAATCAAATTTCCCGATGATGAAATCTTCCATTAGCTCGCCTCCATCGCCGTATATTTGTATGTGGGTGCCTGAGGTATCCGTGACCTGGTACTCTACCCATTTATCCGGACTCTTGGCTGCTATATGTTTGGTTTTAATCAGGCTGAGGTTATTCAAAAGAGACTGCACATTGCTCTGAGCTGCTTTGATGCTCAGTGGGCCCCGGGTGGCAATCCACTGCCCGCTTTCTTTTTTGAGCGTAAAAGGAGGCTCTTCCCCACGGGGAGTGATAGTAATGGAGCTAACCGCCGCTGTGTCCACCTGGATCAATTCGGTTTTGAAGGTGGTTTCTTTGTTTCCGGAAAAGAGCTTGGACAGCCCGTAGATGGCGAGCAGGGCTACCAGGATGATAAGCAGGATTTTATTGTTCATGATATCCGCTGTTTTGTATACTTTATGAGTACTCTATATTGAGTTGTTCGTCGATTGTTGTCAGTTCGTTGCAATACCAACCAATCAACCAACAACAAAAATGCCTCAAACATACCGCTCCTGCATGCGCTTGAGGCGCAGTGCCTTTTGCCGCTGGACACGAATAAACCCGTAGATCAGCACCAGAAGGATCGGCAAGCCAAAGTTCAGGTACTTCAAAAAGGCCCGCTTGCTGCTGGCCTCATCACTGAGGTATTCCTGGCCGATCGGGCGGGAAGCTACTCCTTTCGTGCGCAGTTCGATCAGGCCGGTATCATCGGAGAGCCAGTCGATGCTGTTGACCATGAGGCTGATGTTGTCTTCTCCCTGCCGTCCCTGGCCGGAGAGAGGGAAATCTCCATCACCGATCACTACGATACGCGAATAGGCATTCCCCACCAGATTCCCTTCCAGGACCCCGCCGACGATGAGGCCGCTCATCGGGAAGTCTGCATCCGCCCATTGCTTGTTGATGTCAAAATAAACTGGTGGGTTGACGATGCCCGATTTGACGGAGGTCAGAGCGATAGGGGTAAAGCGGGTAGTAGAGTCGCCAACAAAGCGTAGCGGGCTGGCGAAACTGAGAATGACCTGTTCCAGCCCACGGGTGATGGGGTGTTCCGGGAAGTTGCTGATAATGGGTAAATAAGGAAATTGAACAGCCGTGTTGAATGTGAGAAAACCCTGCTGCTGCCGAACCTGGACGGAGCCGCACTGTGCGTCAATGATAAAGCTGCCGGATACTTCGACGCCCTTTTGCTGTAACCAGCTCTCCAGTCCGGTGGAAATAGCACTGCCCTGGGCGTTTTGCAAGTCTCCTTCCACGGTGTTCAAGGCAATGAAGAGCTGGCCGCCCCGGCTGAGGTAATCATCTAGCTTGTTCAGCTGTGTGGGGGGGATCGTATCGCTGGGGGCGACGATAGCAATGGCCCGGAAGCGATCCGGAATACTGGCCTCGTTTTGCAGGTCTACATTTTCGACGCTATACAAAATACTCAGCGATTGCAGGGCTTGGCCAAGCTCCGAAAGGGGAGGCTCTCCGTGGCCCTGAACCAGCCCGATCGCGGGCTTTTCCACAACAGCCAGTTTCTTGATGCTGGTGGATAGCTCATACTCGATCGGTGCTCCGGGTTGAATGAAAGGAATGGTTTCCTTTTGTCCGCCCATTTGCACTACAGCTCCCAGAAAGGCTTGTTGCTGCTGCGCCTGGTCCTTCTCCCGCATGGTGATCATCACCGGCTGTATGCCCGCCTGGGCGGCTTGCTGCTTCTCTTCTTCATCATCCGGATTGATGAACTGATAATCTACATAGCCTTTTGACAAGTTGGCGTACTCGACCAGCATCTCCTGGAAATCCCGGCGGGCCTTCTCGATATTTGGAGGCATATTTTCAGAAAAGTAAGCCGTTACGGTCACGGGTTCTTCCAGGTTGCGCAGAATATCTTTGGTGGCCTGGCCGAGCGTGTATTGGCCGTTTTCCGTGAGGTCCAGCCGGAAGAACAGCTGTTGCGAGATCAGGTTGGCAACTATGATGATCCCTATTATCAGTATTATGGAAACGACGGTTTTATTTTTCATGGTGCAATTAGCTTCGTTTGGATATGATAAGTTCCGAAAGCCCCAGCCCCAGCACAATGATAGAGGCGAAATAGATCAGATCCTTGGAGTCGATCACTCCGCGTTGTATGGACTGAAAGTGGTATTGCAGGCTGAGGTTCCTGAAAAAGGTGCCGAGGGCGCCCTGCGTGTTGGCCGCCATCACTTCGAACAGGATGTGAAAGAACACCCCGATCAGGATGGCCAGCAGAAAGGCGACGATCTGATTGCTGGTTACACTACTGGCAAATAGCCCGATGCTGATATAGGCGGCACTCATTAAGAGCAGCCCCATATAACCGGAAAGAGTGGCTCCGTGGTCCATTTCACCAAGCTGAGCAACCGTGATGTAATAGGGGATGGTGAAAGCCAGGGCAATACAGACCATGAGCAGGCAGGCCAGAAATTTCCCCACGATCAATTGCCTGTTAGACACATCCTTGGTGAGTAGCAGCTCGATCGTTCCCGCTTTCCGCTCCTCGGCGATCTGCCGCATAGTCAAGGCCGGAACAAAGAAAAACAGGGTCCAGTAGGCAATACTGAAGAATACCTGCAGGTCGGCCTGCCGGCGGAAAAAGATATCGCCCTGCCCGATGAGCTCCAGCGGATCCCAGGTGAACAGGCCGCTCAGTCCCAGAAAGGCGATCAGGATCACATAAGCGATCAGAGAGTCGAAAAATGAACTAAGTTCTTTCTTGGTGATGACCCAAATTGGATGCATAGCCTTTTTTTTAAGGAATGAAGGAATGAAGGATAGAAGGGCTGAATGGGATTCCTAATCATTCCTTCTATCCTTCATTCCTTCATTCAATCATTTAAGAGTCAAGTCGCGGAAGATATCCTCCAGGCGGGTCTCGAAGGGGATCATCTCATGGAGCACCCATTTCTGGCGTACACACAGTTCAAAGACTGCCTGGTTGGACAGTTGCTCGGGTTGGCTTTGCAGTTCAAAGCGCCCTCTGTCAGCCTTCAGGATATCTACAGCTGCAATGCTTGGCAGTTGTTGCAGTTTTTCAAATATCTCGGCGGTTTCGGCGCCCTCGATGCGCACCTGAAGAACCTGCTGCCCCTGTGCCTGCTTGCGGAGGGTGTCGGCGGTGCCGTCGGCAACGATCTTTCCCTGGTTGATAATGAGGATGCGATCACAGGTCGCCTCTACTTCCGGCAGAATGTGGGTGCTGAGAATCACCGTTTTCTCCTTGCCGAGTTTGCGGATGAGTTCCCGGATCTCCACGATCTGGTTGGGGTCCAGGCCGGTAGTAGGTTCGTCGAGGATGAGGATCTCCGGGTCGTGGATCATGGCCTGAGCCAGGCCGACCCGCTGGCGGTACCCCTTGGAGAGTTCGCGGATGCGTTTGTGCTTTTCCACATCCAGGCCGCAGACGCGAACCATCTCTTTGATGCGTTCCGGCACCAAATTTTTTGGTACGTTTTGCAGCGCTGCACAAAATTCGAGGTAGTCAATAACCGGCATATCGGTGTACAGCGGGTTGTGTTCCGGAAGGTAACCGATATATCGCTTGGTATGCCCACTATTGACCGATTGGCCACCGATCAACACCTCTCCGCTATCCATTTCGATATAGCTGGTGATCATCTTCATCGTGGTGGTCTTACCGGCACCGTTAGGGCCCAGGAATCCAAGGATTTCCCCTGTTTTGACTTCGAAGGAGATGTTGTCAACAGCTTTTTGGAATCCGTAGCTTTTACTAAGGTTTTCAATCTTGATATCCATAGTTGGCTTGGCTTTGGCTATTTAAAATAGGCCACTGTTATTGTTGGCGCAGTTGACTTGGAACAGATTCGTTTCAGGGCGCAAATTTAAAATAATTTGTCCAAATTTTAAATAATAGCGTTTTTGATTGGCGGACAAATCAAGTAATTTTGCCCAGCTTGAAAATTTGTGTAAACAGCAATCCATACATTTTAACCAAAATCCCGGAAAGATGATGAGAATTTTGTTTTTAGCAGCAAGCATTGTGTTTTTTTCGGCATGTAGCAATGACAGCGCCGCTGTTGGCGCCGAAGCCGGAACCGAACAATTTGATGGCGCCGGTTATTCCAGTGAGGATATTCCTGGAACTCAGTACAAGCGGGTCACAAAGCGTGGGGTGGATAATACAATGCAGGAAGAAGGCATGGTCCGCAATGGAGTCAGGGAAGGTACCTGGATCATCTATCATCCAGATGGTATTTTTCCGGAGAAAATCATCACTTATGCCGATGGCAAGTACAACGGCCCGTACATAGAATTCAATGAACGTGGGCAGTTGGAGCTTCGGGCTACCTATATGAATAACGTATTGGACGGCCCCTGGGGTAAGTACCGCTTTGGCCGGCCGGAAACCGAAGCTTCTTACAAAAACGGCAAGTTCGATGGGGCCTATAAAGAATACGATATTCAATCGGGAAAACTAGTGAAAGAAGTGAATTATAAAGAGGGGAAGCAGCACGGCATGCTGCGCTTTTTCAATGAAGCAGGCGAGGTTACTCTGGAGTACGAATATAAAGATGGAGAAAAAGTAGCCGGCGGTATTGTTGAAGGCCAATCGGAAGGGAATACCGAATAAGACAGATGTCAGGTAATAGTTGAGCCAGGAGCGTGACTTGGCCGGATGAAGGATGAAGCAGTGGCCTGCAGGCAGGATATCCAATGGCTGCAGGTTGCTGCACTAGTGGCTGATTGATTTTTTTCCCAGCCCTCCGGGCCTGCTTTTTTGCAGAAGCTGGCGCGCTTCTTCTTCCAATTCCCTGAGAATGGCAATTCTCTCTTTAGGAACACTCTTCCTCTCTCCCAACATCGCTTCGATGGGCAGGCGCTTGGCATTGTCTACCCAAAAATTGAAGCCCAGAATTCCTCTTATTCCACTCATACTACGTTTTTTGTTTGTCCTACTCAAGATGCTCCGAATAATCGGAATTGACAATTTTATGGGCCTCTTTACGGTCTGTATTCACGAATTCGGACACCACCTAAGCGTGAGCCATCTTAATGAACTCCTTAGGGGTTTGCCCGGAAATTTCTTTAAAAACCTTGTAAAAGGTTGATTTATTCTTGAATCCACTCTGAAGCGCTATTCCAAACAGGGTCAGGTTTTGATATTCATCGCTGGTCAGGTTTTCCTTGACTTCCTTTACCCGGTAGGTGTTGATGAAATGTTGAAAGTTGGAACCGGTATGGTGGTTGACCACCTGAGACAAGTACTTGGTGTTGGTGTGAAGCCGGTCTGCTACTTCCTTCAGGGAAAGGTTGGGGTTCAGGTAAAGTTTCTCTTTTTCCATGAGGGATTGGACCTTAAAGTAGAGTTTGAACTCTTCTATGCCTTTGAGGCTGCTGGAACTGTATTTTTCCTGAAGGTGCATCAAGGGAATGTCATCAATATTTTTGACGGCATTGCCGTCTACTTCAAAGGCAATGAAGTTGCTCAGCTGTTGGTCGCGGTTAAAGACCGGATGGATCACCAACTTACACAAATAGGGTTCTCCATTCTTCCGGTAATTGGTGATCTCCTCCCTGAATGCAATTTTGTGTTGTAGGCTGCGCCGGATGCGGTTGATAGCGTCCTTTTCGGTTTCGGGCCCTTGCAGCAGGCTGGGTTTCTTACCGACCACTTCGGTAAGGGTATAGCCGGTTATCTCGGTAAAGTCCTCATTGACCCACAATATTTTTCTTTGCGCATCAGTGAGTATGACAGCTATATTTGGGAGCATGGAAAATCGTTGAAATATACTTTGTTTAACATTTGGGTGCGAATTGCTGTTAAAGGTTAAACAAATTCAAACAATTGATTATCATGAAGTAATATACATTCAATTGCCCGGCTTATCAAAAAAAAATCTCTTATTGGAAGAAGAATTTGCCGCCGGTTAATTTTTTTTTGGATTTTGTTTAATGGTGAATACAGCATACTTCTTGCCTTTTCATATTAAGTAGGACCGTATAATTTGGTATATTTGAGCAGCGGTGCGCCGGGCTCTTTTCGCGTTCGGCGCATCTGATATTTGGAAACCACTTTAACCGCGGCTTTTGATGAGTAGCCAATTAGAGGACAATACCACCGGACTTTGGAAGCAGGGCGAATGGAGCATTTTCCGAAATGCACTTCCCTTTCAGCCCAAGCGCATTGACCTAACCCGCCTGGAAAGCGATTTCGCCTTTTCCTTGATCGATAGCTTGCTTAAAGGGCGGGCCTTTGAAATGATGGCAGACCCCCCTTTTCCAATTGCGCAGGAGTTGCAGTCCATTTATTTTGAAGCTCGCGCTTCGGAGCGGGGGCGGGGTAATCAGCCTTTCGGCCTGGGCTTTCCTCTATTTCTGGCAAAAGATGAGCAAGGTGAAACCATCGCCGCTCCCCTTTTCATTTGGAACCTGAGTATAGAACCAAGCCCTCGCCATATTGGGCGATGGCCTATTTCCCGGAGGCCATTTCAGGCATTGTCCTTCAACCGCTTTCTGACAACCTACTGGGACCAGGCTGCCGGCACGGAGCTTACCGCTCATTTTGATACAGCTCTTGCTGCTGGCAGGATGGACGCCGGCTTGTTGGTGCAGCTCTGCAATGAAGCCAGTGAAATGCTGTCGCTGGAGCAGGCAAGCCAGAGTATTGCCGTTTCCAGTACGCCAACGGTCGAAGATCTGGGCAGCGGGCTTCAACAACCGCAGATCCATTGGTCGGGTGTATTGGGTTTGTATCGGCCTCATCAACATCTTTTTACTCCCCCGGCACCGGCCGATGGGAGAGAGAGCGGGCCTCCTCCGGCCCATACGCTGGGGTTATTGTCTCTCGACCCCTTCCAGGCCGCTGCCATAACCTCCGTATTTAAACAGGAAACGACTCTGGTTACCGGACTGGCCGGCGCCGGGAGGACACACCTGGTTCTGCACCTTCTATCCAATGCGCTCTCCAATGGGCAGCAATGCCTGGTGGTGGCTCCCCGCCTGCCAGCTCTTCGCTCGATCCAGCAGCGCCTCGAGCAGCTGGGCCTTGGGCGTTTGTCTTTCCTATTGAGGGATACCGCTCAGGACCTGCCCCTGTTTACTGAGATCATTCGCGCTTCGGCTAATGCCAAAGAGCCGGAGGTCAGTGTTTCTCAAGATGAGTACCGGCTGCTTGTCGCCCGGGCAGAACGCCTGAAAAGAAAGCTGGATGATAGTTATTTGTCTACCCGGGCTTTTGTTTTTGGGCCCAACAACTGGACGGAGACGGCCGGCCTGTACCTCAAGAGCATCCGGAAGGAAGGAAAAGAACTGCTGGCTACCCAACTCAATACCCAGGACTATCAGTTTTCTTACGAAGAATACCAACAACTGGGGCAGGCCATTGCATCCTGTCAAAGCCTGCTGAGCGAGGAAGACGTATTGCGAAGCCCCCTGAACAGCCTGCATCAAGGTATCTTTTTGCGCATGGAAAAGGAGGAGGCACTGCCTTTCATAGAAGAAAAAACGAAAACGCTACTGGAGCGAGCCCTCAGCCTCCGGCAGTGGTACATCAATAGGGTCGGTACCTATTCCGAGCTTTTGTCTGCTCATTATGAGCAATATTATCAGGAATATGCCCGGCGCCTGGCTCTGCTCAATGACCGCATCGGTGAGTCTTACGGCCGGTTTGGAGATGCTTTTGAGGTCTCCGGAGTAGGCGCGTTGAAGCTGAAGCGCGTCTTTTCCGGTAATGCCAAGGCTATACTCGACGCACGGCAGGCCGTGGCCGCCGCCTATGAAAAACTTCGGTCTGACTTTGAAGACAATGCTTATTTTGAGTATGCCTTCTCGCCGGCTGATGATGGCCGGGATGTCCTCGCAGTCAGAGAATCCCTGCAAGGTTTTGAGCAGGCGCTGGCTCGTTGGCGATCCGGTTTGCGCGATGCGGTGCAGGAGGAGATCCAGAGGTTGAGTCATAAAACAGCTCACCCCCGGTTGGGATTCAGGGAGCAGGTGGTGGAACTGGAAGAGGGCCTGGGCCGCCTGTTGGACCAGGCCAATGAGAGTGGGCTCTATCACCTTCCGATCAGCCACCAATCACTGACCATTCCCAAACGGCAGCGCTTTCTGGATGAGCTGATCGAGCAGTTGGAAGTCACGCGCCGTTCTTTAGGGGAGTTCGATGCCTTCTACGATTGGCAAAACAACTGGCTTCAGTTGGATGAAAGCGCCCGGCGGCTGGTGAAAGCCCTGATAAAAGGGCGGCCTAAGGATTGGCATGCGGCTTTCGAAAGCTGGTTCCTGGACAATTGCCTGAGCCAGGCCTATAAGGCCGTGCTGCCTCCGGAACCCGATAATCTTCGGGATCTGGCTGAAACGTTGGCACAGTTTAAACCCCTGCTGCTGCCGCATACACTATTATTGTGGCACCGTCGAAAAGGAGAAAGCCTGCGCAAGCTGCGCCGCAAAAATAAAGCCGCCTATCAGTTGATCAGCGGAAAACAACAGGAACAGGATCCCACTGTCCTCAGAGGCCATCTTCGCCATGGGGTAGAGGCTGTTTCCTCCCTGATGCCTGCGTTGTTGGCTACTCCTCAGGTTGCCGGCGAGTGCTTTGCCGGCGCCGGCTTTCGTTTTGATTATGTGATCGTTGAAGATACTTCCTTCCTGGATCCCCGGGAAGTACGGATGCTCAAAGAACT
>JAGQXQ010000519.1 GCA_020436535.1 Phaeodactylibacter sp.
CAGGATCGTATTTTCGCCCGAATTCCAGTTCTCAACTTTCTATTACATCTTCTAGAAAAGCCCTCAGGGCGGTTCAGCTTCCTCTAAAAAGAGGCATCCCGGGCTTTGGTACTAGCCAAAACCCGGGATGCCCCATTTTTATACGTTATGGCCGTATCTTAAACGTCGACTTTAGCATATTTGGCATTCGCCTCGATGAAGGCGCGGCGCGGCGGCACATCATCCCCCATCAACATGGAGAAGACGCGGTCTGCCTCGCGGGCATCATCGATAGAGACTTGCTGCAGAATACGGGTATCCGGGTCCATAGTGGTTTCCCAGAGCTGTTCGGCATTCATCTCCCCCAAGCCTTTGTAACGCTGTATTTTTATCGAAGAACTAGCTTCATCCCCGGTATAGGCAGCGACGGCCTCGCGCCGTTCCTCCTCGGTCCAGCAATACCGAAACTGTTTACCTTTCTTCACCATGTAAAGCGGAGGTTGCGCGATATACACATAGCCATTTTCCACCAGTGGGCGCATATAACGGAAGAAGAAGGTCAGTATAAGCGTAACGATGTGGCTGCCGTCTACGTCGGCATCACACATGATGACGGTCTTATGGTAGCGCAGCTTTTCCATATTCAGGATGCGCTCCCCTTCGTCATTTTCTTCAATAGTGACGCCCAGGGCCGTGAACATATTCTTGATCTCCTCATTCTCGTAGATCTTGTGCTCCAGGGCTTTTTCTACATTGAGGATCTTACCCCGCAACGGCAGGATCGCCTGGAAATTCCGATCGCGGCCCTGCTTGGCAGTACCGCCGGCAGAATCTCCCTCCACCAGGAAGAGCTCCGATTCCTCCGGGCTACGGGAAGAGCAATCCGCCAGTTTGCCGGGCAAACCACTTCCGGTGAGTACATTTTTGCGCTGCACCAGCTCGCGGGCTTTACGGGCGGCGTGGCGTGCAGTTGCCGCCAGGATCACCTTATCGATGATCTTCTTAGCGGCACGGGGGTGCTCTTCCAGGTAATGGCCCAGTACTTCGCCTACACAGCGGGAGACAATACCGGTGACTTCCGAGTTGCCGAGCTCGCCTTTGGTCTGCCCTTTAAATTGAGGCTCTGGCACCTTAACGGAGATAATCGCCGTAAGGCCTTCCCGAAAATCTTCACCGGATATGCTGAACTTCAACTTTTTGAAAAAGCCGTTGTCTTCTCCGTATTGTTTGAACAGGCGGTTGACCGCCCGGCGGAAACCGTTGACGTGGGTGCCCCCCTCCCTGGTATTAATATTGTTGACGTAAGCGTAGATGGTTTCCGTGTAGGAAGTATTATACTGCAAAGCGACTTCCACCTCCACGTTTTCTTCAATACCGGTCACATAGATCGGTTCGTCGATCAGCCGTTGTTTGGAAGAATCGATGAACTGAACGAATTCCTTCAGCCCCCCTTCCGAGTGAAAGGATTCCGATTTGAAAGAGCCGTCATCCTCGACTTCCCGCTCGTCGGTCAGTTTGAGGGTCAGTCCTTTATTCAAAAAAGACAGTTCCCGGATCCGGTTGGCGAGGATGTCATACTTGTAATCCACCGATTCCAGAATATCCGGATCCGGCCGGAAGGTAATGATGGTTCCGGTCTTATCTGATTCTCCGACCGTCGCTACGTCGCTCAGGGGTTTGCCACGGCTATACTCCTGAACGAAGATCTTGCCTTCGCGGTGCACCTCCGCCTTGAGGTGCTCAGACAGAGCGTTCACACAGGAAACCCCCACACCATGCAGGCCTCCGGATACCTTATAGGTATCCTTGTCGAACTTACCACCGGCGTGCAGGACTGTCATAACGACTTCCAACGCAGATTTTTTCAACTTTTTGTGCATATCCGTCGGGATACCACGGCCGTTGTCTTTTACAGTGACGGAATTATCCTTGTGAATAATTGTATCAATCTCCGTACAATACCCCGCCAGGTGTTCGTCGATCGAGTTATCGATCACTTCCCAAACGAGGTGGTGTAATCCCTTTGAATCTGTACTTCCGATGTACATTCCGGGGCGTTTCCGAACGGCTTCCAGGCCTTCCAGCGCTTGAATATTAATAGCGCCGTACGTGCCCGCCTTTGGTTTCGATTCTTCTTGATCTTTTACTGCATCCATTCTGCAAAAATACTAAAAAAACTGTGCTTATTAAAGGTTTTAACGGTATTAAAACACCTATTAGGCGGTAGTAGTTTAAGCATTTTGCTGACAGGCAATTGATTGGGTTGGCCTAATGTATGCAGTTCCCATAATCACACCAAACAACTAATCAACTTACCAACTAATCAACCAAATCCCTACCTTTGCGGCAAAAGGCCATGGCCATGAAAGATATCATCATTCATAGCCCGGAAGCGTTGCCGGAAGCCGTTAAAATGTTGTTGGCCCATGCACCTCAAGCCCGGGTTATCGCCTTTTACGGAGAGATAGGCGCCGGGAAGACAGCCTTCATTCAGGCCCTTTGCCGCCACTTAGGCGTAAAAGAAGAGGTGGCCAGCCCAACTTTTTCAATTGTCAATGAGTATGAATATATGGGCTTTGTCAAAGGTGAGGCTCACCGTGTTTTTCACATGGACCTGTACCGGCTGAAAAGCACCGAGGAGGCGCTGCAGATAGGCATCGAGGATTACCTATATACGGGAGCCTACTGCCTAATCGAGTGGCCAGAACTGATCGAAGATCTTCTACCGGAGGACGCTGTGCGAATTAAACTGGAAATAATCGGCGATTCCAGCCGAAAAATCCTAATTTTGTAGGCTATTGAAGCTACGGCTGTTATGAGTGATAAAAAGAAAATACCGGTTCCGAAAGAGTTTACCGAAAGCCAGTATAGGCCCCAAACGGAAACCCTTCAGGTCCAGCAGAAGCCAAATAAACTGTTCATTGGTATTCCCAAGGAGGTTACCATGCAGGAAAACCGGGTAGCCCTGGTCCCCTCCTCTGTAGCTACATTGGTGGCTCACGGACACCGCCTCGTCATCGAAACCGAGGCCGGGGAAAAGTCCAGTTACTCTGACCATGATTATTCCGAGGCCGGCGCAGATATTGCTTATAGCTCCGAACAGGTCTATGAGGCGGATATTATCATCAAGGTTGCTCCCCCCACCCTAAAGGAGATCGACTTGATGCATCCCAACCAGATCCTCATCTCACCTCTGCAATTGCCGATCATTACTGCCAATTATATTAATAAACTGCGCCAGAAGCGAGTCATCGCCCTGGCTATGGAATATATAAAGGACGAATCCGACACTTTTCCCGTTGTACGCATTATGAGCGAAATGGCAGGCATCAACGCTATGCTCACAGCCGCCGAACTCATGTCTTCTACCGGCGGAGGGAAAGGGGTGCTCTTAGGAGGGATTTCCGGAGTGCCCAGTGCCAAAGTCGTTATCCTCGGAGCCGGGATCGTCGCCGAATACGCCACCCGGACCGCCTTGGGACTAGGCGCAGAGGTACGTATCTTTGACAATAACATCACCAAACTGAAACGATTGCAAAATCAGGTGGGCCGCCCCCTGTATACTTGTGCGATCAACCCTCACTATCTGGAAAAAGAACTACTGGCCGCCGATGTGGCCATCGGCGCTATGCATTCCAAATCCGGGCGTACTCCCGTTATCGTTAGTGAAGACCTGGTCATCAAAATGAAACCGGGAGCAGTCATCATCGATGTCAGCATCGACCAGGGAGGCTGTTTCGCTACTTCAGAGGTTACCAGCCTGGAAAAACCAACTTTTATCAAACACGATGTCATTCATTATTGCGTACCCAATATCGCTTCCAGAGTCTCCCGAACCGCTTCCATGGCGGTGAGCAATATCCTTACCCCTATTTTGTTGAGAGCCGGCAGCACGGGTAGCATCGAACACCTCCTGTTTAACAACCTGGGCCTGAGGCATGGGGTATATACCTATAAAGGTTGCCTGACCAATAGCTACCTGGGGGAACGCTTCGAGATCAAATCCACCGACCTCGACCTGCTGATCACCTCCAACTTGTAGTCTTCTCTATTTCAACTGGTTGGTTTCTACCCAACCGATCTTGCTGCGGTAGGCGACCATCCACCACTCTGCAGTCGTGCGTTCCAATACCTCAATCTCCATGCCCTCACTCAGGCGGGCCAACACCCTGGAATTGACATCCATATCCTTGTAAACAGATATGCCTTGGTTCAATTGCAGGCTGCGCGGTTGCTGATCTACCCAAAGCGTTGAATTTTCCTCCTTTGGCACAGACCGCTGAAGCACTTGTGCTTCTTCTTGCTGTAGTTCCGGCACGGTGAGGTTCATCAGGTCTTCTACCGGCGACTCATCCTTTCCATTGCTGGGTTGCTGATCCATTGTACCCATATCGCCATTGTCAGAGGAAGAAGCGGCTTTTCTCAGCGTAATATTCCTGGTTATGTTTTGCCCGGCATTCTCCAGTTCCTCACTGTTCAATTTAATGACTATGGATTTTGAGTCTGAATGCCTGAATTTAACCTCGTGGTCATATTCGCGATCCAGGTATAGTTTAAAATCCCCCCCAGGTGTCCTGCCGGTGCGTACCAGTTCCCGTTGGCCATCAGAGTACAGTTTGTAAACATCATAATAATAGTGATTAACCTTTTCAGAATTCCCTTCCAGGCGAATAGCTCCCTGAAAAATAGCGTACCGAACGGGGCCATTGGAAGGCTGCCTTCTTTCAGGTGGTGAAGGAGTGACAGCAGGTGGCGGAACGGCTTTGGAAGGCCGGGTATTTTCGGAAGGAGCCGGTTGCGGCGGCTTGGCCGTATTCGGCGCTGCG
>JAGQXQ010000016.1 GCA_020436535.1 Phaeodactylibacter sp.
ATGACCCTAAAGGCCATGGCACGCACTGTGCCGGAATAGCCGCCGCCGTTTCTAACAATGGGGTAGGGGTGGCCTCCTTCTCCAGGGACAACAGCTTCGTTCAAGTCACCAGTATTAAAGTACTGAGCGCTTCCGGAATGGGGTCACAACGCACCATCATCAACGGTATTCTGGAAGCTGCCGATGCTGGTGTAGACGTCATTTCCCTGTCTTTAGGAGGGCTTTCCAACCAAACCAAGGAACGCGCTTATCAAAAAGCGGTAGACTATGCCAATCAGAAAGGAGCGATCGTTGTTGCTGCTGCCGGCAACTCCAACCGGGATGCCAAAGGGTTTGCCCCGGCAGGAGTGCCCGGAGTGATCGCCGTGAGTGCACTCGATGAAAAACTCAATCGCGCCGTATTCTCCAATTACATCACCAACCTGGAGATGGGCATTGCCGCCCCCGGCGTCAATATCTTCTCTACTATCCCCAATAGCAAGTACAGCGCCTTCAACGGTACTTCCATGGCTACCCCTTACGTTTCGGGGTTGATCGGCCTGCTGAAGAGCATTGATCCGGATATGGATACCAAGACGGCTTACCAAATCCTTCACAACACAGGCAAAAAAAGTAAGGATACCAAGGCAACCGGACGTTTGATCTTTCCTTTCGCAGCAGTGCAGGAGCTTGAACGGCAAAATCAGAATCCTTTATAAGTAAGGAGTGAGGGTTTGTCTCCGTTAAGGCCGTAAATAGGTAAAATCAAGAAAAGAGGGAATGAGGAAGGGGCCAGCCTCCTCATTCCCTCTTTCCGTACCGTAATTTTTTCTATTTTTACGCCATCCAAACAAATCATTTTGCATGGCTAAATTCAGGATGAATCACGAAAGTAAGGGAAAGGGCAGTTCCGGCAGCATGATCGTAAGAGTAGGGCTCTTTAGTGCTATCATCGGCGGGCTATTTATGCTTTTCAATAAATTTACCGGCAATACCTCCTCCGATCCCGGAACGGGAGAAGCAGACACGGGTACCGTTACGGTTGTAGAAAAACACGACTACCTTCCTCCATCTACAACAGGGGCCGTCATTCACCATCAATATTATTCCCTGTCCTATTCTGAAGAACATGAACAGGCGGAATGGGTCGCTTACCGGCTTTCTGGTAAAGAGTTGAAGCAGCCCTGGGTAGAACGCGTTGACAATTTCCGGCCAGACCCTCAAGTAAAGAGCGGCTCCGCGACACCAAATGACTATCGCAATTCGGGCTACAGCCGGGGCCACCTGCTGCCTGCTGCTGACCGCGCCTTCAGTGCGGAAGCCATGGATGAAACCTTTTTCATGAGCAATATCAGCCCTCAATCCAGTAACTTCAACAAAGGTATCTGGCGGGAACTCGAAGAACTGGCCCGCGCCTGGGCCAAGCGGAACGGTGAGATCTATGTGGTTACCGGGCCGGTTCTGGCCCTGGAGCCGAAGGGGAAGATCGGAGATAATGAGGTATCTGTCCCGGTGGCTTACTACAAAGTATTACTGGACGCCGAGGAGCCTCAGCTAAAAGGGATTGGCTTTATCATTCCCAATGAAGTGAGCTTTGAGCCGTTGTATAAATTTGCAGTAACCATTGATAAAGTGGAAGAGGTTACCGGCCTGGATTTTTTCGGAGGACTGCTCCCGGCAAGTGTTGAGCAGGAGGTGGAAGGCAGCCTCAACATTGACTTGTGGGAATTCAATAAGTCCAAGTTTCAGGAGAGAATAGAAAAATGGAACAACCAATAAGATATGTCTAAAAAAGAACAATTCACTACTCAGATAAATGAAGGTTATACATTTAAAGGCCGCTTTATTATCCTGGGAGGGGCTATGCTGGATGGAGCCTGTATACCTGACACATTGGTAAAGATCCCCCTGAAGACGATGAACCGGCATGGCTTGATTGCCGGCGCCACCGGGTCGGGGAAAACAAAAACCCTTCAAATCCTCGCTGAACACCTTTCCCATCAGGGCGTTCCCTCTCTTTTGATGGATATTAAAGGAGACCTCAGTGGCATTGCCGTTGCAAGTGAAGGGCACCCCAAAATTGACGAACGGCACGCACAGATAGGCATTCCTTTTGAAGCCGGCGCCAGCCCGGTTGAGTTTTTGAGCCTTTCCGATGAACCAGGCGCGCGGCTCCGGGCCACTGTTCTGGAATTTGGGCCGGTACTCTTTTCCAAGATACTGGGCCTGAATGATACGCAGTCCGGGATAGTGGCAGTCGTTTATAAATATTGCGATGACAATAAGTTGCCGCTGCTTGACCTGGCCGACTTTAAACAAACGCTACAGTATATTACCAATGAAGGCAAGGAGGAAGCAGAAAAAGCCTATGGCCGGATTTCTACGGCTTCGGTAGGGACCATCATGCGCAAGATCATCGAATTGGAACAGCAGGACGCGGGCCGCTTCTTCGGCGAGCGTTCTTTTGATGTAGATGACTTGCTTCGCACCGATAAAAATGGACGGGGCATCGTTTCTGTACTTCGGCTTACAGATATTCAGGACCGGCCAAAATTGTTTTCCACCTTCATGCTGCAAATGTTAGCGGAGATCTATTCCAATTTTCCGGAAGAAGGTGACTCGGAAAAACCCAAGCTGGTGATCTTTATCGACGAAGCCCACCTCGTTTTTGAAGAAGCCTCTGATGCCCTGATGGACCAGATCGAGGTCATCGTCAAGCTGATCCGTTCCAAGGGGGTAGGTTTGTTCTTCGTAACTCAAAACCCTGCGGATATCCCCGATGATGTACTGGGGCAATTAGGACTCAAGATCCAGCATGCTCTGCGCGCTTTCACAGCCAAGGATCGGAAAGCGATAAAGCTGGCGGCTCAGAACTACCCCATTTCGGAATTTTACGATGTCGCTCAAGTAGTTACAGAACTTGGCATTGGAGAAGCACTGGTGACGGCACTCAATGAAAAGGGGATCCCTACGCCATTGGCCCATACCTTGCTGCGGGCGCCCGAGTCCCGAATGGACGTACTTACTGAGCAGGAGATCGGCCAAATCATTCGCAGATCGGAGATCATCGGTAAGTACAATGAAGAAATTGACAGGGAAAGCGCCCATGAAATCCTCACTAAAAAAGTAGAGGAAGCTCAGGATGAAACCATTCAGCAAGAGATGCGTGCCCAACGGGAACGGGCGCGCAGCACATCCAGCCGCAAGGAGAAAAGCGCTATAGAAAAGATAATTTCCAACCCCACAACACGCCAGGTAGCCCGGACGGTAGCCAGAGAGCTTACGCGCGGCCTGTTGGGAGTCCTTGGCATTAGTAGTTCTACCCGCAGGAGGCGTTAGTGCTGGTAATCAATCACTTACAAGCACAGGACGGTACGTTGCCTGATAAGTAGACCAGGGGGTTTTCTTGTAATGGCCTCCTGCAAAATAGGTGGCGATACGCTCGAACTGCTGAGGGGTTTTATACCCTACAATAGATTGAATGACATCCATATCTTCATCCAAAAAGACGACTGTTGGAAAGCTGAGCCTTCCTTTTAACAATTCTGCGGCGAGCTCGTGGTAGCCACGCTGGCCGTTCTTTACATATTTATAGACTTTTCCTTTGTATTCCATCTCTGCCCTCTGTTCAGCGTCGAATTTAACGGGATAGAAGTTGTCGTTGATATAACGAGCCAGGTTGGGCTCCTGAAAAGTAGCCTTATCCATTCGTTTGCACCATCCACACCAGTCGGTGTACACATTCAGCAAGATCTTTTTCTTTTCTTTTTGGGAAAGGGCCACCGCTTGTTCCCAACTGAGCCATTTTACAGCTTCAGAATTGTCCTGCTGGAGTAGTTTTTGTGTATGTTGAGCTGGCGTGAATGAAAAGCTGCTCCCTACAATGAGCACTGTGAGCATAACACTTATCATTTTCATTCCAATTATCATTTTTCTAACCTGTGCAATTTAAGTAACAACAAACAAACAAAATATAAAAGTGGCTTATGGTGCCCATTGGGTATTTTAATGTAAGTTTAACGATTGTAAAGGATTGCGAAAAAAGAGTAGTTCATCTTTCCCCAATGGGTATGTTTTTACAGGTGGTTCCGGCAGTATGGGCGCCATTCTACCACCGGACACATACTTATCGGCCAGAAAGACCCTGGCTTCATCCCACAAGCCGGCCCGAATAAAACACTGTAGGGTCTTTATGCCGCCTTCCACCATAAGTATACTAATCTTCTGTCCCGCCAGGTTTTCAAGTAATTTTTCCACCATTTGGCTGCCGAAAGAAAGTGGATGGTAACGGACATTGCCTGCCGTCTCCGGTGTGGGGGCTTTTTCGGAATATACCAGAGTTGGCTCTTGCCCGTCAAAGAGAGCCAGAGATATTGGTAGATTGCCTGTCTGGTCGAGGACAATCCTGCGGGGCGACTGCCCAAAATAGTAGCGATTGGTCAGTTGGGGGTTATCGGCAATAGCCGTATTGGCGCCTACCAACACAGCGTCGACTTCACTGCGCCACTTATGAGCCAGCCGCTTGGAATAATCATTGCTAAGCCAAAGCTGACGGTTTTCGTGTGGTGCAAATACCCCACCTTTTGACTGAGCAAATTTTAAAATTACGTAGGGGCGGTTCTTACGCACGAAAGTATTGCGAGGCAGGCTTAGCCTGTGGCCTTCTTCACGGAGCAGCCCCACCACCACTTCTACGCCGGCTTCGCGCAAGCGGGCAACTCCCGCGCCATCTACACCGGGGCTGTGGTCGATGCAGGATACTACAACCTTAGGAATCTTGTGCTCGAGGATCAGGCGGGTACAAGGAGGCGTGTTTCCATGGATATCACAAGGCTCCAGTGAAACATAAAGGGTAGACTGGGGTATAAGATGAGTATCGGTAGGGCGGACGCTGTTGAGGGCATTCACTTCTGCGTGTGCCTGCCCATAGGCCTGGTGATATCCTTCACCAATGATCCTGCCATTGTGTACTAAAACCGCCCCCACCATAGGGTTGGGGGAGGTAGTTCCGGCCCCCAATCTTGCCAGGTCGAAGCACCGTTGCATGAAGCCTTCTGCGGGATGGCTCATAAAGTACATTTTTAATCCATTTTCATACCACTGCAAAAGAAGGAAAAATTATGGCATTCGGCTTGGTTCAACAAAAAAATTACATGATGCTTTTTATTCTTTTTGAAAATCATTAAATTTCGGTTAATTCCATCAAAATCGTTATTTTGGTGAAATCAACCTCCTTTCTCTCAAAATAAAGTTTCATCAATAATATGTAAATCAAAATATTGATAACTAAAACCCAAAGAGCGTGTTGTATAAAGTCAAACTAAAAAATGCGGACGATAGCGTTTTGTTGGATGATGAAGTCTATGAATATCTGACTACTGACCCTTACCTTGTCAAGGTAGATTTCGTCAATAATCTGCGCCGACATTCGAGTGGATGTGCAGTTTTTCAAAAGACTTGGAAGAAAGCAGATGGAGGATATAAAACGGAGACGATTTACTTACACAAACTGGTTGCAGAGAAGTTTTTGCTGAATACCAAGTCCAATGCAAAAAACCTGGTGGGCGCTAAAAATGGAAATAAGCTGGACTGCCGGCTGGAGAATCTCGTGTATCGCTCCCGGTCGGTAGCAAGTCGAAAACGAAAAACCAGCAGCAAAGTTGGCTACACCGGGGTGTATAAGGAGAATAACCGTTTCCGGGCCGTTATTTCCGTCAACCGGAAGTCCGTCCATATCGGAATGTTCGATACGGCCGAGGAAGCCGCTATGGCCTACAACAAAAAGTCTAAGGAATTATACGGCGAAGACGGCAAGCTCAACATAATAAAGCCAAAGAAAGAAAACGGAGATCTGTTAACAGGGTAAGACAAGCCCTCAACTTCTAACCGACGGCGGCTTTACAGCTCTTGTCATTTCCCGTTTACCTGGCGGGCCTTTAAGGGATTCTACTATAAATCCCACTCCTTTTAAACAGCGTTTAACTACGCCCTTCGCACAGTAGGTGGTGAGCACGCCATTTTCTTTAAGCGCATTGTACATTATCTGTAAAATCTCTTCCTCCCACAATTCTGGCTGGGCATTTGGAGCAAAAGCATCAAAATAAATGACGTCGAATGCATTCTGATAGCGGAGTTGCTCAAAACGGCTTTGCTTCTTGAGGAAGGAAAAATAGGGCGTGATCTGTTGTGGTTCATTCCATGCCATTTCATGCATTTGCAGGAAAGTGCCGGCCACTTGTTCTTCAATTAAGTCCGGATAGTTCAATTGCTTAGCCTCTTCCACAGAAATGGGATAGGCTTCCACCGCTTCATAATAAACGGGAAGTTGGCGCTTGTTGGCTTCCTGTAAGGTAAGTAGTGCATTGAGGCCGGTTCCAAATCCTATTTCCAGCACCGACAATTGCTTTGCACCCTGAATCCGGTGAAAGAGCCCGGAATGGATGAATACATGCGTGGATTCCTGGATCGCGCCATACTTCGAATGGTAACTCTCACCAAACGAATCGGAGATGATGGAGTGGGACCCATCCTGAGTCTCAAAAATTTTACTCATGGCTGTGGCGGCGCCGTTTATCAGTTAATTGTGAACTCTGGAAGGTTCAAGCCTGCTCGGTATTGTCAAAATGAGGTTGTAAGCTCCGGGCATTGATATCGAGATGAGAAGCGTGGTAAACACAACGGCCATCGCGAATGAGGAGCAACTGAGGGGATTGATGCGCAACCCCAAAGTATTCTGCAACCAGGTTGGAAACCTCCCGATTGGCGATCAGGTCAAGAAAATAGGGAAGCACAGCATGTTCGCTGAATACCCATCCTTTTTCCAGGCGATGCCGGGCAAGAGAACTGAGCGAGCAGCGCGTGCTGTGCTTGTATACAATGCAGGGAGTTGACTTAGAATGTTCTGCAATTTCTTCTATCTGGCTCATTGCCGCCAGGGACAACCAGTTGACTTTGTTCATTTACCGAAGGAAGTTGATTACCGTAGTAACAACCTCAACCAACTGATCGTTCATTGAAAAATTGCTTGGGCAGCCATACCCGCGGTTGCAGGAGGAGAAAATGCTTGCGATAGCCAAGAATGCGGCGACTGCAGCAATCTTTCTGAGGTTTTTGTTTTTCATTTTAAATGCTTTTTTCGGATATATTCTTTTAGATTGTTGAAACGAACCTGAAAACCTGCTTATTATAAGCGTCAGTGCAAAAATAGGAAAAGTGCCGCTAACTCGCCACTTTCTGTAAGATAATACCACTGAACGGGAAAAAGTTGACTGCAAACAAGAAAAGCTCAGGCTTGTTATACCCTATAGTTTTACTATTTTTGCGTATCCTGCCTGAGCAAAAGTTCAGGTTTAACTTAAGTTCACTAAGGAAAATACATTAGAAATGGCAAGAAAATTAGCCCTAAGAGATGCACTACGGGAAGCCATGATCGAAGAAATGCGTCGCGATGAGAACGTATTTCTAATGGGAGAGGAAGTAGCCGAATACGATGGCGCCTACAAGGTGAGTAAAGGCATGCTGGAGGAATTTGGCGCCCGCCGTGTCATCGATACCCCCATCGCCGAGCTTGGCTTTGCCGGCATCGGCGTTGGCGCTGCCATGAATGGCTTACGCCCCATCGTGGAATTTATGACCTGGAACTTTGCTGTACTGGCCTTTGACCAGATCGTCAACAATGCCGCCAAGACTCTTTCTCAATCTGCCGGCGACTTCCGGTGCCCCATCGTGTTCCGCGGGCCGTCCGGTAGTGCAGGGCAACTGGCCCAGCAACACTCCCAGACTTTTGAGAGCTGGCTGGCTAATGTGCCGGGCCTGAAGGTGATCTCCTGCGTAGACCCTGCCGATGCCAAAGGCCTTCTCAAATCTGCTATCCGCGATGATGACCCAATATGTATGATGGAGTCCGAACAGCTGTACGGTTTTGAAGACGAAGTGCCGGAAGGCGAATATCTGGTGCCTATTGGCGTGGCGGCAGTTCGCCGGGAGGGTACAGACATAACTCTGGTCTCCTACAATAAAATGATGTACCCCACATTGGAGGCCGCTACGGAGCTGGCAAAAGAGGGAATAGAAGCAGAGGTGATCGACCTGCGTACTATCCGCCCGCTGGATTACCAAACCATCGTCAATTCGGTCAAGAAAACAAATCGGTTGGTCGTCGTCGATGAATCCTGGCCGCTGGCAGGTGTTTCCGCGGAAATAGCTTACAGCATCCAAAAGTATGCCTTCGACCACCTCGATGCTCCGGTAACGCGGGTCAACGCCGCCGACACCTCCCTGCCTTATGCTCCAACGCTGGTCGACGCCTGGCTGCCCAATGCCGAGAAGATCGTCAAGGCGGCTAAAGAAGTGCTGTATATGAAGGCTTAGGGAAGCATTGAAGTATAATCGTGACAGGCCCAAGAGTAAATAGAGGCCTGCGTCCTCGGGCAGCAATGGAAAATTGCTGCCCGAGTTTCTTTTTACGCTTTACCAACCTCGAAGAGGTCTCTGATCTCAAATTGAAAACGGCTCTGTTTCTTCAATTAAAGGGGAGAAGCGGACCACAGTAAAACGCTTCTCATTTTCTCTTTAGAACCTAATGCAGTTATGCAGCAAGCGGCCGCCTCTTTTTTCCAGCAACTTCCACCGGAGCAATGGTTTTGGCTAATGCTCTGTGCCCTGCTCATCGGCTTGGCCAAAGCAGGCGTAAAGGGTATGGGTATGTTCGCCGTACCGGTCATGGCGGCGGTATTTGGTGGAAAAACCTCGGTTGGGTTGGTATTGCCGCTGCTCTCCATGGCGGATGTATTTGCGGTCTCTTATTACAACCGGCATGCCGAATGGAAATATGTCTGGCGTTTGCTCCCGGCTGCAATACTGGGCGTCGGCATCGGCATCTGGGTGGGCTTTGTTGTAGACGATGAGGCTTTTAAAGGCCTTATCGCCATTATCATTATCAGTAGCCTGGTGCTGATGGTCGTGCAGGAATACGTGGCATTACCCGATAAACTCGTAGGTAGCTGGGGTGTAGCTTCCCTATTCGGCGTGCTGGGAGGCTTCAGCACCATGATCGGCAATGCTGCGGGCGCTATCATGGCGGTCTACTTGCTTGCCACCCGCATCCCCAAGAATAGCTTCATTGGCACCACAGCCTGGTTTTTCATGATCATCAACCTCTTTAAATTCCCATTTCATATTTTCGTTTGGGGCACTATCTCCTGGAAAAGCTTTCTGTTGGATTTGGCTGCTCTTCCAGCTATAACCGTGGGGGTGTTCGCCGGTATACAAATCGTAAAGTTTATTCCGGAAAAAACGTTTAGGTATTTTGTTATTGTGATGACGTTCGTTATCTCTTTGCGGCTGTTGTTGGCATAGCACTGATTATCAATCAGTTAAAAAATGAAAAATATTTTTTTATCAAGGGGAAACATTTTTTTATTTTTCTGCGTTTAGAAGTTGTATATCCAAAATGAGTAAATTATATATCCCATGTTGACCTTGTTAATCCTCTCTGTGCTGTGGAGCAAGCGCAAGAACCTGCGCGAGTACCTTCAAAATTCCGTTGTTTATTGCCGACTGTTCGCCAGCAGATACAAGCCTGAATGTGCAACAGTACCGGTGGACAAACAATCTTGATCCATCACTAGACCTGGCGTTTGAAATAAAGCGTCATCCCTTCCTCCTTTCTTGAATAACATATCATAGAATTGGTATGGGTAAATTCTATTGCCCAAACATATTTTTCACCTTTTTCGTCATCGTTGATCCGCTTAGGAGAGGCTACGACTTTTATTTTTTAATGCTCAATTTGGTTTAAAGAGTACATACCAAATGGTATCTTTTAATGGAAACAGGTGTACTTTTAAGAAAAGAGTAAGTATGATATAAAACAGGATTTAATGTGACCTTCGTCATCAAATGCAAGAAGGTTAATAAATAAATTTACCGCAAAATCCTTAAGCCATGCGGTATTTGATACTATTTACGTTGTTTTTCACCATTCTTGCTTTTCCAAAGGATAGTCTCGCGCAGCATGAAGAAACCACGCATCCGAGTTCACCCAAACATACCAGTGGGTATGTTCGGCTAGCTGTGCTCATTGGACATACCTTCATTCCCAAGGGGCCATCACACGACCGGCTGGCAGTGCCTTCCTGGGGAGTTGACCTGGAATATTGGATTAACCACAAATGGGGATTCGGCTTGCACAATGACATCGAGATCGAAACCTTCCTGGTCGATCACGATGGGCACGAGGAAGTCCTGACCCGGGAATATCCTTTAGTGCTCACCTTAGATGCTTTATACAAACCCTGGAAGCAGTTAGTCTTGCTGGTTGGCCCGGGATGGGAGTTTGAACCCACTGAAGACTTCTTCCTGGTCCGTGCCGGCGTAGAATACGAATTCGAAATGGGACATGGCTGGGACTTTTCGCCTACTTTTTTCTATGACAGCCGACGGAATGCTTATGATACCTGGACGATTGCCCTGGGAGTGGGTAAGCGATTTCGTTGATTTGCAGGAGGTACAAAAGTATGAAAAGAGGTTACTGTCTTGAGTGCAAAAAAAAAGCCCCTTTCGGGGCTCTTAAACAAATCATAATCTCATGAAAAATAAGACGACCTAATTCTTTATTTTTAACTAAGTAGCTAGTTTTAAAATTATCGGTTTTTGAGATAGCCTGTTTTTGGGATTGTGTTCCGGCTTTTCTCCTCTGTTTCTCTTTCTGACAATACAAAGATGCAGCACTTTCCATTACCGGCAAAAGACAATAAACAGTATTTGTTGAAAAAAAGATGGCTTTTTTTATATTTTTATTTAATAAGAACTTCGAAAAACAAAAGGGCATTGATTCAAGTAGAGATACAAGATTCAAAACTCAATTGTCTCGTAATCAAGTACTTAAACTTAAGCAACTCCTCTTGCAAAAGAAACGCAACACAAATACCTTCGAACTGTTAGGCCCCTTATTACCTGTTAATAAAAGAGGCATATTTCTTTCCAAAATCGAATAAAACAATGAAAAACAGGCCAGCGAGAGAACCAAAAGAGAGAGGAACAAATGGCGGAAGCTGTAAGTTAACCCTGAGAATACCTGGCTGAATGATCTTCAAAGCTATCTTCCGAGGTAGGGTAGGAGCGGAAACAAGATTCTTTCAGGTAGCCATTCGAATCATAATCGTCATCTCTTTTATAATAGACAACGCCGCTCCAACCGTCACCACACTTGATTCCGAAGTGATTAATGGCTTTTCTGGCCAATACACTGCGTCCAGCTCCTGATTCCAATATCCCTTATCAGGCAGGCTTATACATAAAAACGCCGCTGATAGGAAGGGGGCAGGTTTAATGGGGGGCATGGTTACTACTTTTTTGTTCCATTGCTTTCTTTCCTATTTAACATAATATAAATTATAGGCAAAATCAACACCAACAAACATCAACACCTATAAGCGGCCTCATTCAGCTATCCAGCCCAACCAATTCGCTAAAAACATACAGCGCAAGGAAATCGCCTTTAAATATTTCCGTCCTGACAAAGATTACTGTTCCGTAATGGATATTTTCCCACGTATAATAAATGAGGCATCAACTGTTCACCTCCGAAATCCGCTGTACAAGAATACTGCGCCAGGGCCTTCTATAGCGAAAGATTAAATACCAGCCCCTACTGTCAGCTGTTCCCGGAAACTCTATTTAACATAATTATCGCATCAAGCTCAAGCCCCGCCTTTTTACAGATAAAAAACAAATTGTTTCATTTGCAATTGTTTGCTTCTTTTTTATAATTGAAAAACAAACCGGAGATTTTTAGAGCCTTCTTCTTTCGGCTTATCGCATAAATTTCTATATTAACATTTCTTACATTTGGTCTCACCTCAGTTATTACAAGTATTCATTTCCAGGAATCAGCCTTGATTCCCTGTACGCTTCTTATAACCAAAAATCGAACAGATGAATTGTAAACAACTTCTATTCTCCTTTCTGCTATTAATTTGCTCAATAGCAACGCTTAATGCGCAATTTCCCTGCCTCAACGGCATGTCCATCAATGGCCCCAACGGGCAAGGCGACATCGACCTGTGTCAGGGTGGAATTTCCTCCACCCTGAATTTTGCAGCCAATTTGAGTGCTGTGCCGGTCGGTTATTTGGTGGTGGATGAAAACGATGTGATCGTCTACATCGGACTGAGCGGAAGCATCAATTTTGCCGGGCTGCCTGGCAACAGCTTCCAGGTTTACGCTTTCAACTTCATTGGCTCTCTACGGGCAAGGGTTGGCGACCCCCTGGGCACTCCCCTCACCAGCGGCTGTTATGCGCTGACGGCGAACTCTATCGCGGTGGCCGGTGATGCTCCCGCAGCCGGGATGGTGAGTACTGAAACGGGCGAAACCGAGGCCTTTACCTGCCCTGGCGACGGCCTGGCTGACGTCGTGCGTTTCGCTAATACCGGCGCTACTGCCGGCGCCTCATTCACCTATTTGGTGACGGACGAAAACAATATAATTACGGCTATCCTGAGTGGAGATTCTGCAGATTTTGAAAGTGATAGCGTAGGTGTTTCCCGCGTTTGGGGCCTCGCGTACAATGGGAACCTTTTAGCTATGGCCGGCGATAATGCCGCCACCGCCAGCCTGGCCGATGGTTGTTTCGCATTATCCGAAAATTTTGTAACCATTTTCCGACAAGAACCGGTGGGTGGAACCGTAAGTACGG
>JAGQXQ010000520.1 GCA_020436535.1 Phaeodactylibacter sp.
CCAGCAGCCCACCCATGGTTTTCATCAGTGAAATGCATACCCCATAAATGTGCACCAGGGAGGGACTGATAAGTCCAGGAAGCGCCACCATCAACGGTCCTCAGGAACGCAAACTGTGACGTGGCCCAACCATGGTCAGCGTCCCAAAAATAGACGTCATGCAAATAATCAGGCGGAACTCCGGTGTTTGAAGGGGTCCAGGTATTTCCGCCATCGGTAGTTTTCAAAACGACTCCATAGGAGCCTACAACCCATCCAGTGGAAGTATCCAAAAAATAAACGCTGGTCAATGGTGCTGTGGTGTTAGAAACCTGGGGCGACCATGTAAAGCCCGCATTGGTTGTTTTCAGGATCGTTCCCTCTGCGCCTACAACCCAGCCGGTAGAAGTATTTACGAAAAAGACGTCCGTCAGGAGCACATCGGTGCCCGATACCTGGGATGTCCATTGTGCGGGAAGGTTGAGGGATATAAATACGTTAAACAGCAAGGTCAATAGAAAGACGGGGATCCGTTTCATATTCCATGAGATTGTTGGGTTCGAGAAAGGTCAGGCCGTAATTAATTAAAGATACGGCTTCTTCCTCCGGACAGGCCGGCCATTGTCAATTCGGCGGGTTTGGCATTAGATTCGGTGAGGATGGCTGTAAATTCGGGATAACTCATGGCCAGCCTTTTCAAAAACCTTTGAGGTTTCGCAAACCTCAAAGGTTTGGCCTCAGGCCTACTTCTACTTTGTTGCTGTCCTGCCAGAAATAGAACGGCAGGCATTTGTCGGCATTCCAGCGGTTTTTAGCAATTCAATGATAACCATGTTCTTGAATTTGCATAAAAAAGCAAAAACATGTCCATACTAAATGAAGCGCACCTCTTTTTCCGTATTTTAGCCCTGTCCCCCTTTGCGCCGTCACCGAAGCCGCTTTGGCGCATAGGCGGTAGGGCCGAGCCAAAGCCAGACATTTTCAGCCGAATTTAATTTACCCCATGAAATATTCAAATTCCAAAATATTATCACTCCTCCTCACCCTCTCACTCTCTCACCCCCTCACTTCCCAACCCACCCCCCAGCCCCACTTCCGCAACTACTCCACCCAGCACGGCCTGCCCAGCCCCGAGGTGTACTGCGCCTTTCAGGACAGCCAGGGCTATATGTGGTTCGGCACCGACAACGGCGCGGCCCGCTTCGACGGCTATGCCTTCCGCACCTACGACGCCCAGGACGGCCTTACCAGCAATGTGGTGTTCGACATTCACGAAGACGCCAAAGGGCGCATCTGGTTCGGGACGATGACGGGAGAGGCGTTTATCCTGGAAGGGGATACTATTGTTCCGTATCGGTTTAATTATCTGGTGAAGCGGTACGATAAACACTACAGTGGTGTCAAGTTTTCCTATTTAGAACCGGACGATGAAACGGCCTATTTTTGTTTGTACGAAGTCGGGGTGATGATCATTGATAGTTTGGGAAACGATAGTTTGATTACCAGTAAGCTTCCAATATCCCGGCTGCTTGTGGAGGTAGAAGGAGTGTCCTTCAGCCTTTTTACTCCTGTCGTTCAAAGGGATAGGATGGAAGAAATAATACGAGACACAAAGTATGAAAAAGAGCATAAAATTGCCCGGTTTGAGTTTGCATCCAAATGGGGAAGCACTTCTGTAAACCTACCTGTTTCAAGAAAATATGCTACGGTAAGAAATATCAAAACCCAAAAGCTATCTTCAGGACACTTCTTAATCTATTACGACAATTATTTGTACTGCCTCAAGGAGGGGAGTCTTTTATGGCATATCCCATTTTATTTCGGGCCGGAATTCAAAATTAATGAGATCATTGAAAGAGATGACGGCGCCCTCTTGTTCTGCATGTCTGAGGGAAATGGTTTAAGGGTTTACCGGGATATTGAAGCATTGCGAGAGGGCGTCTTTGACCTTTATTTGAACGGGCTGTCTGTTAGTAATGTTTTTGGGGATCCCAAAGGCGAACTATGGGTGGTTACACAGGAAAAGGGCATCTTTTATTGCCCGGAACTGGAATTGTTAACCTACGACTCCCGTTTTGGATTTTCAGATGATTTTATCAGTGCAGTTACGTTCAAGAATAAGCATGAATTATACGCAGGCTGTCGAAATGGCGATATCTTCCAGGTAGATATCATAGAGAATCAAATAACTGGCCAATTGGTCAATTTATACGGATACCATAACCACGATCTCCTATACCAACCCGAAACAGATCTGTTATGGAGCAATTCGGCTTACTGGAAAGATAACCGTTGGAATTTTGTGAATGTTAGAAGTCGTATGCACGGTAAGATGTACCCATTTCGTACAAGCAAGTTGGAGAAACTGCATATTAATGCCGCCGGTGAATTATTAGGGTGCTCCAATGGTATTGCTATTATCGACATTAAGAATGATTCGGTAAAATTTCATCCGGTGGCGAATAACTTCAGGGAGCGTACTTTTGCCATCTACACTGATTCCAAACAGAGGTTATGGCTGGGCAATGCCCGCGGCCTGTTCGAGTTCAAAGACAATAGCCTCATTTCCCCTGGTATTACCCACCCCGCTTTTAACCACCGGGTAGAAGACATCGACGAACTCCCGACCGGCGGCCTTGTCTTCGGCACCAAAGGCAGGGGCGTCATACGCTGGAAAGGCGAAGACATCCTGCAGATCACCACCGATGACGGCCTCACTGCCAATATGATCGAAGATGTGCATGTAGATGAAAATGGCATCCTCTGGGTGGGTACGCTGAATGGGCTGAATAAGGTCACCTTTGATGCAGATGGCCGTCCGTCCGCTTATGAGCCTCCCCCAACTCCTCCAAAGGAGGGGAGTAGGCCGTCCGCCATCCGCCGTCCCACCGTCCGCCGTTTTACGGTAGCCAACGGCCTGCCTTCCAACGAGATCTACAAAGTCAAGTCGTACGCCGGGCAGGTGTGGCTGTGCACCGCCGGCGGGCTGGTCAAATTTCACGAGCCGGAAGAGGATACACTTGCCGCCACGCCTGTCATACAGCACCTCCGGGCCAATGGCGCCGAAGTGCCCCTGGCAGCCGCCCAGGAGCTGCAACACGACAACAACAGCCTCGAATTCCGCTTCCTGGCCATCAACTACCGGCAGAACGGGCGCATCCCTTACCGCTACCGCCTGAACGAAAAGGCGGCCTGGCAGTACACCGAAAACCTCACCGTCAACTACCCCCAACTGCCGCC
>JAGQXQ010000521.1:0-3919 GCA_020436535.1 Phaeodactylibacter sp.
AAATTTAAAACTGTCCGACTACTTAGGTGGACAGAAGGCGGGTTGTCTATGCCCAACTTTCCCTAATTTTACCCCATAAATTCAATACCACTATGTTTGCCTACGGCCCTACCACCACCGATGCCCACCTGCAGCAAGTCATGGCCCTGCAAAAGGCCAACCTGCCCAGGAATATTAGTATTGAGGAAGCCCGGGAGCAAGGCTTTGTCACCGTAGACCACGATATGGAGACCCTTCGGGATATGAACACTCCCTATTGCCACAGCGCCGCCTGGGCGGCGGAGGAGCTGGCCGGCTACGCCCTGGTGATGGAAACTCGTTTTGGTAGCCGCATTCCCGTGCTCGTCCCCATGTTTGAGCTGCTGGACGGGATTCCCTGGATGGGCAAACCGTTGAGGGACTGGAGATACTTCGTCATGGGGCAGGTGTGTGTAGCCAAACCCCACCGCGGCAAAGGCGTTTTTAAAGGGCTCTACCTGGATATGCGGGATCGGCTGTCGGATCATTTCGACCTGGTGGTGACAGAGATATCCTCCCGCAATCCCCGCTCTATCCGCGCTCACGAAAAAGTGGGCTTCGAAAATATCTATGAATATACGGACCCGGACGGGGAGCATTGGGTAATTGTGGGCTGGGGGTGGGCGTGACTTGCGGAAGGCCCGAAGGCACTTGTTCTGCTTCGAAAACGGAGCTTCAGGGTCATTTTTCCCGGGGCTCCGGTCCGATTGTTGTATGGCTCCCTTCGACAAGCTCAGGGTGAAATTGTTATATTGTTTTGTCCAAGCCTCAGCAGACTGAGATAACTGAAGCACTCGAGGGCGTGTGGCCCATTCATTCCTTCATTCCCCCATTCCTTCCTTCCTTCCTTCCTTCTCTCATCCCAGCTCCTCCAGCAAAGCCTCTGCCCGGCCTTTCAGCTCCGAGCTTTTCGGGATCTGCTGCAACAGGGCCCGGCACCGGGCCCGGTCCCCCTGTCGGAGATAGGTGAGCGCCAAATACCAGGCGCCATAGTCCTGGAAGTCTGAACCGCTTTGGCGCAGGGCGTCAAAAATAGGGATGGCCACCTCGTATTTTTTGAGTTCCAGTGCGGCGATCCCTTTGTAAAGCTGCGCGGTGAGGTCATCGGGATGGGCGGCGAGATACTGGTCCAGGCCTTCCAGTGCTTCCTGGTACCGGCCAGTGTTGAAGGCCTGCTCTACCTGGCTCAGGTTGACCCCATCGCTTGCCTTTTCCGTCAGGGCAAGGGGAGGGTGTTGGTTGTATTGCTCGTATAGCGGCTGTTGCAATTGGGTGAACAACAGGGCGCCGGCAACAACCGCCAGGGCGAAACCGGCGGCAACCAGCCATTGGAAGCGCGATAATCCCAGTATCCTGACTTCCTTCCTGGCGGGAGGAGGTTCGGTAAAATACTTTTCACCCAGCGTTGCAAACTGTTCCTTCAAACGCTCCCGCTGCGGTTGCTGGCGCAAAAACAGGGCCATTTCCCGCTCCAATTGCATTGCTTCGGCAAAAGATGGGTCTGATTCCAGGCGGGCCTCGACGGTTTTCTTTTCTTTTTCATTCAGTTGCCCGGCCAGGTATCGATCGATTAATTGATAGTCTTCCTCTTGCATAAGCTTAGCTTTTACATTGTTGCTCATAAAGCTGGCGCCACCGGTTACGGCAATCGTGTAGCCGGGCGTAAACTGCGTTGCGGTTGCTCATACCCAGCTGTTCGGCAATGGCTTCCCCACTGTGGCCCTTGGCGTTCAACTGCAGAGCCTGGCGGCAAAGTTCAGTCAGTTGGTTGAACGTCTTTTCCAGGCATGCCTGTATCCTGCTTTTTTCAACCGCCTCTTCGGCTTTTTCCAGCAGGTCGTGTGCTTCCTCTGTAGTACTATATTCCATTTCCACCTGATTTCTTAGGCTTTCTTCCTGCTTATTTTGACGGAGGCCTTTGCGGTGGAGGTTTTTACAGATGCTAAACAGCAAGGCTCCAAAAGGGCAACTTAGGTTGAAATCCTGATTGCAGTATCGTGCCAGGATGGCCATCAGGCTCTTTTGGAAGACATCCTGAGCGTCGGCTGTGTTACCATTATTATTGCACACCCATTGGCTAACCTTCGGTGCGTGCTGCTGATAGATTTCCTCGATCAGCCGGTTGTCTCCCCGGCAGAGCGCGTCCACGTATTTTTGATCGGGATGGGTAGGCATGGAAAGTGGTTTGAATCAAAGGTAAATGTTCCTTAACGTTTTTTTAACATTTATACCCCATAAGATTTTTGCAGGCCCGGGAATGTAAGAGTGAAAATCATTCAAAAACACTTTTTTCACCAAAAATTAAAAACGATGAAACAGTTGAAGCATTTCACAACGGTACTTTCCACTCTTTTCCTGATGGGCCTTTTTACTGGTTGCGGATCCGAACAATTGGACATTACGGACGACATCCAGCCCAAACCACAAGAAGTATCCTATAAAAGCCTCCGGCATACGGCGCTGGGCAATGCGGTGTTGGAAACCCGGGGAGAAGGCCCCACCCAGCAACTCACCGTCAGTAAGGCCGAGGATGTGCAGGAAGATGGGGTGCGGATCGATCTGGCCGGGCACAACGGCCTCGACCTGTACTTCGAACCGGTGGCCATCCCTGCCTTCGGAGAAATGCAGATCATGGCGGTCGACCAGGCTACGGAAGAGCCCTTCAGCGGTATCCGCCTGAGCAATGGCCCGGAAGATCAAAAGCAGATCGAAGTGTTTATCGCCGATCAGGATACCCTTCTGCTGGAAGGCTTCCGCGATGGAGAACGGGTTTTCACTCAAAAGATCGAATCCAAAGAACGCTGGTGGTGGGTTGTCGTGGCCGCTGTCTATGTGCTCGACCACGCCAGCGCCCACTATGAGTGGAATAGCGACGGATCCTCCAGTGGCGGCGTCGACTGGAACGGTACGGCTCCCAATGGTAATGGCCCCGGAGAGTACCCCTACGCTGAAATCTTGCTTCCGAACAACGACCGGCCGGTAGCGGTAGACCTGCTCACCTTTTCTTCCACCCGGGCTACCGGTAAACCTATCGAAAAGGCTGCTCTGGAGATCAAAGGGGGCCACCTCGGCTCCTTTACTATAAATGACGAAGTAATTAGGTAAAGAATTATTTGGCAAGGAGTCTGGAAATGGCTCCTTGCCTTTATTAGGTTACTTTACAAAATTTGTAACTTGAAAATCATTCCAAACGAACATCAACGCCTATGTTTCAACCAACCCCGACGATCACCATTTTGTTATTTGCGCTTGCAGCAACCCTAACCGCTCAGGACAACACCCCCGCTAACGAACGCGAAGCCATCATCTTTTACCGGCAGCAGGGCGCTACGTTGCAGTTTGGTTCGGAATTGCCGCCACAAATTCAGGTTCCGGGTGCACCGGAGGCTTACTATGAGTATTACTGGGAATTCGGAAACGGCGCCTTTAGCTTTGAAGAGGAACCGATATGCACCTACCCGGAGGCAGGCAGCTATGATGTGCAACTTTGGGCGACCGGGAAATACGACAACGGCAAGTCGCCCAAATCGCGTACGAAAAGAGCGGAGATCCGTTCAGATACAGCCTCGGCCATGGCCTCACTGGAACCCTTTCCCCAGGTGTTGCCGGAAGAAAATGCTTCCGTCGGTATGCAGGCCGTACGCAACCCCCGGCCGGGCGAGGAATTCGTGGCTATCCTGAGTTATCACAATCCGGAGGAGCTTTTCTCTGCCGGGCAGTTCTATCTGTTTTTCAACGAAAGCAAGTACCCCCGTCCTCATTTCGAATTTCTGGAGGCCCGCACGCACTTCGGAGAATATGAAGCCGAGCCGGCGGCTTTCAGCTGGAACTCCGGCATCGTCGGCCCGGGAAGCTGGGCATCGGCTACAGCATTGCCAGGTTCCTGGCAAGCAACGCCTTC
>JAGQXQ010000521.1:4025-4474 GCA_020436535.1 Phaeodactylibacter sp.
TTCTTTTCTCTCCAACCCACTACGGAGATGGTGGCCGACACCAACGTCACCTTGCACCTGCGCGCCATCTATGTACCGGATGTTGGCGGGGCCGCTGACGTTTACGACCTTACCATTCCCGTGGTGGCTTCCCATGACCCCAACTTCATCGCCGTTTCCGACCGGCGGATCGGATTCCGGAACATTCATCGCAAAAAGCTGTCTTACGAAGTCCATTTCCAGAACAACGGCAAAGGCCCTGCCAAGCGTATCCAAGTTACGACCACCATCCCGGAAGGATTGGACATCGAAGCACTGGAGATTCTGGATAACCACCCGGCCTGTCCGATTTGCCCCAAAACATCGGTAACGTATGGCTGTATGGACACCATCATTCAAAATGGGAAGATATTCTTTACGTTTTACAACATTTACCTGCCAGGTACAAAGCAAGACGGCATTTCCAGCCG
>JAGQXQ010000521.1:4652-7889 GCA_020436535.1 Phaeodactylibacter sp.
TTGCTGGGCTACCGCCTGGTGCCAGAAATGGAAGATGCCAATGCATTCGTGTTGGGTGTCGTTGCCGCTCCCTATAAGCCCTACCGCCCCTATTTTCAGGTAGAATTGCTGGCCGGCTTCACTGGCAAATGGGCCGAAGAAACCAATATCCCCAGAGATACTATCCGGACGGAAGTGTTGGCGGAACCCGCCGGGTTCCCCATTTTACTACGTACAGATTCTATCTTTCAGGCCAATGGCTACAGCCTCCGGCGCCTGAACACTTTCCATCTAGTGCCGCTCCATTTGCGGTACAATCTCAACAGCTTTATCGGCCTGGGCTTAGGGGCCAGCCTGGCCATCACCCGGGAAAAGTGGGCAAGGGAATTTGACGAGCAGTATGCAGTACTGGAATATTGGTGCTCCCCCAACGACCCCGGAGAGCCTTGTGAACGGATCGATGAAAGAATTGGCAGCAATCAGGGGCTGGATAGCGGCGTCTCCACCCGGATGCGCCTGGGCTTTTTTGCCGATGCCCAGCTGGGACTGGTGCGGGCAGGGCCCGCTCTGGGTATCCGCCCTACGTTCCATTTGGGCGAAGAAAACCCCTTTTCGTTGCTGTTGTACCTCAGCTATAAGTTCTGACCTTAGACCCACCAAGTTTATTTGGCCTCGAAGACGTAATCAGGACTTTTTGAAATTTGACGAGAAAGCAGTATCATAGATGCCGGTTCGGAGCTTTGCTTCCGACAAACGTCTATTTATGCAGCAATTTCTTCCCGCTTGTTTACTATTTCTGTCCCTGCCACTGCTGACGACTGCCCGGCAAGGGCTTTCTTTTTCTCCCGAAAAGGAGTTAGATCGGGTTGCGCATCGGCTGGCCGCCTTCGAACCGGAGGGGCCTGCCGATAGCGTGGTTTATTACTATCAAAAACAGGCTGATCTATTGTGCCAGCTGGACCGCCTGGATGACTGGCTGTATAGTTATTGGGACCTGCAGGCCTATTTTTATGAGGATTCAGAACGAGCGCTCGGGATTTTGGAGGCGGCCCTGCAGGCGCAGTGGCGGCCTCCCGCTAGTGCGCTGGAGTGGGAAGCTTTGCTTTGGGTGTTGACCAATCAGGGGTATCATGCTTTTCAGTTAGGCAAGGTGCTGGCCTCTGCCCGCGCTTACGAGCAGGCAGCTGCGATTTATTCGGAACAGGGCATCTCCGATTTCGATATCGTCAGTTATGTTTATCTGCCACTTGGCGCCCATTATACCCGCCTGGGGGACAACGAACGGGCCCGGGCCGTTTATCGCCGGGCGCTCGGCCAGGACGGGTTGTCCCCGGAGGTGCGGGGAGGCCTGTACAACAACCTGGGCCTGGCCTACTGGGATGAAGGGGATTTTGGAAATGCAGAACGACAATTTATCGCCGGACTGGCAGTGGCCGGCTTGCCGGCCATCAAGAAAGCTTTGTTGCTCATTAATCAGGGCAGAAACGAATATGATCTGGGTAAACGGGGAGAAGCGCAGCTGGCTGCTCAACAAGCCCTCCGCTTATTGGCCCCGCTGTCGGCAGATGAAACGGTGTTGGATTACCGGTCGGGGGCGCAAGCTCTCCTTGGTTTGCTGGCTGCCGCCCGGGGAGCGTATGAAAATAGTGAGGGTTGGTTTGAGCAAGCCCTGGAAAACGGAATTGCCGCCTACGGTACGACTCATCATCGGGTAATTGGAAAAATATTCCTGGAAATAGGCCGGATGCGGGTGCAAAGCCGGAATGGGGAGGGCGCTCTGCAGGCGGCCAACCGGGCCCTTCAGAGTGTGTTACCTTCCTTTGAGCCGCGCCTTCCGGAGAGCCTTCCTCCTGCTGAATTATTCTACGAGGAGAATACTATTATGGAAGCCCTCGAGCTGAAGGGAGATGCGCTGCAGCAACTGGCCCGTCTGCATTCAGACTCTGCTCTGTTCAAACTAGCCCTGCAGTCTTACGAACAGGCAATAGAGGTGGAGGAGTTGCTGAGCGGTACATTCCGGTATGAATCGGCCCGGTTGTTGTTGCAGGCCAAGAGCCGGGCCCGCACCGAAAAAGCACTGGCGCTGGCCTACCAACTGCAGGAAGAACCCGGTGTAAGGGAGCGCGCTTTTGCCATTGCCGAAAAGAGTAAAGCGGGCGTACTGCTAGCCGCTATTCGCGACAACCTGGCCCGCCGGGAAATACAACAGGGCGACACCTTGCTGGCTAAAGAAGGAGCGTTGCGCAGGCTGCGCGCCTATTTGCAGAAGGAACTGATCCTGGGGGCGGACGAAGGCAGCCGGATAATGCTGGAACGCCGCCTGGCGGAAGCTACCGATCGGCTAGCTCAACTGGAGGCCGATCTTGGCCGGAAATACCCCCGCCTCGGTACGCTGGACAAGCAGCCGGTGTGGACGCCTGGCGAAGTGGCTGAAAAACTGCTGTCGAGCCCAGCGTCCATTTTGATCGAATACTTTACCGGCCGAAGCCACCTGTTTGCTTTTCAGGCCGATGCCTCGGGAGGACTGGTTATGGCCTGCCTGGATACGGCGGGCCGGATACAAGCGCCCCTATATGAATTCCTGCACCTCCTCCGCTCACGCAACGATTTGTCCAGCCGCCGGCCCACCTTTCTGAACCTGGCGCATCAATTGTACGGACAGCTTCTGCAACCCCTGCTGGAGAATGGGGGAGCCCCTCCTTCGGAAGTGATCCTTATTCCTGACGGGCAGCTGGCTTTCCTGCCGTTCGAGGCCCTGGTTACTGAAAAAACGGAGCAGGAAAGCTGGGCCGGGACCCCCTTTGTTTTGAAAAAATACCTGGTGCGGTATGCCTATTCGGCAGCCACTCTCTGGCGGCAGTCCCAGTTGAAGGGAGCTCCGGAGCGGAACCTGTTGGAAGTGGCGCCGGGGTTCCCGAATGGGGAGCGTGGGCTGGCGCCGCTAAATGACTCCGGGCTGGACTTTGATGAGATCGGTATCTCCGGCGTTGAGGTGCTGAAGGCAAAAGCTGCGACGGGCCAAAAGCTGGAAAATTGCGCCGGACAGTTTCGGGTGTTGCATTTGTCTACGCACGCCCAGTCCGACAGCACCCACACCCGGCCCCGGATCGAGCTGTTTGATGCACCCCTGTATTTGCCTGAACTGTACGCGCTCAATTTGCGTGCTGAGCTTGTTACGATCAGTGCTTGCGAAACCGGACTGGGCAACCTGGCGGAAGGGGAAGGTGTGATGAGCCTCGCCCGTGGCTTTGCCTACGC
>JAGQXQ010000522.1 GCA_020436535.1 Phaeodactylibacter sp.
AACCGGCCATCCGGAGTACAGTACAACGTCCCTTCGTCAGGATGGACAGACACAACCTGCCAACCTTTACCCCGCTCATAGGGGTATCCCCCTCCCGAAAACATCTGTATATTGTGCCTATTATTAACCATCACCCTAAATACTCTGTTAAATGAAGATCTTTACTCCTCTGATCGCGCTGTTGTTCCTCACTACGGCCCTAAGCGCTCAAACCACCTCCACCACCCTGCGGGTATACCGCATCTTCCAGGAAAAGTGCGTGCAATGTCACGACCACGCCAGCCCGGAAGCAGGGCTCGACCTCCAGGAGGAAGGAACGACCGAAACCAGCCGGGCCTGGAAAGTGCGCAACAACCTGTTCAACATCACACCCGCCAACCAGGCGTCTGCAGCTAAAGGCCACAAATACCTCTACCCCGGGCGGGTGGACAAGAGCCTGCTCTTCCGCAAGGTCAACCAGGGGCTGGAGCCGACCCTCGGCCTGGATGCCGGCGAGAATCAATCCATGCCGCCCTACGGGCAGCCTCAGCTGACAGACGTGGAAAAGGAGCTCATCCGCCAGTGGATCCTTTATGCGGCGCCGCTCAACAGTACGGTGGCCAATGAAACATTACTGGAGGAATATTACGGTGGCGCCGCCCAAATGGCCTTTCCCGACGGCCCGCCGCCGGCGCCCGCCGAGGGTGAAGGCTTTCAAATTAAAATGGGCCCCTTTTATGTAGCGCCGGGCGGCGAGATTGAGTACTACCAAAAGTACGAGCTGGACCTGCCCGCCGATGTGGAGGTCAACCGGGTGGATGTAAAGATCGGCACCTATTCCCACCACTTCATCCTCTACGACTTCAACCCGGGCGGCGGCAACAACATCCCTCCCGGCCTGCGCCTCAACGCCAACCACTCCGATATCGGGCTGGTGGCGGCTGTCCAGGAATCCACTGACCTGAAGCTGCCTCAGGGCGCCGCCTTCCGCTGGGACAACCAGCTGGTGCTGGATCTCAACTCTCACTACATCAACTATTCCTCTACCAATGTCTATCAGGCGGAGACCTATATCAATATTTACACCCAACCGGCCGGCACCGCTGCCCAGGAAATGAAAACGGAGCTGATCGCCAATCTCAACATACCCATTCCCAACAACGGCTCGCCGGTAACCCATACCCAGCAGCTGGATTTTAACCTTGGTGAAGTGTTCACCTGGGGACTGATGGGGCATACCCACAAATACGGTACCAGCTATAAGGTCTACAAGCGCCTGCCTGGAGGCCAGAAAGGGGACCTGATCTACGACGCCGCCTGCTCCCAGGGGATTCCCGGCTGCGTTTCGCCCTTCTTCGATTATCAGCACATTCCCATGCGGTATTTTCTGCCGCTGGAGCCACTCACCTTTAACGCTGCCAATGGACTGATCCACGAAGCCAGCTGGGTCAACGACGGCCCGCAGGCCGTCGGCTGGGGGCCCACCTCCGACGACGAGATGATGGTCATGATCATTATGTATACCGAAGATACCGTCGGAATTGTGACCGGCATCCGGGAGTTGGAACAGCCTGTAAATGACGTGCGGGCATACCCCAACCCCGCTCAGGATGAGATCAACTTCTCCCTGCCTGCCACTGCCGGGGAGGTGCGCCTCCGCCTGCACGACGCCACCGGCAAAGTGGTGCAGCAAGAGGGGGGGCTGTATGCTCCTGAATTTACCATCCGCCGCCACGGCCTACCCGCCGGGCTTTATTTCTATCATCTGGAAGGAACAGATGGCAGGGTAAGGACGGGTAAAGTGGTGTTTAGATAGAGAAAGCGATTTTCTCTTCAAAAACAGCCGCTCCGGGCATGACTCGGGCGGCTGTTTTTTGTAGCCTTGAGCAGTGTGTCAGTGTACCATGGGACGTTTGTCATTCGCCGTTTTGACCCGGCTTCGGCGTGAGACGAATAGGCTTTCCGCTTTCCTACGTAAGTCGCTACGCTCGTGTCCACTTTCCGAATTCCGCTTTCCTACGTAAGTCGCTACGCTCGTGTCCACTTTCCGCCTTCAAAACTCCCCGGCGGCTCATCCTCAAAACCCTTATCTTTACCCCACAATCCCCAACGCTATGAAACCCAGTATTCTCCTGATCGCCGGCATGCTGGCCCTCTCACATTCTATGCTTTCCCAGACGCCCCAGGGCCGCCCCAGGGTAGGGCTGGTACTCAGCGGCGGCGCCGCCAAAGGTATGGCGCATGTAGGTGTATTGAAGGTGCTGGAAGAAGCCGGCATCCGGCCGGACATCATAACCGGCACCAGTATGGGCAGCATCATCGGAGGGCTGTACGCCATTGGGTATCGGGCAGATACGCTGGAGCAGTTGTTGGTGAACCAGGATTGGGACCGGGTGCTGAGCGACCGCATCCCGTTGAAG
>JAGQXQ010000098.1 GCA_020436535.1 Phaeodactylibacter sp.
GGTGGACGCCCGCATCCTTTATCAGGCGGGCGACTTTTTTATACAATAGTTCAGGCGGCTCTCCACTCTGCAAAATATCAGACAGAATGAGGGTCCGGCGGGCGTGGTGGCGCTGCCGCTGAAGGTAGGCCAGAGCGGCAGCCAGAGCCGTCAGGTCCAGGTTGTAGCTGTCGTTGATAATGCTGCAATCATTGATGCCGGCGCGCACTTCCAGGCGCATGGCTACCGGCTCCAACAGGGGCATCCGTTCCTGAATAGCAGCCATCGGCAGGCCCAGGTAGAGGAGTACGGCGCAGCAATGAATGGCGTTTTCTACGGAGGCTTCATCCGTAAAGGGGATGCTGAAAGAAAAGGACGCGCCCTTGTACTCCGCCTCGATGAGGCTGCTTTCACCCGAGGTTTTCACCGCCTTTATTTGCAGGAGCGCCTTCCCCGCTTTCGACCAACTGAAGATGGGTTTACCCAACGCTTCGATTGCCCGGGCCACCCGCTCGTCATCGCGGCAATAAAGGATGATGTCGGCAAATTCAAATAGCCGGAGTTTTTGATCGATCTTTTCTTCAATGGAGGGAAAACCTTCTTTATGGGCCTGTCCGATGTTAGTGAACAGCCCTATGTTACAACGAATAACCGGCGCCAGCTTTTCCATCTCTCCCATGCGCGAGATACCCGCTTCGAAGATACCCAGCTGGTGCTCCGGCTGCAACTGCCAGACGGAAAGGGGAACGCCCACTTGCGAGTTGAAACTCTTGGGGCTGCGGGCAATGCGGTAGTCCAGATGCAACAGTTGAAAGAGCCATTCTTTTACGATCGTCTTGCCGTTGCTGCCGGTAATACCGATTATCGGGATATCGAACCGTTGCCGGTGATGGGCCGCCAGTCGCTGCAGGCACTGAACAGTGTTGTCGCAGAGCCATACGTTGGCTTCCGGCAGTACCGAAAGATCGACATCCCGGGAAACCACAAAGTGCCGGACGCCCTTATCGTACAAGCCGGTGATATAATCGTGCCCGTTATGATGCGGGCCTTGGATGGCAAAAAAAATAGCGTTCTCGGGGTTTTGCAGCTGCCGGGAGTCCAGCAGTAAGCGGGAAACAGCCCCTAGCCTGCCCCCTTGCAGGCGATGGGCGCCGAGGGCCAGTTGGAGCTGTTCGGTGGTGTAGTTTTGGTGCATTGGACGCGCCAGATTTATCCGGTGCGTGGGTTTTTCCGCCAGGCGAGTAGTTGGACAGGTATAATTTAATTTATATCGTAAATGTTACTTTAAAATCGGAGAATGTTGTCTCCCTCTGGAGGGAGTTAGAGGGGGGAATTTTCAATGGCGAAAGCCACAAATCCCCCTCCTAACCTCCCCCAGGGGAGGACAATTCTAAACTAAATTTTCATCTATCCACTTACTCAAATCAAAAACTTACCTGTTCGGTCACACCAGAAATTAATTTCATAAATCATTACAAATCGAAACCTATATCCTTACGATAATATTTTCCCTCATATTGCACCTTTTCAGCATTCTCCAGGGAAGTATCCACGGCCGACCTGATGTCCATTCCATAAGAAGTAAGGGCGATGACCCGCCCACCGTTGGTTTTCACCAGACCGTCTTCCAGTTTGGTGCCGGCGTGGAAGGCAATGCTGCCCTCCACTCCGTCCAGTCCCGTGATGGTTTTGCCTTTTTCATAAGTTTCTGGATACCCTCCGGAGACCAAAATAAGGGTAGCCGCAAAACGAGGATCTTCGATCAGATGCTCTTCGTCCAGTGTGGATTTATCGGCGGCGAGCATCAGCTCGACCAGGTCGGACTGCAGGCGGGGCAGGACCACCTCAGTTTCCGGGTCGCCCATCCGGCAGTTGTATTCGATAACAAAAGGGCTGTTACCCACCTTGATCAGGCCAAAAAAGATGAATCCTACATAGGGAGCATCGATCTCCTGCAAACCGGTGAGAGTAGGGCTGATAATCCAGTTCTCCACCTTTCGCATCAGGTTTTCATCGACGAAAGGCACCGGAGAAACAGAGCCCATGCCCCCGGTATTCAGGCCGGTATCGCCTTCGCCAATGCGTTTATAATCCTTGGCTACCGGCAGTATCTTATACTGCTTTCCATTGGTAATAACAAAAACCGAAAACTCGATCCCGTCCAGGAATTCTTCCACAACTACCCTGGCGCTGGCCTCCCCGAATTTACCGGACAGCATGGCCCGAAATTCATCCTGGGCCTCTTCTGCCGTCTGGCAAATGACCACCCCTTTTCCCGCCGCCAGCCCATCCGCCTTGAGGACGATGGGAGTGGTGTGTTGCCGGATGTAGGCCAAGCCGTCTTCCAGCGTATCTTGGGTAAATTCCGCATAGGCAGCTGTGGGAATATCCCGCTCCATCATAAATTTTTTGGCAAAAACCTTGCTGCCCTCCAACTGGGCCCCCTTTTTCGATGGGCCGATAACGTGAATGTCTTTGAGTTGGCCGTGGGCTTTGAAATAATCATAAATGCCCAGCACCAGCGGTTCTTCCGGCCCAACGACGAGCATTTCGATCTGTTCTTTCAGGGCAAACGCACCCACTGCTTCGAAATCATTGGGGTGAAGCGGAACGTTCGTACCGAAGCTTGCCGTTCCGGCATTGCCCGGGGCAATAAACAACTGTTCACACAACGGGCTTTGCTTCATCTTCCAGGCAAAGGCATGTTCGCGGCCGCCGCCGCCAAGCAGGAGAATTTTCATTGTCGCTGAGGTTTTTGCTTCTCCTGCAAAGATGAGGAAAAATGTTGAGACGTTCGGGAAGTGAGCGCGTTTAGAAGGCCGGAGGCCGTGCTGATACCCCGATGATACGGGCCGGAAAAGAGGAAATCAAGGATAAAACCCCTGGACTTCCGAATTCGCACTTCCCACTTTATTACCATGGTTGCCTCAGAGTCTCTAACCCTTAAGAATACGTTAAAAAAAAAGTTCGTTGTAACTTCGCCCTACCCCTATCGTCATTGGGGGGAAACAATCTACATCAGGCTTTATTCCAAAATAGTTTTCAGCCATCCAAAATTATTTGGAATAAAGTCTATTCACCTAAATCAGAATCATGCGACTGTTAACTGCCACCTTTTTACTACTCTGGAGCAGCCTGATGCACAGCCAAACCATCCTCATCACCGGAAAAGTACAGGATGCCGATAACGGCAAGCCCCTCGCCTATGCCCATGTCGGCATTCCCGAGAAGGGGATCGGCACCATTACCGGGGCCGACGGCGCCTTTACCCTCAAAATCCCTCAGGCTTATACTCAGTCTAAACTGTCGGTTTCCTTCATCGGTTACGCCACTTTCGAACGCCCCCTGCACAACATACAAAGCCCCGTTACCATTCGGATCAAAGCCGCGCCGACCAGCTTGCAGGAGATCGTCGTTATGGATGAAAGGGCAGTGGAAGACATCATCCGCCGCGCCGTTCGCCGCATCCCCGACAACTACCCCAATTACCCCAACTCCGTAACCGGTTTTTACCGGGAATCCCGAACCAACGCTGTCCAGGAATACATGTATCTGGCCGAAGGCGTATTGGACATTTACAAAACCAGCTACCGCAATACTAAGGAGGGGCAGGTCGGGCTCATTCAGGGCCGAAAGGTCATCCTTTCCGCTGATGAGGTGGAGCAACACTCGGGATTTTCCTCCGGGCACATGGCCGCCCACCGGTTCGATTTTGTAAAAAACCGGGAGGATTTCATCGATGAGCGTTACTTTGAAGACTACAAGTACTGGATAGAATCGGTAACTTATTACGAGGGTAAGCCGGTTTACGTGATCGGTTTCAACCGGGCGGAAGGTGGCAACGGCCGCATGAAAGGCTCCGTCTACATCGACACCCTGTCTTACGCCTTCCTGCGGGCCCAGTTCGAAATACTGCCCGAAGGGCTGCGTAAGATCGATGACTACCCCCTCTACGCCGGCAACTGGAAAGCCAATCGCTACACAGTCAACTACCGCAAACTGGACGACAAGTGGTACTTCAGCAATGCCCTGCGGGAAGGCGTCTACCGTGACGGCGGCATCTATAGCAACGAAATTGCCATCACAGAGATCCAACCCGGCCACGGCCAGCCGGTGCCTTATCTGGACCGGCTGAAACGAGGCGACGAATTCCTGGAAATCACCGGCGAGTACGATGAAGGCTTCTGGAATAATTACAACACCACTCCCCTGAGCGCCAGCCTGAAGCAGACCGTGGTGCAGATGCGCAACCAGGAAAAGGCGGTGGAAGTATTCGACAGCACTTTCATTGCCCGTCTCCAAACGCGGCGGGACTCCATACTGCGTTCCAACAGTGATGGATCCGAGATCATGGGCAAAATCACGCCATCCATGGATAAACCCGACGGTTTCAAATGGCGCTTTCAGACAGCCGTTGGCCTGGGTACTCATTTTCTGGAAACACCTGCGGCCAATATGCGGGCCGCCTTCCTGGAAAACGCCGACGGGCCGGCCATCCTTGACGCCACCGGCGAATGGGACACGCGCAGCTTCGAGCCAATTGCCCACCTGGATTTCAACCTCTTCTTCCACCCCAACTTCTTCGTTCGCGGCGGCTGGTCGCGCGACCTGTGGAACAGCCTATACCGGGAGCGCTCCCTGGGGCTGGGCACGCAGCTCAACCTATCCAAAGGCAGGCCTTTCTTCCTTCGGGCGGCAACTCAGCACAGCCACCACAAGTACGCTCGCCTGGTTGGCACGGCCGACAATGAATTCGGAAAATTCAAAGCAGATAAGAAACGTTTCAACTCGGACAGGATCAACCTCTACTACGGCAGCCGCATCCACAGCCTCAAGCTTTCTTTGGAAATGGCGCTGGAGTTGCACCCCGGCCAGGAGTTGTTCATCCGGGGAGGCTATATGCTTCCCTTCGCCCGCCAACAGCACCTCTACCTCAAGGAGCGCCGGCAGTTCTTCAACAAAAAAGAACGCCTGCCCCTGGACGACAGGATACTGATTGAACGCAACGGGGAGGTTTTTGATGGACGGATTACCAGTGAACAGTCGTTTTTTGTGACGGTGGGCCTGGTGTTTAAGTAACTATTGCAGTTAGCAATTGGCGGTTAGCGGTTAGCAAACACCTGCCCTTAAGATCAGCTTACTAAGTGAACCCGACAAGTTAAGTTTATATCTCCTCACTTCATGAGCATCGGGCGCCA
>JAGQXQ010000523.1 GCA_020436535.1 Phaeodactylibacter sp.
CATTATGGGCAGGATACCTGAGATCATTGGAGTCGAGGCAGTGAATGGGCTCGAGGTTTAACTTCAGTGCCTCTTTTGCATTGTTAAAGTGATGTGGTGATAAAGTGTCCCACATCACCACATCACCACATCACCACATCATACCTCTCCCCTGTTCTTCCCTATCTCCCTTTCAAGGCTTGAGCCACTACTATGGAGCGCCCTCCCAGTTTCAATTTCTTTTTTCGGATCGCCGGCGCATCCCCTTCTGAATAGATGTCTTCTGGGCTGGGCGCGGCAGTATCGATCATCTTTTTCCAATTCCATTGCCTGCTTTTGGGCAGCTCAAATTCCAATGGTTCCCAGAACATATTGAGCATGATATGCAGGCGTTTGTCATATTGTTTATTCTTTAATGTAAAGGCCAGGGTATGAGAATTGTAGCCGAAATCCGGTTTCTGGAGTTCGATGCCGTGGAATATGCAGGAAGAACCACCCAGATGGCCCGGAGCGTTCCAGTACCACTCTTCCTGGCAAAACTCGGTGGCCAGGTTAAATGCGTTCAGCATTTGTACAAAGCGCAGCAGTCCCTGGTTTTCGGCTACCTGATCCCAGTTGAACCAGCTAATCTCGTTATCCTGGCAGTAGGCGTTGTTATTGCCTTGCTGGCTGCGGCGCACCTCGTCGCCCATGAGCAACATAGGGGTACCCTGGCTGAGCATTAACAAGGTGAGGAAATTTCTGATCTGTTTCTGGCGTGTTTTCTCCACTTTGGGATCCTCGGTGGGGCCTTCCACTCCGCAGTTCCAGCTGAGATTGCCGTTGTGGCCGTCGCGGTTGCCTTCCCCATTGGCGAAGTTGTGTTTTTCGTTATAGGAAACCAGGTCGTTCAGGGTAAATCCATCGTGGCAGGTGATGAAGTTGATACTTCGGTTGGGGTCGCGCAAGAGCTTCTGAAAGAGGTCAGGGCTGGCGGTAATGCGATTGCTCATGGTGCTGGCCATTCCATTATCTCCTTTGACAAAGCGCCGGATGTCGTCCCGGTATTTTCCATTCCACTCCGCCCATTTGTCTCCCAAAAAAGTGCCAACCTGATACTGATGGACATCCCAGGCTTCGGCAATGATCTTAGTGGGCGCCAGCACGGGATCGGATTCAATTTCCCAGAGCACTGGAGGGTTCTCTATCGGCTGCCCGTCCTCATCTCTGGAAAGAACGGAGGCCAGGTCGAAGCGGAAGCCGTCGATGTGCATCTCAGAGACCCAGTACCGAAGGCAGTCGCGGATCATCCGGCGCACCACCGAGTGGTTGGCGTTCAGGGTATTGCCGGTGCCGGCAAAGTTCTGATAGACGTAGTGGCTGTTTTCTTTATTAAGCATGTAGTAGGCGCGGTTCTCGATGCCCCGGAGAGAAAGGGTAGGCCCGGTTGCATCTCCTTCGCCACTGTGGTTGAAAACCACATCGAGGATCACTTCGATGCCTGCCCGGTGCAGGGCTTTTACCATATCCCGGAATTCATTGATGGTAGCGAGTGGGTCCGTCGTGCTGGAATAGGCGTGGTGAGGGGCAAAAAAAGCAATGGGGCTGTAACCCCAGTAGTTGCTTAGCTCATTGGGGACATCATTGGGGTCGAACTGCTGCACCGGGAGCAACTCTACCGCGGTGATGCCCAGCTTTTTGAGGTAGGGGATCTTTTCTATCAGTCCCCGGTAGGTACCCCGCAGTTCCTCCGGCAGGCCCGAACTGGGGTGTTTGGTGAATCCACCTACGTGCATTTCGTAAATGATGGACTTGGAAAAGGGGCGGTTCAACGGTTTGTCGCCTTCCCAATCATAATCGCCTTTTCCAACCACGACGCTTTTGATGGATTTAGCACAATTATCGCCGGGCTCGATCGCCGCCTGCCGGTCGTAATTGTCCATCACTACGGCACGGGCATAGGGGTCGATCAATACTTTATTGCCATCGAAGCGGTAGCCCTTATTGGCGGCATAGGGGCCGTACACCCGCCAGCCATACAGTTGGCCGGGCTTGAGGTTGGTAATAAAGATGTGCCAGTAGTAAAAGGTCTTATGCTCCCGCGGATCCAGCCAGAAGGTATAGGAAGGATAGCGGTGGTCCTCCGGATCGAATAGCAACAGCTCCACCGCTGACGCATTTTTGGAGAAAACACAAAAATTGACGCCCCCATCGAGGACGGTGGCTCCCAGCGGAAAGCTCTGCCCCGAACGCGCCTTGGGTTTTTTACTCATGAGGATTTATTATTAAGCATATTGTGAGAACGAACAAAGCCCGCCGGTAGTTGCTACAGCGGCAGGCTTTGATCTCACTTTGGTCAGAGCTGCGGTTGGTACTTAAGCCTCAACGGCTTCTTCTTTTTTCATTTTCTGCTGTTCCAGAAACTTTTCAAGTAATTCCGGCGCTTTGTCAAAAGCACTGCTCAGGCCTCCTTTTGTACGGGTAGAAATGAAGCTGATCTCAGTGCCGCGGCTTACCAGAAAGCCGATCGGTTCGATGCCGATGCCGCCGCCGAGCCCCAGGCCTTCACCACGCCCCTGCTTCGGTGCATCGCCTTCGCCGCCACCGGAACCGAAGCCCATGCCCAGCCGGATGACGGGTACGCAGCTGAACTCTCCAAGCTGGAACTGCTTGCCGATAACAGTATCCGTTTTGGCTTCAGACTTCAGAAATTCAGTCATTTTAGGAAGCAACTCTTCTAAATTGATCTTCATGATGGGAGTATTTATGTAAACAGAAAGTATCATTACCCACTTAGCCAGGCCCAGGCCAAACGCCAGATTCGATTCTGGATCAGGAGCCGGCATTCGTTCTTTCCCTGGAAGTTTACAGTCACGTGCCGCCTCAGCGGTTCGATCCAGTATACCACCGGCCAGAGATAGGCATTCCAGATAAAATCGTCGGTGTCTACCTCCAGCCGGAAGTACTTTATGGAAAAGGATTTAAGTGCTTTTATGGCCCGGCGGAAGGGAAACGTTTGCTGACTTTTGCGTTTTTTTTCTTCCTTCGGCTTGGGCTTTTTCTTTTCCCTGGCGGTGGAAGGATGTAAGGGATAGAAATCTTTCTTCCAGAAGGCAATGCGTAACCGGATCACAATTTCATCTGCCACGGATATTAGTTCCGCTTTGCCAATGCCACCCCAACTGAGATAGTATTCGTTGCGATAGGTGTCGGCCTTGAGAGAGAGCGGGGCAATTAATACCCAAACCACCAACGCCAACAAAACGGACGCTACAATAACGATGATACTTAGTACCATAAACTCTGGTTGTATGCGCCCCCAAGCTACAAGAGGTGTATGTTCTGTTCAATGCTTTTTGTCATCTTTGGCCGATGATCTTTATCAGATTTTTGGCCGATATTTTTCCAGGCCGGGCGGCGCGGGCTGAAGGGAGAAAAACGGATGATAACGCCCGGCTCTTAGTAAATGAGCTGGCTCTTTTCGTGTTCCTCAACGCCAGCCGGTGGCGTCACGATGAAGGGCTGTCCGTCCTTATGGCAGATCAGCTGGGCCACATCGCGCCCGGAAAGCAGGACGGTTGGCAGGCCGCCGCCCACGGCAACCCAGTGCCCGCAAAGATAAAAATTATCGAGCCCATCGAGTTGATGAGGGAGCTGCTGCATGCCGTTTTCCGGGGTTATCAACCAGCCCTCGAAACTTCCTTTCCAATTGTTGGTATAGTGAATAAAAGTCGCGGGGGTGGCTACATCAGTCATTTCTACATGGGCCTGAATATTGCCAAGGCGATGCTCAAGCGCGTGGATCACCGTTTCGGCAATGCGTTCTTTCTCCGCCCGGTATTGCTCTGGTGATTCCTCGTACAGTGTTTGCCAGAATTGGTAATTGTAGGTTTCGATCATTACCGTGAGCAGGGTTTTGCCCTTAGGCGCCAGGCTGGGGTCAAAGTTGTGAATACGAAGGTAAAGGTCATTGACGGCCGTTTGAGAGTCTACCTGTACAGGGGCGCATAAAGGGAAAAGCAAACTGTGCGGTTCCCCCTCGAAGGTACGGCCGACTCCTATGGCGACGAATACAAGGGCAGGAAAGGTCGGCCGGCTTTCAAATGCCTTCAGCAGTTCGGGGTTGCTGTATTTGCCTTCCAGCATTTTAAAGATGGTGCTGTGCCCGTCGGCGGCGCTGATGACGTAGTCGGCAAAGTGCTGGCTGCCGTCTGCCAGCTGAATGCCGACGGCCTGTCCATCTTCCACCAGGATTTTATCCACCCGGCTGTGGAAGTGGATCCGCCCGCCCAGCCGCTGGTAGCGGTGGGCTACTTTGAGGGCAAAGCGCATGGACCCGCCGATAGGGTAGCCGGCGGATTTGGTGTGCATCCATGCCAGCGTCATCATGGAAAAAACGAGAGTCATTTCCGGTTCAAAGAGGTTAGTAATAGCTTTGCGCAGCAATGGGTTTTTAAAGCGCTGAGCATATTCTTTATTGGAAAGCCGCATGTATTTACCAAATAAACCCAGGTAAGGGAGCATCTTCCAGGCCGTCTTCATGCGGTCCCAGAGGTTGGTCAGTTCTTCGGCCTTTTCAGAGGGCAGGTCGAGGCTGGCCAGTTGGCGAATGGCCCGGGTAAAGCGGCGGATCTCCGCTTCGTCTTCCGGGGCTTTCTGCAGCAGTTCGTCTTCCAGCTTATCTACGTTGGTAAACAAGCGGATAAAACGGCCTTGCTCATCTTCTACCCGGGCATATTCTTCGTGGTCGACAAATCGGATGCGCTCCATATCGATGAGCTCACTCCAGCGGTCGTAAAATGAATTGGCGCTTCCGGAGCCCACTAGCCAGTGTAAACAGAAATCAACGGTATATTCCCCATGTTGCCAGGAGGTGCAGACCCCTCCCGGAACATCCTGCATCTCGAAAATGTCCGTATCGTACCCGTTCATACGCAAATAACAGCCAGCTGAAAGGCCTGCCATTCCTCCGCCGATGATGATGACTTTCTTTTTCATGGGGCTTTGTTGTTAATTGGCGTCAATAACTTTGCCCGTTCCCGTAAGGCGTACTTCCAAAAACGGGTTCCCTTTATAGAATACATCGCCACTGCCGCTGATGGAGGCTTCCAGGAAATCCTGCACAAAAGCCTCGGCGTCGCCCGAGCCGGATATAAACGCGTTGGCGGACAGGCTAGCCAGGCCAAAACCTCTGAAGTCTCCGGAGCCGGTTATTTTTATATTCAAGGTGGCGGCTTCGCCTTCGAGCCGGAGGTTGCCGGATCCGCTTAGATTGGCCTTTACTACATCGGAAATGACGGCGATATCGATATCGCCGCTTCCGCTGGCCGTAGCCTCTAAATTGGTGATCACAAACGTGTTGTCACTGGAAATGGACGCCATGCTGGAATTGACAATTCTATCGAGTTGGGGGATCGTGATGAAAAGTTGCGGGCGGCTTCCGGATGAGAGGCAGCGGCGGGAGCGAATCTCCAGGTCCTGGCCATCGACCTCCAGGATGAGTTCGTCGAGCAGGTTGGGGTAGCCCTTGGCTTCCACCTCCTGGACAGGCCCCTGAGAAAGGATAACCTCAATATCGCTTCGGATTTCTATACCGGTAAAAGGAGGGACTTCAATTTTGGAAGTTTCAATCTGGCCTTCGCCTTCGAGGCAAGGAGAAAAAGAACCACTTTCATCATCCATGACGATGCAGCCGCTGGCTAACAGAAGGACAGCGGCTGTGATCAATAAAAATAATGATTTGGACGGGCGAAACATAGTTTCAGGCTTTGCTTCCTCCAAAGCTAGGCAAGCTATCCTTGTTTACAAATGATGCCGGTCAGCAGGAAGGTTGAGAAATGTCAACTTGGGATCACTCGATCCCAAAGGAAATCAGAGCTCCAGAGCGTAATAAGTCTCACAGCTGGAATGGCCGGTATGCCCCAGGGCTTTATCAAGTTGCTGAAAGCCGAGGTGTAGGTACAGTTGATTGGCTCGATGCATGCGCCCCACGGTTTCCAGGTAACAGCGGCGGTATCCCAGCTGGCGGGCGTTGTCCAGGCAATGATTGGCCAGGCGTTTGCCCCAGCCCAAGCCGCGCAGTTCCGGCAGGAAATACATCTTTTTCAGTTCGCAGGTATCCTTGTCGCCTTCTGCCAGCGGGCCGATGCCACCGCAGCCGAGAATTTCGCCCTTCCGTTCCACTACAAAAAAGTTGGATCGGCGATTGTTATAGGCTTCGTACATGGCATCCACTTCGGGGTCCATAATGGAATATCCTTCACCGACAGCGCCAAACTCGGCCATTACCTGCCGGATAATCCGGGCGACTGACTCGTTGTCGCCCGGTTGAATAGGACGCAGTACGTATTCGCGCTGCTGGCTCATTAGTATTGTTGCTTAGCCGCCTGCTGTTTTACGGCGCTGTCTTTTTTTCCATCCTTGCCGGCGCCTTCCCCTTCGTTGTTCAGTTTGTTGTAGATCTGTTTGTTAAACTCTGCGCTGATGACGTCTTTATCCATACGCACCTGTTCGAGCATTACGTCCGGAGTAATGAGGCCATCATCGAAAGAGAAGACCCAGAATTCGGTATCGTTGAGGCGCTTTTCCAGCAACATATCGGCCTGTACATAGCTTTTTGCCCACTCTTCCGGATCAATGCCTTCAGACAGTTCAACCACCAGTTCATTGGGGATGAGGTAATCCGGGACATTGTCTTGAGGCGCTTCTTTTTGGATCCAGCCGGTATTGGACTGCGCGACCTGGTCGAGCAGGCTTTCCAGCCACTTAACAGAATTCGGCCGAATTTCCTTTCCGGTGACGGTTTTCTTCCGGCTTCCCTCATAGTAGCTGATAGAGACACTTTGCATATCCGGAATCCGGCCTCTGTAGGCGTCTTTATATTGCCAGAGATTGGCGTTTTTGAATTCGCGCAGCAGGCGTTCCATCTCTTCTTTCTCCAACTTTTTCACATAAGTGCCAAGACGGTCGGTATATCGTTCTCCTTTGTAGCTGACGATGCCTTTGTCGTAGACAGTGAGGGTGAAAACAGGACAACGGCCGTAGCAGGGGCCCTTCGTCATTTCAATGACCTTATCCATGTTGTTGAGGCTCATGTTGGCGCTGGCGCCACAGCCGGTGAACATAAAGGCGATTGCAACGAAGGAAATTAAAAAGAAGCCCAGTATCCTGGGGGGCATAAGATGATTAATACTCATCAGGAACAAGGTTTGGTTTAAGCGTGGTTTGTATGTGTAATTGCCCATTCATAATGTAAGCTTTTCCATTGGTTACATCCGGGCAAAGAAATTATTCACTTTGACAGCTAGTTACCTGGCAATAATAAGCTTTTTAACGTGTATTTTCCTTCCATTCCTGATTTTTATATAATAGATTCCATTAATAAATAAACTCGAAGTGATAGAGTGAGGAGTGCCGGAAGCATTGGGATTTCTGAATACTAAACGGCCGGCTGCATCAAAAATTGCGATCTCGTATTTATCTTTTTGGGGTAGGAGGAGGGCTATTTCGGAAGAAACAGGGTTGTAAAGCAAGCTAGGTTCTTCCTCTTCTTCCGGTGCTGTTTCGAGGGCTACCGGCAGGCAGGAAGACTCCAGCAGGCCCGGCCGGAAAGCCTGTATAGCGTCTCTGGCGCGCTCCTTCTGCCCATTGGTGAACATAGACATACAGCGGTCGGCGGGCAGGTTCATGAAATTCATGAACATATCTGCCGTACCGCAGGAGAAGGAAGGGTGTACCGGGCAACTCCCGCTGGTGAATTCCGAATAACTATAGGCTTGCTCTTCCGTATCTTCTACCATGTCGTCCGATTGACAGAGGGGGTCTTCCAGCCCTTCGCCCCATAAATGCTTGAGGTTGAGGTAGTGGCCGATCTCGTGGGTGGTGGTCCGGCCCAGATTAAAGGGGGCGGCGGCAGTTCCCACTGTTCCAAAACAATCGGGGCGGATGAAGATCCCCTGTTCATCCGCAGGTACCAGAGGGTCATCCGGGAACGTTCCTTCTCCACAGGCGCCGTCATTACGGGCGCTGACCCAGGCGTTGAGGTAGTGTCCCGGGTCTATTGCATCATGGCCTCCCAGGCCGTTGTGGCAAACCCGTCGCCGTCCTCCTGAATAAAGGTCGGCGATATTTGGAAAGGAGGCCTGAGTGCGAGTAACCGCTACCAGGCAAAATTCGATCTCCATATCGGCAACGTCTCCGGCGAAAGGCCCAGGCACACTGGCAATTTCACTGTTCAGCGCCCGAAAATCCTCGTTCAATACCTCCAACTGCGATTGTATCTGCTCATCGGTAAGGTTCTCTTCGGGGCCATACCAAACGATATGCACGACAAGGGGAATTGTAATGAGGCTTCGGCTTTCGATTGCGGGCGATGGGTTCGCCGGAGTAGCAGGCTCTAATCCATTTGCCGGCTGCCGGCTGGCGCAACGCTGCTGGGAAAAAGAGGGCAAACTCAAGGCCATGAACAACAGAAACAGCCACCTTTGCATGGGAGGTTGATTTTGGATGGAAGTAGGGGGGGCAGTTGTTTGTTGTCAGTTGTTGGCCCCTCAACGAACAACGAACAACGAATCCCCCCGTCCCCTACTGTCCGCCTAAATACTGATAGAGTTCATCGAGCTTCGGAGAGATGATGATCTCCGTCCTTCGGTTGAGCGATTTGCCGAAGGCCGTATTATTGGGCGCTTTTGGCAAGTATTCGCCGCGCCCGGCGGCTGTGATCCGCTCGGGATTGACTCCGTTGGAAACCAGGAGGTTCGTCACTGCTACCGCACGGTCAACGCTGAGGTTCCAGTTGGTGAGTGCGTTGCCGTCAGAATCGGTATGGCCTTCTACCTGGATATCGATATCGGGGTTAGATTTAAGGGCGTTGGCCAGTTCGCGCAAGGCGCGTTGGCCCTCCGAATCGATACGAGTGCTTCCACTGGGGAACAGCAGGTTGGAACTCAGCGAAAGGTACAACTTCCCATTCCGCTCTTCAATGGTAAGGTCACCGGTGGAGAAGCGGCTCGCCAGGGTGTTGAGGCCTTCCCGCACATCCTTCATATTTTCTTCTTTGGCATCCAGCATTTGCTCCAGTTCCTGGATGCGGATATTCCTTTCCTGCAGGGCGCCTTTGATGTTAGTATAATCGTACTCTATACTGTTAAGCCGGTTGTCCTTTTGGTATAGTTCGTATTCAAGCCCTTCCTGCCGCTTCCGGCTTTGATCCAGGTCTTGCTGCTGGCCGGAAAGCTGGCGTTCCAGGTTGTACTTTTCGTAGGAGGCGGTAATATCCAGCTCATTGCGATCTTTCTTGAGCCCTTCTACCCGTTCGAGCAACGCCAGATAGCTATTCTGCAAACTTTTATTGGTTACTACATACTGTTCCAGGTCGAGGCGGGTATTCCGGAACTCGATCCCTATTTGCCGGTTTTCTTCGGCGAGTTTGTTGTACTCATTGCGCAGGGAATCAGCGACCTGAGCCTCTGTTTCGTAATACTTTTTCTGTTCTTCCAGTTCCTGGTATTCTTTCTGGGTTACACAGCTGGAAAAAAATGCCATGGCAAAGAACAGAATAAGAGCGTGATGCTTCATAGCGATGGTTGTTGAGGTAATAGTAATAATGCAATGTAGCAAAATTAATACTTTTTGCGAAAGAAGGATAAAGCAACTTATGTAAGCTGCCACGGTTCAACCTCATGTGGTTTTGAATGTCTTCATTTCATTAATATCCCTACCTTTGCGGGCAAAACTGCCCATGAAAAATTACTTCATCTTACTATTCTTCCTGTTTGGCCTGATCAGCTGCCGGAACGAGCCCAAAGAGGGCGCCGGGAGTTCTGCCGAAATTGAACAAAAGGCTGCCCAGGTACAAAAAACAGAGCAACAGGTGCAAACAGCTCAGGCTTCTGCCCAAAAGGAAGATGCCGAGCCGGTGGTCGGTTCCCGTCCTGCTTTCGAACCGCCCCGCAGCCCGGACCAGCTCACCATCATGGCCCCAAATAAACAGGCTCCCTCCGGAGCTGGCCTTTGCGTGCCAATTCAGGTGAAAGGCTTTGTCAATCTGATCGCCATGCAATACACGTTGGCCTGGGATGCTAAAGTGCTGGAATTCAAAGGCGTGGACAAACCCGGCCTGCCTTATCTCGATCAGGCCGATTTTGGATTCAACCGTGTAAAAGAAGGCCTGTTGCCTTTTGTCTGGATCAACGACGCCCTGCAATCAACTACTATTTCTGACGGCAGCACCATCTATGAGGTTTGTTTTAAAGTAATCGGATCTTCCGGCCAGAGTTCGGCGATCCGTTTTATAGAGCAACCCACTCCTTTTGAAGTGGTCAACATCAATGAAGAGATCGAGCAGCTCAACCCTGTTGAAGGCAAGGTGGTGGTTGAATGAGTGGTGAGTGGTGAGGGATGAGTGATTGTTTCCTCACTCCTCACTCACCACTCCTC
>JAGQXQ010000099.1 GCA_020436535.1 Phaeodactylibacter sp.
CAATCCCTCGTTCCTTCATTCCTTCTGGAGGGTTTCCGGATCGCCCTCATTGTTATATTGCTGCATGGCTATATGGATAGCGCTTTGACTTGATGAACGGACACCGGTTGTTGATGGATAGCAACTACTCGTTTTAGACAGAGGTTGGCCAAAAGGGCCACGGTTTTTGGTTAGGTAACCTTTACCATTGAGGTTTTTCTCGTTTTGTATGGAAAATAGCTATGCAAACTATATATTTCAATACAGTATTGCAACAGTCGGTTGTGGATGAAAATGTTAAGTTTTTGTCATACCTTATAGAGAAGGCGTGAAGTGCCCAATAGTTTGCTGACAAGTTTTATTAATTATGTTAAAACCTTACCTCCACGAGCATTTGGTGGAAGCCGGCTGTGATGAAGCGGGGCGCGGCTGCCTCGCCGGCCCGGTATTTGCCGCTGCCGTCATTCTGCCAAAAGGCTTTAACCACCCACTGCTCAATGACTCCAAACAGCTCAGTGAAAAACAACGCTACGCCGCACGCCAGGTGGTGGAGCAGTCCGCTCTGGCCTGGGCTGTAGCCCGGGTAAACCCCGAAGAGATTGACAAAATCAATATCCTCAACGCTTCCTTCCTGGCCATGCATCGCGCCATTGATCAGCTAAACCCCGCACCGGAATCTTTGCTCATCGACGGCAATCGTTTCAACCCTTATCGCGATCTCCCTTTCCACTGCATTATCAAAGGAGATGCAAAAATGCTTTCCATTGCCGCTGCGTCCATCCTCGCCAAAACCTACCGCGACGATTATATGATGCAGCTGGATGCCGAATACCCCCATTACCTGTGGCGAAGCAATAAAGGTTATCCCACCCGGGCGCATCGGGAGGCCATACAAATACATGGCCCTACCCTTCATCACCGAAAGTCGTTTCGGCTGCTGCCGGAGGGAGTGCAGGGGCGGCTGTTTAAATAGGGAGCAATAATTCAGAGTGTGTTCCAAAACTTATTTGACGCTGGTCTTACTTATCTCGTAGAGGTTATACCCACTTTCGGCCTGCTTACTCTGGCCCGAACGGGCGCGCCGGCTGGACGGGAAGCACACATCCGCTTCTATCTCCCCGTCAAAAACGGATTGTGCTGCCGTTCAAACCCAATATTCGTATCCGACCCATGGCCGGAATAGACCACCACATCATCGCCCAGGGGGAACAGCTTTTGCGTAATGCTGTTGATCAATGTTTTGAAATCGCCGCCCGGCAGGTCGGTGCGGCCGATGCTGCCGTAGAAGAGTACGTCGCCGGCAATGATGAACCGATCCGCCTCACAGAAAAACGAGAGGCTGGCCGGGGAATGGCCCGGGGTGAAGATGGCTTCCAGCTTCGTGTGGCCAAATTCGATGATATCTCCTTCTTCGATGAATTTTTCCGGCTCCGGGGAGAGGGGGCCGGTATTGGGGACGCCGAAGAACATGGCTGACTGAGGGGCTGCCTTCAGCAGGGCCAGCTCGCCGCGGTGAATCTCCAGCCCCAGGTTGTAGTGGTTGGCAACGAAAAGGTTGCCAAAAACGTGATCGATGTGGCAGTGCGTATTGATGAGTCGTACCGGCCGCAATCCTTTTTCTTCAATTTTCTTCACCAGGCTTTGTTTCTCCTCGTCTGTATAGCATCCCGGGTCGAAAATGACACACTCGTTGGTCTCGTCGTAGACGATATAAGTGTTCTCCTGAAAAGGATTGAAAGTCAATTTTAAGACTTCCGTCATTTTTTATCTGCAAAGTACGGACATTTCGAGGCTTTTCGTAAAAATCCACGTAAAGGCTGTAGCGAAGCTGCTGCAAAAACGATATATTGAACAGTCAAGTAATGAAAAGACGGAATTTGGCGTTCTTATAAGGCCGCAGTCGGTATGTTTTTAGAATAATACCGGCAAAGGCTAAACTGTACAGGGCTTTTTTCTGTCTTTCTTTAAGAATAAACCTTCTTTGACCTATTTTTAAAAGGCAGCGAGAAGCAATGCTTCCCGCTTTTTGTGGGCTCAATAACACAAAACCTGACAAAGGACCAGATAATATTACGCCGGATATGCAAAAACTGATCTACACTTTTCTCTTTTACCTCCCCGCCCTCGCCTTACTGGCGCAGGGAACCACTCAGGTTGAATTTGGTAAAAACCGCGTTCAGTACCACCAGGACTTTGCGGAGTGGTCGCAGTATGAAAGCGATAATTTCATCACCTATTGGTACGGAGAGGGGCGCTATGTAGGCCAGGCCGTGGTGCAGCTGGCGGAATATGATTTCAAAGATATCCAGAACATCCTGGAGCACCGCATCAATGAAAAGATACAGATCATTGTATATACCGACCTGACCGACCTCAAGCAGAGCAATATCGGCAGCGAAGAGGCTTTCACCAATACCGGCGGGCAGACAAAAATTGTCGGCAACAAAGTCTTCGTTTATTTCAATGGCGACCACAACAACCTGCGCAAGCAGGTGCGCGAAGGGATTGCCTCGGTCTACCTCAACGCCATGCTCTTCGGCTCCAACCTGCAGGAGATCGTTCAGAACGCTGTGATGATGAACTTGCCGGAATGGTTCAAGGAAGGGCTGGTTTCTTATGTCGGTGAACCCTGGAATGCGGACATGGACAACCGCCTGAGGGATTATATTCTGCGGGAAGATTTCGAAGGCTTTGAAGCCCTGGCGGAAGAAGACCCCCAATTGGCCGGCCACTCCCTCTGGTATTTCATCGGTGAGAATTATGGCAAGTCTACCGTTTCCAATCTGCTATACCTGACTCGCATTAATCGCAGCATCGAAAGTGGTTTCCTCTACGTATTGGGTAGCCCTTACGAAATGGTGGGCGATAGCTGGGCCGTCTTTTATCGCAAAAGATATGCTGCCGAAGTAGCCAGCCGCTACGCGCCGGAAGGCCAGCCGCTGGAAATAAAGAATAAGCGCAACCTGCCGATTACAGAAGTCAAGCTCAGCCCCGACGGCACCAGGGTAGTTTATGTCACCAATGAAATCGGCAAGTACCGGGTTTACCTTCAGCAAGTCGCTACCGGCGAGCGAGAGTTGATCTTCAAAGGAGGCTTCCGCAATGCCTTCCAGGCTACGGATTACAATTACCCCTTGCTGGCCTGGAACCCCAACAACCAGCAGTTGGCTATCCTTTATGAGCGCCGGGATGTTCCCAAGTTGATGATCTATGACATTTACACCAAAAAAGCAACGGTGGAGGATCTGTCTACGGAATACCACCGGGTGTACAGCATGGAATATATCAACCCAATCAGCATGGTTTTCTCCGCCGCCGTGCGCGGCATTTCAGATATCTTTTTATATTATACCAATACCCGCCAGACCCAGCGCGTTACGGATGATTTCTGGGACGACCTCGATCCGGTCTATGTACAGGCGGGCAATCAAAGAGGCATCCTCTTCGCCTCCAACCGGCAAGACACCCTGATGGAGCGCGAAAAGCTGGATTCCATACTGCCTATCAATACTTATGACATTTTTTATTACGACCTGGAAAACCGCTCCCGGGAGCTGGTCAGAGTGACGAATACTCCCTACGCCAATGAACGCTCACCGGCAGCGGTGGACACCACCTGGTTTTCCTACCTCAGCGACCGCAGTGGGGTTTACAACCGGGAGATGGGTTACCTGGAAGAATACGTCCACCACTATGACCAGATCATCAAGCTGGAGGATGAAACAGAAATACGCCTGCATATCGACTCTACTTTGGAAGAGCTGGATACCGCGCTGATCGACACGATCCTGATTGAGCCGGTCATCAAAAAACGAGCGATCACGCACGTCAATTCCAATTACGACAGGAACATTTTATCCCAGTCTACCGCGCCCAAAGTAGACAGGGTTGCCGAGTTGATCTACCGCGACGGCAATCACCGGGTCTTTGTCCGCCGGATGAATCCGGATTCGACGGTTTCCCTATCAGATACCCGCTACCATGATAAGCGAGCTGTAGAAACCGAAAAGAGAATCCTGGTTGATCCTTCGAAAGGGAAAGATGCGGAAACTACCGTATTGGGCGAGGTCGAAAAAGTGACGGCTGATGAGATTACAGTGGAACCGGTAAAGCAGGATACCGGCAAGGTGGACATCGACAATTATCTTTTCCAAAGTGAGTTTGACGATGAAGATGCGCCACCAACTCTTTTTATCGTCGAAGAAAAGGCGGAAGAGAAGGGAGAAGAAAAGGTCAAGATCGTCACGGGCGCCAAAAATATTGCGGCCTTGATCGGGCAGCAGGAAGAAAAGGGCGTGTATAAGTTTCGTCCGGGAGGGATTACTCCCTACCGCCTGCAGTTCCGTACCGATTACGTAACCACCCAGCTGGACAACAGCCTGCTCTTTGATGGGCTGAACAGCTTTGCCGCCAACCCTGACGATTTCAATTATCCGCCTCCTGGTATTTTATTGAAAGGCAACTTCAAGGACCTGTTCGAGGATTATGAGTTCGAAGGTGGGGTGCGCATTCCCACGACCTTCAATGGTAGCGAGTATTTCCTCGTCTTTAAAGATAAAAAGAAGCGCCTGGATAAACAGTTTGCCGTGTACCGCCGCAACCAGCGTTTTTCCGGCGAAAGCCAGACCTTCGTTCCCAATCGCCGCGAGGTGAACGTCGTGCTGGGCCAGGCAGGGGTACGCTACCCCATCGATATTTTTAGAAGCCTCCGGGCTACCGGCACGCTGCGCCGCGACCGCATCACGCAACTGGCCACAGACCTTCCTACGTTCAATACGCCTACTACCACCGAGGAACGCGCAGGCCTGAAACTGGAATACGTTTTTGACAATACGCTGGACGTAAGCCTGAATATCAAGAATGGCACCCGCTATAAAGCTTTTGCGGAAGTGGTAAAGCGTTTTAACCTGGATATCGATGATGGCGTTTCGCTCAGCTTCAATGAGGGTTTTATGACCATCCTGGGTTTTGATGCACGCCACTATCAGCGCATGCTCAAACACTCTGTCTTTGCCGTCCGTATGGCGGGAGCCACCTCCTTTGGATCGGAAAAGATACTGTACTACCTCGGTGGCGTTGACAATTGGTTGTTTACGAGCTTTAACCAGGAGATTCCCAGTCCACAGAGCCCTGATTTTGCCTATCAGACCATCGCAACCAACATGCGCGGCTTCGACCTCAACATTCGCAACGGCAATTCTTACCTGTTGATGAATGCGGAGGCGCGAATTCCTATTTTCAAATACTTCTCGAACCGGATCCGCTCGCCTTTCTTCCGCAACTTCCAGATGGTGGGCTTCTTTGACCTGGGTACCGCCTGGGAGGGCAAAGACCCTTTCAGTACGGATAACCCGCTGAATACGTCTATTATCAACAATGGAGACCTCATCACGGTCAAAGTCAATTACTTCCGCGATCCAGTGGTCGCCGGCTATGGGGTTGGAGCACGTGCAGTGCTCTTTGGCTACCTCGTCCGGGTCGATTATGCCTGGGGCGTCGAAACCAGAAGAGTGCAGGATCCTAAATTGTACATCTCACTGGGTATGGATTTTTAGGAATTTGACGGCAGGCCCGAATTACCTATCTTTGCACTTCTTTTGAAGGCAGTGCAACTCAATTTCTGTTTGCACTGTTGCTAAACTTACATTTTATTTTCTACTGACGACAAGCATTTGTAATGGCAACACCACGAACGGTTGCATTTTATACATTGGGCTGTAAGCTCAACTATTCTGAAACCTCCTCCATCGGGCGGCTCTTTGAGAACGCCGGCTATTTGGAAGTGGGCTTTAAGGATGGGGCGGATATTTACGTGGTCAATACCTGTTCGGTAACGGATTTTGCGGATCGAAAGTGCCGGCAGATCGTCCGCCGGGCACTGAAGTATAGCCCAGAAGCGAAGGTGGTGGTAGTGGGCTGTTATGCGCAACTGAAACCGGAGGAAATTGCCGATATAGAAGGAGTTGACCTGGTGCTGGGCGCGGCGGAAAAATTCCGCATCCTGGATTATGTCGATGAATTGAGTAAGGCGCCGGGCAAGGGAATGGTGCGTGCCGGAGAGGTTTCGGAGGCACGTGATTTTGTCAATGCCTTTTCCTTTGGCGACCGTACGCGCTCGTTCCTCAAAGTGCAGGATGGATGCAACTATAAATGCACCTTCTGCACCATTCCTATGGCGCGGGGCCGGAGCCGGAGTGATACCATTGATAATGTGGTGGCCAATGCCCGTAGCATTGCCGATAAGGGCGTCAGGGAGATCGTACTCACCGGCGTCAATATCGGAGACTTTGGGAACGGCACCGAAGTGATCGAAGGCGTAAGGCCTAAAAAAGAGGCGCTGTTCATCGACCTGATTCGCGAGCTGGACGAGGTGGAGGGGATCGACCGTTTTCGCATTTCTTCTATAGAGCCGAACCTGTGTACGGATGAGATCATTGAGTTTGTGGCGCAATCGAGGCGGTTTGTGCCTCACTTCCACATGCCGCTACAGTCGGGCAATGATAAACAACTTCGGCAAATGCGCCGCCGCTACAAGCGGGCATTGTACTCAGAGCGGGTGGCGAAGATCAAAGCGCTGATGCCCCATGCATGCATTGGGGTGGATGTGATCGTGGGTTTTCCCGGAGAGACGGAGGCAGATTTCCTGGAAACCTATCGCTTCCTTCAGGAGCTGTCCATCAGCTATCTTCATGTGTTCACGTACTCCGAAAGGCCCAATACGCCGGCTGATGAGATGGATGGCGCTGTTGATATGGCAGAGCGCCGCCGCCGTAATCAGATGCTCACTATTCTGAGTGAAAAAAAACGCCGTCATTTCTACGAACAACACCTGGAGCAGCAACGAGAGGTACTCTTCGAGCGCAGTAAGGAACGGGGCAGGATGTCAGGCTTTACAGACAATTACATCCGAATCGATGCACCCCTGCAGGAGACATTACTGAATACGGTCGCAACCGTAAACCTGAACCAGGTCAATGATAAAGGGCAGGTAGAGGCAGCGCTTTTACAGCTGCCGGTTTAAAACCCTAAAAACTAGGCTATGTACCCTGATCTCTCCTATCTCTTCCACGATTTTATTGGCACACCTGTCGACAATTGGTTATCGATCTTCAAAACCTTTGGCTTGCTGCTGGTCCTGGCTATTCTTTCGGCGGCCATTATATTGTATCGGGAGTTGAAGCTCAAGGCAGAGAAGGGCATATTCCAGCCGGTGAAGGTGCAATTTGAATATGGCAAGCCTGCCGGCACTGGCGAGTTGATCTCCAATGCCCTTTGGGGGTTTGTTTTGGGTTATAAAGGCTTTTACGCCATCCAGCATATGGAGCAGCTCAAGCTGGATGCCGCCGGGGTTTTGCTTTCGATGGATGGAACCTGGTGGACGGGTATTGCTATGGCCGCCCTCTTTGCCGGGGGGCGCTACTGGGAGGCTAAAAAGAAGGCGCTGCCCAAGCCCAGGGTTGAGGAGAGGGATGTTTATCCTCACGACCGGATCGGCGACATTACCATGATCGCGGCTATTGCCGGGGTTATTGGGGCCAAATTTTTTGCTGTCATTGAAGATATTCCCACCCTGGTTAAAGACCCGGTAGGGACCATCCTTTCCGGTAGCGGGCTGGCGATCTACGGTGGCCTTATCTTTGGCTTTCTGGCAGTCAGTTATTACCTGCGCCGCAAGCGGATCCCCATATTGCCTGTTCTGGACGCAGTAGCGCCGGCCCTCATTATAGCCTACGGCGTCGGCCGGCTGGGCTGCCACCTGGCAGGCGACGGCGACTGGGGTATAGTCAATACGCTATCCCAACCGGGCTGGTGGTTTCTACCTGATTGGTTGTGGGCTTACGATTACCCACATAATGTCCTGAACGAAGGTGTCCTGATCGAAGGCTTTGACGGGCGGTACAACCATCGGCTGAGTCCTCCAGTCTTCCCGACGCCCCTCTACGAAACAACGGCTGCTTTCCTGATCGGCGGCATTCTTCTGGCCCTTCGGAGTAAGGTGGCGGCTTATCCGGGCATGCTCTTCTTCATCTATCTCATTTTCAATGGCTTTGAACGCTTCTGGATCGAAAAGATCAGGGTGAATCCGGAGTATAATAATATGGGAACCACCTATACCCAGGCTGAATTCATCTCTGTGATACTTTTTCTGATCGGACTGGTGGGCGTTGTGGTGATGTGGAGGAGGAAGAAGAGGGGTTGAGAGTTGCCCGTCTTCGCTAAAGCTCAGCCGGGTAAAATTGGTTGTTTGGGCTAGCCCGGGATTTTGACCCTACTCTAATCCTGCCTTCAATAAATTTTGATATACGACTTCCGTCGTTTTATCCCAGCTGAATTTTTGTCGTTGTCGCCGGCCGGCCTCTATCAATTGTTGGCGAAGGCCTTGGTCTTCGTACAGGCGTTGCATAGCAATTGCCAGTTGCGCCACATCCAGCGGGTCGATCAGCAGCGCTGCCGCTCCGGCTACTTCGGGCAAGGAGGAGTTTTGCGAACTGATGAGGGGCACGTCGCAGTGCATGGCTTCAAGGAGCGGTAGGCCAAAGCCCTCGAAGAGAGAAGGATAGACAAAACCGCACGCTCCCCCCATCAGCTCGGGCAGGTTTTCATCGGGAACGAAACCGAGGAACCGAATGTCTTCCCGAAAAGGAGAGGCTTCGAAAGCACCCCGTACCGGGCCGGTTTGCCAGGCGAAGCGCCCGGCAATGAGGAGTTTGGCGCCGGCGCCGGTTTGGCGCTTGAACCGGCTGAAGGCCTCAATTAGCCGGTGGGTGTTTTTACGGGGATGTACGGCGCCGACATATAGGAAATATGGTTGTCCATCAGAATATTGCTGTCGCACCCGCTTTCGTTCTGTTTCCGGCAAAGGCGAGAAACCTTGCCGGCAGCCATTGCCACAAACAGCGATACGGGATCCATCGATCTGATATTGTTGTTGTATATCTTGCCGGGTATAGCTGGAAACGGCCAGCAGGTGATCGGCCCGTCGACAATAACGCGGGACGTAGTGCTGGTAAAACCGGCGTACCAGAAATGGAACCGCATCCGGAAAATGCTCGTGCGCCAGGTCGTGCACTACCATCACCGTTGGAGTTTTGGCATGCAGGGAAAGATAGCCGTCGGGAGAGAAAAAAACATCGGGCTTATACCTGGCAAGGGCTCTGGCAACCGAATATTCAAACCAGATATACCAGAGGATAGGATGCCGGGCGGGCGGAGGAAGCACTATCGCTCTAACATTATCGCCGAAGAGAAAGCGCTTGTCGAAGGGGCGGTCGAAGAAAAAGAGGTATTCATGCTCCGGGTGGCCTTGCACCAGGCGCCGGGCCACTTCATAAGTGTATCGTCCCAGGCCTTCCAGTTGGCCCGGCATCAAAAAGCGCGTATTGATAGCGATCCTCATGGCCTAAAAATAAGCTGGTTTACTAAAAGGTCAATAGACTTCATTCCAAATAATTTTGAATGGCTGAAAACTATTTTGGAATAAAGTCTAATCATTTTCTTCGATTGGTAGGGCGAGGTAACTAACTTTACTCTATGAAAACAGACATTCTTATCATCGGCTCCGGTATCGGGGGGCTGTCCACTGCCATCCATTTTGCCGAAGAACGGCCGGATCTGAAGATCACGGCACTGACCAAAACCAACGAAGACGAGAGCAATACCCGCTACGCCCAGGGAGGGGTCGCCGCAGTGTGGGATAAAGAACTAGACTCTTTCGATAAACATATCGCCGATACCCTGGATGCCGGCGATGGCCTTTGTGATGAACGGATCGTAGAGATCGTCGTCGAAGAAGGGCCGGAGCGCGTGCAGGAGATCATAGGCTGGGGCACGCGCTTTGACAAACAGCAGAAAGGTTATGACCTCGGCCGGGAGGGCGGGCATTCCGAAAACCGCATCCTCCACTATAAAGACCTGACCGGCTGGGAGATACAGCGGGCCTTGCTGGAAAAAGCCGAACAGCTTCCCAATATTGAGATACTGGAACACTACTTTGCGGTAGACCTCATCACACAACACCATCTGGGGTACACTGTAACCCGCCTCATGTCGGATATAGAATGTTACGGCGCTTACGTGTTCAACAAGGAGACGAAGAATATAGACACCATTCTTGCCCGGATGACAGTAGTGGCCACCGGAGGCGCCGGCCAGGTTTACCGCAATACCACCAACCCGCTGATTGCCTCCGGCGACGGGATCGCCATGGTATATCGCGCCAAAGGCCACCTGGAAAATATGGAGTTCGTTCAGTTTCACCCTACAGCCCTTTACAATCCGGCGGGTGAAAATCCTTCTTTTCTGGTTTCCGAAGCCGTGCGTGGCTTCGGCGGCATTCTGAAGACAAAGGAAGGAAAAGAGTTTATGGAGAAATACGACCCCCGAAAGTCGCTGGCGCCCCGGGATATCGTGGCGCGTGCGATCGATAGTGAGATGAAGCAGCGGGGGGTAGAGTGTATGTATCTGGATTGCCGACATTTGGATGAGACAGGTTTTCGCAGCCACTTTCCAACCATCTACGACAAATGCCGCAGCATCGGAATTGACCCTATGAAGGACATGATCCCGATTGTCCCGGCCTGTCATTATATGTGCGGGGGTATTAAGGTAGATGAATGGGGGCGTAGTTCTATCCGGCGGTTGTACGCCTGTGGGGAATGCACCTGTACCGGCTTGCACGGCGCCAACCGCCTGGCCTCCAACTCACTCCTGGAAGCAATGGTCTTTGCCCGCCGTATCGCTCAGGAGGCCTTGCCCCTGATTGATAGTTTTGAGCATATGAAAGGGATACCCGACTGGAATGCCGGCGGCACTACTGACCCCAAAGAAATGGTGCTCATCACCCAAAGCCTCAAAGAACTGAAGGAAGTGATGAGTAGTTATGTGGGCATTGTCCGCTCCAATGTCCGCCTGCGACGAGCCCTGGACCGCCTCGGCCTGCTGTACCGGGAGACGGAGGAGTTGTATCACACCACCACTATTTCCCCCCAGTTGTCTGAACTGCGCAACCTGATCACTATTGCTTACCTGATCAGCCGGGCGGCGTCCATGCGACGGGAAAGCCGCGGGCTGCACTATACCACCGATTATCCGCAGAAGCTGGGGTTCGTGCAGCGTTCAGTGCTGTAAGGGGAGGGGCTGGTTTTTATTGTTGTTCATTGCCTTGCTTTAATATACAAATAACAAACAACCAGCCACTTATCTCACGTTCCTCATCCAAAGTAATACTCCAATGCTTTCATAAAGCAGGGCTTTCGACTGTTGGAAACGCTAACGCTCTGTCCATTTTCCATGACCACGTAGCCGCCTTTTCCGCGGATGTATTTCTCCAGATGATTCAGGTTGATCGTGTAAGAACGGTGTATTCGGATAAATTGGGGGTAGCCCGCCAGCATGGCCTCTGTATTGCGAAGTGTTTTGCAGACCAGGATATGAGAGCCGTCAGCGAACTGAAGCCGGGTGTAATTCCCCTCTGCTTCCAGCAGGATGATCTGCTCCACTTTTTTAAACAGGAAACCTTCAAGAGTCGGCAGGGCAACTTTGCGATTGGTATGGAAGCTCCGCGTTCTGCCGGCATATCTTGGGTGAGGAGCATCATTTGGGAAGGAAATCATTTTCATGGTCCGAAGTTGTTAGTCTTTCAACAAATTTTGTGGTATTGAACACACTCTTATTGCCCTGCTTGTCCTGCTATTCAATGACACCACAATGCTTGCCAAAGAAGGTGATCATTTTAGAATTAAACTTATTTCTGGTATAATATTAGGTAGATTGCCGTTGGATAACAATCCAATTGTGGTTCATTTGTCAGGTTTCCGAATTTTATTTATTTTGGCGCCTGAAGAAAGAACGACCATGCCGAAGACACCTTCGAGTAAATTATTTCACCTGGTCAAATCGCTCTCCGGCTCAGAGAAGCGGTACTTTAAGATATTTGTGAATAGCCAGGGCAGCAGAGACAACAAGTATTTGCAATTGTTTGACGCGATGGACGGGCAGGAGGAGTTCGATGACGAAGTTTTAAAGGAAGTGGTCTACGGAGAGGAGGCGATCCAAAGCCGCAAGTACTCAGAACTGAAGGCCTATTTGTACGAGCTCATCCTGAAGAGCCTGCAATCTTATGATGAGAAATCATCGGTGGGGCACCGGTTGAAGAATATGATGCAGGGAGTACGCGTGTTGTTCAGGCGGTCCTTATTTGATGACTGCAAAGACCATCTGGTTAAGGCCAGGAAACTGGCCTACCGGTACGAACAGTTCAATACCATACTGGAAGCACTGGATTGGGAAAAGAAGATCGCTTATGCAGAGACGGATATAGATTTTCTGGATAAGGAATTGGCCCGGATCGCAGCGGAAGAAAACAAAGTGCTGAATCAATTGCGCATGATCTCTGAATACCGCAATATCTTTTTCAGCTTGCTGGTCAGCCTTCGGAAGCACACGGTCGTTAAACGCGATGAGCAGAAGCAGATGTTGCAGGAGATTATAGAATCCCCTTTGATCCAGGAATATGAACGGGCGAATTCACACACGGCCAGAGTTATTTATCATCGCATTTATTCAATCTATCATTTTGCAGCCTCCGACCAACAAGGGTTTTACCAGAAAAACCAGGAACTCATTGCATTGATGGAATCGGAGCCCCACATCCTTCAGGAAGACGTCTCGGAGTACATTTCAGCGCTGAGCAATCTTATTCGGAGTTGCGGCGAGATGGGGCACCTGGAGGAGATGGAAGAAAAACTGGAGAAACTTTATAGCGTTACGCCCAAGAGTTTGGATGATGAATTGAAGATACACCGGCAATACTATCAGGCGAAATTATCGCTCTGCATGCTGAAGGGCGCCTTTGATGAAGGCATTCGTGTTCTGAATCGTCATTTGAAAGAGCGGAAACGTTTTGAGGAGGGCCTTTTTGAAAGCCATACTTTCTACTATATTTATTTCTACATCACCTTTGGGGCCGGTGAGTACAGCCGAGCGCTGGATTTCCTTAACCAATGGTTGAACCTACCCAGCACTGTAGAGCGGCAGGACCTGCAGAGTATGTCCCGCATGCTCAACCTAATGGTTCATTACGAACTGGGGAACTTTGAATTGCTGGAATCGTTAATCCGATCCACTTACCGGTTCCTCAAAAAGCGCAACGAACTGGACGATATGGAACGCAAGACGATCAACCTCATCAGGAAGTTGGTGGAAACGCCTTCAAAAAAAATGCTGAAAGAGGACTTCAAGCGGTTTAAAGAGCAATTTGAAGGCCTCTCCCAGCAAGCAGGAACTCCCAGGTTGTACACCAATGCGGTGGTAGCCTGGTTTGAGAGCAAGATTGAAGGCCGGGGGTTCTCAGAAATTTTACAGAAAGAATTCAAGCGGCAATTCCACAAGGATTAACTCCGGCGGAAAGTAAGCTCTCTGTTATTTCTGTTCCCTTCCTGGTTTCCCCGGATATCGATGCTTTCCCAAATGTAAGAACCGACATAGCCAGCGCCGGAAGGCCCATATTTGTAGCCTCCACTTACTTTCTTCTGGGACTGCTTATCCAGCTTGGAGTCCTTAAAATCGTCCATTGTGAGTTTTTTTCTAGCCATAACACTTCCTTTTTTAGTGAAAACAAAATAGGCAACTTAAAGATAGTTCGCCGAGTACTATAGGGACAAACCAAAAAATAGCAATAATCAGTTTTCTGATGTGGCGTGCTAATAGGGGGGGATATTGTAATTCATGCAATTTACGGAATTTTCGCAAAAGGCCCAATGCCGGATGAGGGGGTCTGTCATTGGGAAAACAAATCCATATCATTTATGAGTTGCCAGGCTAGCTCGGACTCGAAGCCGCGGCTGACGGCATAGCGGGCCAGCTTGCTCTTGCGCCGGTAGGGGTCTTCCTCTTTAAGGCTGATATTTTTCTTAATCAGGGCAGTTCTCAGGGTATTGAGGTAATCCTCTTCTTCAATTTCCTCCATAGCCTTACGGAGGCAATAGTCGGAGATCTTGCGTTTTTTCAGTTCCTGTCTTATCCGGGTGCGGCCCCATTGTTTGATCCGGAACTTCCCACGTGCGAAGGCGCGCGCAAAGCGCTCCTCGTTCAGAAAGTTCTCTTCGATAAGCTGCACGATAATTTCCTCCCTCCAGTCGCTGTAGATGCCCATGTCCAGCAGCTTAGACCGCACCTCCTCATGGCAGCGCTCCTGGTAGGCACAGTACCGCTGCAGCTTTGCTAATGCCTCTTCTTTGGACACCCATTCTCCCATTAATGCAGAATATTTTGATATTTCATTTTTATTAACGTGGCTTTTTCCGATTTTTCCAGTCAAAATAGCAAATTCCTCAATTTATCCTTCAAAACGCAGACTATTATGGACTTTAGTACTATCATGGAACAGGTACAATCCTTTATTATCGCTTATGGTTTTAAGATCATTGGCGCCATTCTTACCCTGATCATCGGATTCTGGGTAATTGGCTGGATTACCAGGGTGGTGAATAACACCATGGAGAAACGAGGCTTCGACGCTACCATCCGCCCCTTCTTAGGGTCGCTGGTAAGTGTTGGTATGAAAATACTGTTACTCCTCAGTGTAGCCAGTATGTTTGGTATTGAGACCACCTCCTTCATCGCTATCTTCAGCGCTCTGGCCTTCGCCATCGGCCTGGCCCTTCAGGGAAGCCTGGGGCATTTTGCCAGCGGTGTGATGTTGCTCGTTTTCAAACCCTATAAAGTTGGGGACCTGGTGAATATCGGTGGAGGGCAAAACGGCACTGTGGAAGGCATTCAGGTGTTTAATACCGTCTTGAAGACACTGGACAATAAGCGTATTTTCGTCCCGAATGGGGTCGTAACCGGCAATGTCATTACCAATATTTCCGGCCAGGGCATCCTTGGTGTAGAGTTGACTTTTGGTATCGGTTACGGAGACAGCATCGACAAGGCCCGCGAGGCCATCCTGAAGGTAGGCAAAGAATGTCCCTGGGTACTGGATGACCCCGCTCAGGGCGTATTTGTGGCTTCCTGGGGCGACAGTTCGGTCAACCTCGCTAGCCGCCCCTTCTGCAACAGCGAAAATTACTGGCCAACTTATTTTTATATGCATGAGCATGTGAAGAAGGAGTTCGACCGCGTAGGTATTAGTATCCCCTTCCCGCAGATGGATGTTCATTTGGATAAGTAACATTGGTTTTTATCAGGATCATTCGCGAGTGGAACTAGTTTTAGCGGTGCAATACGATGCTTGCGATTGATCCTGTTGGAAACTTTCTATTGAGTCAATATTAAGTACGGTACGTGCCTGCAATGTCTTCGCAAGGATGGTCCATTCTGTCCGGAAACGCGATTTTTTCACTCCAATCTGAACATATTCTACCGTCTTCTCTTTAAGTAGTGAACCATTTTAAGAAACGCCATGCGTTTGGGAATACTGCCGAAACCGGGAGGGGCTATACTCCTGTGTAAGTCAGGTTTATATTCATTATTTCCAAACGCTTGGCGATTGGACTGAGAAGCATAAACCAACAATAAAACACCTATGGATTTTAACGCAATTTTAGCGCAAGTACAAGGCTTTTTGGCTCAGTATGCCCTGGAAGCGATGGGCGCGGTCATTACACTGATCATCGGTTTCTGGATCATCGGATGGATCACCCGGATCGTAAAGAATGCCATGGAAAAAAAGGGGATTGAGATATCTCTTCGCCAGTTTCTGTCTTCTATCGTCAACATTGGATTGAAGGTGCTGCTACTGCTGAGTGTGGCTGGTATGTTTGGCATCGAGGTGACCTCTTTTATTGCTATTTTCAGTGCACTGGCTTTTGCAGTAGGGTTGGCTCTGCAGGGCAACCTGGCCAACTTCGCCAGCGGGGTGCTTATACTGATCTTCAAATTCTACAAAGTAGGAGATTTCATCAAGGCACAAGGGCATGCCGGTACGGTCAAGGAAATACAAATTTTTCATACGGTTCTTCAGTTGCTGGATAACAGCCTGGTCATCATACCCAACGGGCAGGTCACCAGCGGCCCTATCCAGAACTTTACCGCTGAAGGTTTCCGCCGTCATGATGCTACTATCGGCATCGGCTACGACGATGATATCGATAAGGCCAAAGCGGTCATCGAAGAGGTGCTGAAAGCTACGCCCAATGTTGAATTGGACCGGGGCTATGATATTTTTGTTAAAGAACTGGGCGACAGCTCAGTTAACTTTTCCGTTCGTTTCATGGCCAGCAACGATAACTTTTGGCCTACGTACCGCCACTTTATCGAACAGATCAAAAAAGAATTCGATAACAATGACATCGGCATCCCCTATCCGCAGATGGATGTGCACCTGGACAAAGGGAAGTAAAGACTTCCTGTTTGTTGAAGAGCCCGGCATACCAAAGGTACGCCGGGCTTTTTTATGGGCCCATAGCTCCTCTGGTTTACCTGGTATTTTACCTGTTTATGCCTACAGATTCTTTTACTCCATCCGAATACTTTCCACCGGATTGGCGGTCGCGGCCCGCACCGAGTGCCAGCCGGCGGCCAACAGGGCGACAGCCAGTGTGAGCAAACCCGCCAGCAGCAACAGTAGCGGATCAAACGCTACGCGGTAGGCGAAGCCCTGCAGCCATTGTCGCATCAGCCAATAGGCCACCGGCCAGGCGAAAAGGTTGGCCAGTAGGATAAGCAGGATGAACTCTTTGTTCAGGAGGTGGACGATCTGAAAAACGGAAGCACCCAGCACTTTGCGGATGCCGATTTCCTTCCGGCGTTGGTTTGCGGCAATGGCGGCCAGGCCCAGGATGCCCAGGCCGGCGATGAAAATAGCGATCATGGCAAATAACCCTAGCACATTGGCCTGCCGTTTTTCGGAGGCGTAGAGTTGGGCGAATTGTTCGTCCAGGAAGTGGTATTCGAAGGCGTAGTTGGGCAGCAAAGCGTCCCATTGGGTTTTGATGGCCGTCAGGGCCTGGCTTGCGTTTTGAGGCGAGGCCTTGATGAGAAAGCAGCTGAAAAACTGCGGTTCGTACACCATCACCATAGGGCGAACGGCGTCGTGCAGGGAGTGGAAATTGAAATCCTTCACCACTCCGATGATTGGCCCGCGCTGAAACTCGATGGCCGAATTACTCCAGCTGAAGGCCTTGCCGATGGCTTGCTCCGGGCTCTTCCAGCCAACGGCGGCCACTGCCGCTTCATTCAGGATGTAACTTCGCTCGACGCGGTTCACCTGGGCTATGATTTTTTCGAAACTATCGGGGAATTCAACATTCGACTCATCAATGGTGGCCGCGCTGAAATCTACGCCGGCGGACAGTTCGATGCCCATCAGCTCAAAAAAGTTGGGCCCTACGGGCAGGATGTCCATGATCGGGCCTTCTTCTTCCGCCAGGCCTTCGGCGTAGGTAGGGCCAGCATCGCGGATGTGTTGGGAAGGCTCGGCCATGGCGGCGCTCATCCCTTTTACGCCTGGCAAGCTTTCGATAGATTGCTTTAACGTGTAATAATCCTTTAAGGCATCCCGGGGGATATCCGGGATGCTGATCACCTGATCCTGGTTGAACCCCAGGTTCTTGTTTTGCAGGAAACGGAACTGCTGATAAGTTACCGCCGTGCAGATGATGAGGCCAATGGAGATCGTGAATTGCAGGGTAGCGAGTACCTTTCGCAGTGGAAAGCGGCCGCCGGCAACTACAATAGCAGTCTGGTTTTTCAGCACATCGATTGCTTTGGAGGCAGTAGCTTGAACGGCAGGATACAGGCCGGCCAGCAGGCCGGTGAGCAGAGCTACCGCTCCAAAACTGGCCATTACTGAACCGTTCCAGGCATCCAGCCGGGCGCCGGCCAGGGTTTCAAACCAGGGTTGGGCGAAGTAAATCAGCAATAAAGCCAACCCAAAGGCAATGCAGGCATAAACACAAGACTCGCTCAGCAGGTAGGCTATCAGCTGCCGCCGGGAAGAGCCCAGGATCTTGCGCATGCCCAGTTCGCGGGCTCGTTCCGAAGACTGGGCAATGGACAGGTTGACAAAGTTGATACCCGCCAGCAGTAGAATAAACAGGGCCACTAGTGAAAAGATATACACATTCGTAATACTGCCATTGGGCTGTAGTTCTCTGGCCATATGAGAGTGGAGGTGGATGCTGGTTATGGGCTGCAGGTGAAGCCGATTGGTTTCGGCGGCGTTCTCTTCGTCGATATGCTGTTCGATGAAGCCGGGGAATTTGGCGGCCAGCTGAGCGGGATCGGTACCCGGTTCCAGCAGGAGATATACGTAGGCCCATCCGGTGCGTTGTTCCGGGCTGCGGAAGGAGGTGAGCAGGTTGATTTTAAAATGGGAAGTAGAAGGCAAGTCCTGCATCACCCCCGTCACCTTGTATTCCTGCGCCTCTGCCTGGCCTTCACCGAACAGCTGTATGGCCTGGCCGATGGGGTCTTTTTCACCAAAATATTTCTCGGCTAAACTTTGGCTGAGCACCACCGAATTAGGCGCCGATAACGCTGTTTGGGAATTCCCCCGAAGTAAGGGGAAACTGAACACATCGAAGGCATAAGCATCGGTAGCAAATGCATGGGCCTCGCGGAATTTTCTGTCGCCAATGCGGATGTGTGCAGTGCGGAATTCCTGCAGCCGCAGCAGCCTTTCGATCCCGGGAATGGCCTGAGGCAGCTCGTTGATCCAGGTGTCGGGCACACGGGCGAAGTGTTGGTTGTAGCCGCTGGGGTAATCATAGGCGCGGGTGAGGCGGAAAATTCGATCTGCTTTCTCCTGATACCGGTCATAGCTCAGCTCGTGGCGGACGTAAAGCAGGATGAGCATGCTGCTGGCCAGCCCGACAGCCAGGCCGGCGATGTTGATCAGGGAGGACACCCGCCGCTTGCGGATGTGGCGGAGGATGGCGGTGAGGTAGTTGTGGAGCATGGCAGTCGGGTTACGTAATGATAAGCTAATTTATAAAAAATGCCGGTTGCTGTCCCCAACATGATAGTATGTTTGAAAAAACATCACCATATTAATTCCAGCTACTGGAAAGCCTGGTAGGAGAACTTTATCCCAGCCCTGGATGGATTAGGTTCTTAAACCTGGCCTACCACCTTGAACAATTACTTGTTTTACTTGTACCTTTGTACAAGCAAAAGCCAAGACTTTATGTTTGATGACCGCCCTGTAACAGAATGGTTGCCCATTACCCGGGAAGAAGTAGAGATGAGAGGTTGGGATGAGTTGGATGTGATCCTCATCTCCGGAGATGCGTATGTGGACCATCCTGCTTTCGGCACGGCGGTCATCGGGCGCATTATGGAAAGTGAAGGACTGCGCGTGGCGATCGTGCCGCAACCCAACTGGCAGGATGACCTGCGCGACTTCAAAAAGATGGGACAGCCCCGCCTGTTCTTTGGTGTCACTTCCGGCTGCATGGACTCTATGGTCAACCACTATACAGCGGCCCGGCGAAAACGTTCCACCGATGCCTATACGCCAGGCGGTGAAGCGGGATTTCGCCCCGATTATGCTACCACCGTTTACACTAAGATCTTAAAAGAACTCTATCCCGACGTACCGGTGTTGATCGGCGGTATTGAAGCCTCCCTGCGAAGGGTAACTCACTATGATTACTGGGCCGATAAACTTTTTCCGAACATCCTGGAGATGAGTGGCGCCGATATGCTCGTCTACGGCATGGGGGAACTACCCCTCCGGGAGATTATCCGCCTGCTGGAAAGAGGGGTTCCTTTTGATTCCATAGATACGGTGCCGCAGACCGCCGTCCTGCGAGCCAAACCGGAAATACCCAAAAATAAAAACTGGGAAGACCTGTGGCTCAACTCTCACGAGCGCTGCCTGCGTGACAAGCTGGCTTTTGCCGCCAACTTCAAACACGTCGAGCAGCAATCCAATAAAGTGCAGGCCAAGCGTATCCTTCAGGAGGTGGGCGGCCGGGTGCTCGTCGTTAACCCGCCCTATCCACCCATGACCGAGAACGAGATTGACACCTCCTTTGATCTGCCTTATACTCGTATGCCGCATCCTAAGTACAAGCGGCGCGGATCACCCCCTGCCTACGAGATGATCCGCTTTTCGGTCAATATGCACCGGGGCTGCTTCGGCGGTTGTAGCTTCTGCACCATCTCCGCCCACCAGGGCAAGTTCATTGCCAGCCGGTCGGAAGAATCCATTCTTAAAGAGGTGGAAGTCGTCACTAAAATGCCTGACTTCAAAGGTTATATCAGTGACCTGGGTGGCCCTTCCGCCAATATGTATAAGATGAAAGGCAAGGTGCAGTCGATCTGTGACCGCTGTGTGGCGCCATCCTGTATCCATCCGGTCATCTGTTCCAACCTCGACACCAGCCACAAACCCATGACCGAGCTGTACCGTAAGGTGGACGCCCATCCGGAGGTAAAGAAAGCCTTTGTGGGCAGCGGCATCCGCTACGACCTGCTGGTGGATAGCTACAATAAAAACAACGACGGCAGCCTCGACGAGTATATGGAGCAGGTAGTGACCTGCCACATCAGCGGCCGCCTGAAGGTAGCGCCAGAGCATACTTCCGATGACACCCTGCGCATTATGCGCAAGCCGTCCTTCAAGCACTTCCACGAATTCAAGAAAAAGTATGAGAAAATTAACCGGAAGCACGGCCTCAATCAACCGCTGATCCCCTACTTCATTTCCAGCCATCCCGGCTCACAGATGGAAGATATGGCCAACCTGGCCGCCGAGACCAAAGATATGGGCTTTAAGCTGGAGCAAGTACAGGACTTCACCCCTACGCCGATGACTGTGGCCACCGTTATATATTATACCGGTGTACACCCTTATACCCTGAAGCCGGTTTATACCGCCAAATCCAAGAACGAAAAACGGCAGCAACATCTTTTCTTCTTCTGGCACAAGCGAGAGAACCACAAAGACATCCGGGAAAAACTGGAAAGCATCGGGCGGGAAGACCTCATCGAGAAGCTGATCGAGGAGAAGAAAAAGCATCATAAGCAGGAATTTATCAAGAATAGAAGCCGTAGCAGCAAGAAAGGTGGAAAGCAACGTAAAAAAGGGCGTAACAGAAGATAAAATAAGCCATCCTGAACCGCATTTTCAGGGCCGAGGTATAAAATACGGTTTACGGGAACCTTTTAAAAACAGATCGTGTTGATTCTTTGCATCAACTCACAAATCTGGAAACTTACCTGATTGACAGCAAAGCCTAAAGTTTTTTTTGTGCGGCTTTTTAGAAGAATTGCAGAATTCTTATTGCTGAATTTGCGAAGCCAAAGGGCCTGAATGTGAAATAAGGTTCTGCAAACAAATATTCTGGCCGACTTCTATTTTGGGCTGACAAACAAAATTTCATAGGGCCTTGCAAAATCGGAATAGGGCCCTTACATTTGCATCCGCTTAGAAAGAAAGCGAATGTTAAAGGCAGGATAAGAGGGTTTTGTGGAATAGAGAACAGGGTGTTTACGTGGAGGGAAAGATAAGGAAAGAAAGTTGCCCTAAAATTTTGCCAGTAGTTGAAGTTGAGTTATCTTTGCATTCCCTTTGCGGATGAGTAAGGGGGAAGAAGAGAAAATAACCTGAAAAGGTTAGAAGATAGAAGGGAAATTGTTGAGCGAACCTGCACTAAGGTTGTAGGCAGAGCGTGGATAATTTTCCGAAGAGCGAAGCGGG
>JAGQXQ010000100.1 GCA_020436535.1 Phaeodactylibacter sp.
CCAACGCCGCCCAATTGTATGGCAACCTTCTCAATACGCTAAGATATCAGGACCATATTAAGAAGGCAAGTATCCGAAAAAATTATTAGTTTGTCCAGATTAGCTTAATGTTAGATACCTCAATACATATGAAGGAAGTCCGCATCCTCAGCGTCGCCTTCGACACCGAGATTGCCGCCCACGAGACGCCGGCCTTCCGCGGGGCGGTGATTGAAAAGGTCGGCCTGGAGCACGAGCTGTTCCACAACCACAACAACGATCCTTCCGCGAAGGTGGCCTACCACTACCGCTACCCCTTGGTGCAGTACAAACGGCAGCGCCGCAAACCCTCCATCGTCTTCATCGACAAGGGCGTCGACCAGGCCCAACACTTCTTTATGCAGCCCGATTGGAGCCTCGACTTCGCCGGGCGGCACTACCAGGCGGCTATCTCCGACCTCAAAGTGCGCCAATACCGCCTGGGCGTCACCGACGAGCCCCACTACTATACCCTCCGCCACTGGGCGGGCCTCAACCAGGAGAACTACGAACGATTCAGCCAACTCGAAGGGCTGGCCGAAGAAGTGAAAATGCTGGAACGCATCCTGGTTGGGCATATCCTGGGCTTTGCCAACGGGGTGGGGCACCGCTTCGAGCGGCGCTTCGACTTGTCGATCCTCCACATCCTGGGCCGCCGCTTCCGCCCTTTCGAAGGGGTGGGCCTGCTGACGTTCGACCTGCGGTTTAAAGCGAATGTGCTGCTGCCGGGGTTTATTGGGCTGGGGAGGGGGGTGAGTAGGGGGTTTGGGATGGTGAACCAATGGAACCCGAAACAACAAAATGGGAAAAATTTAAGCTATGACGGAAAAGCAGAATGATAATTATATCCGGGCACTGCTGGATGGATTGGATGCAAAAGGAGATTCATTGTCTGAGGCTACAGCACTGTGTGGCTTTTCAGCATCAGATAATGAATTTCAATACCTTCATTCCATTGTAGGAAGAGTGGGAGGCGAGGGAAACCGGATCAACCGCACTTTTTTGCCCCAGCTCCTAAGCCTTGACCCGCAGGACATCTTTGCTCAGGCAGAACCACAAGGAACTACAGAAAGCTGGAAAGAGGACGCCGCAGGTGCATTGAACGCCTTGAATGCTTCCATTCAGGATAGCTCCGGCTACCGGTATTCCCTTTATCATTTTCTGCACGCCTACGGAGCGCGTGTTGCTTACGGAAAGAGGGGGCAGGCGCTCGACGCCAGTTGGTTTGACCGAAACCGGGTGCTGGCGGCAGTTGCTTCCTGCCTGAACCGAAACGAGGGAAAAGCAGCGTTTCTCATTCTCAAAGGCGCCATCAGCGGGATTCAGAAGTATATCTACCACAACATCAAAGCCGAACAGATCGGAGATGCGGTAAAAGCCTCCAAGAAGCTGCGCGGCCGGTCTTTTTTGGTTGCTTTCATCAATCAGGTCATTGCCGAGAGCATTGTGGAGGAGTTGGGCCTGGAGCAAGCCAACATACTTTTTGTGGGTGGCGGCCATTTTACCTTGTTGTTGCCGAATAACGGCGAACTAACCGAGAAGCTAAATGCCCTTCTGAAAAAGATCAACCTGGGCTTGCTCGACGAGGTAGGCCCACAACTCAGCTTGCTGACGGCCTGTGTGAAATGCGAAGGGAATATCGGACAAAATTTTTCGGAAAATTACAAAAAGGTTCACCGAAAGCTGGAAGACACCAAGCAACGCCGCTACCATACTTATCTAACGGAAGTTTTTGAGCATTTTGAAAAACTGGAGGATGTTCAGAATACTCGCCAGGAAAATGAAGAGATCAGGTTAGGCCAACTGGCGCCTTACGCCCGGTATATTTTGGAGGTTGGCGGGAGAAAGGAGGCGTTGACAGGATTGATGTATAAAGTTCGGGAAGATTATTATCCCGCGATTACTTGTTTAAGTTTTTTGGGGAAACACTTTTATATTATTAAAGAAAAGCAGCAGAATAATAATGAAGATGAGCAGGAACTGAGAAAGGAGTTGTACGATTTTTTAGGAGCTAATAAAGCTGATTTTCAGCAACTTGAACACTTGAAAATAATTGCCCTCAATAACCCTGATTTGCTGGAAACAGTTGATACTTTTTCAAGTTTAGGGCTGGATATCGCCTACGGCTTTCGCTTTGTGGGCAATTACGCCCCGATCTATATAGATGATTCTAAGTTTACCCCTCCTGCGAAGAACGGCAACGTTATGCTTTTTGAGGACCTGGCCAAGCTGGATGTAGACAAAGAGCCGACATTGACTCACGATCAGCTCGGCGTCATGCGCCTCGACGTAGACGACCTGGGCGTCATCTTCGCCCATGGCCTGGGGAAAAAGGAAGAAAATACAATGGAGCGCCTCCTGAGCCTGAGCCGAGAATTCCAACTCTTCTTTGGCGGTTATTTCAACAAGCTGGCGGAGGCGCACCACCTTTATGTCACCTACTCCGGCGGCGACGATGCATTTGTGATCGGCTCCTGGCTCAACACCATCCATTTTGCCGATACGCTAAATAAGGAATTTCAACGATTCACCTGTGGCAACCGGCAGGTTAGCTTCAGCGCCGGGATTTTTATCTGTAACCCGCATTATCCGATTCCCCGCCTGGCGAAGGATGGGGAAAGGGTGGAAAAAGCCGCCAAACACTACCCGGCTGAGGAGGAAAAGAAAGAAGATAAAAAAAAGAATGCCCTGCACCTTTTCCAACACACTCTGCCCTGGGCGGACTTTAAGGAAATGATAGTATTTGAAGAAAAGCTCAGCAAGGTGCTGCCAAAGGGAGAGTCAGCCGAAGGGCGCAAGATCCGCCGGTCGATGCTGCGCCGCTTCCTGCGGATCATTCAGTCCTCGCGAGGGCAGACTTTCGAGCGGTACCGGGTCATCGCCAGCCTGCACGGCCTGCTGGCCCGCCATGGCTACGGCCAGGGAGAAATGCAAAAAGCCGTCCTGGATGAAGCCGGCGAGTTGATTAAGGAACTCCTGCAAAAAGCCAGCAGCGAGCAGGAAGAAGGACAAAAAGAATTTGATCATTACACCATACCATTACACATGGCGCTTTATAAAACCAAAAGTAAATAGCCTATGAAACCGGAGGACCTCAATTTTGACACCATCCAGGCACAGGAACTCAATCAGCTGGCCAAAGACAGCGCCAGCACTTTTGTCCAGAAGGACCGGCTGAAAACCCACCAGTTGCGCAACGTTTTTTCCGCCATAGAGAAAATGCGGACGTTGTACAAACAAGCCCAACGGGAACGGGATGAAGCGAAAAAGAAAGAAAAAATGGAAAAGCTGAAAATGCAGCTCATCTTCCTAAAGCCTAAGATTGCCTATGCCGCCGGCCGGCAGCGCAGTGTCCGCTACAACTTCTTTCCATTGGTGGAAGCAGCAGTAGATGCGGTAGATAACGCTAAAGACAAAGATGGCGCTTACCAGAAATTCTTCGCGCTGATGGAAAGCGTCGTCGGTTATCACAAATTTTTTGAATCCAAATAGCTTGAAACGCCCGCTTCGAGCAGCAAAAATATAGATCATGCCAGAAATAACCATAGCGCCAGAATTCAAAGCCAACCTCATTCTCCGGGGCAAAATAGAGTGCCTGACCGGCCTGCACATCGGTGGCAGTAAAGAAAAAATGGAAATCGGCGGGGTCGACTCCATCGTCGTCCGCTCGGCCAATACGGATTACCCTTATATTCCGGGGAGTTCGCTGAAGGGCAAAATGCGCCATTTGCTGGAATACATCACCGGAGCAGTAGCGCACCCCGTAGATGGGCAGCTCGGCCAGGTCTCCGTTACGGAAGACATCGTCCGGATGTTTGGCATCGGCGCCGATATTAAGCAGGCTGCCAATGATGAAAAAGAACTGAAAAAAATCAAAGATGAAGCCTTTCGCGAAAATGTAAAGCGGCTCAAAAACATCGGCCTGACCCGCCTCATCGTCAGGGATGCCCTGCCCGATGAAGAGACCCAAGCAATGTGGGACAACCTGGGCTCCGACGCCAACTACACGGAGTATAAAGCCGAGAATACGATCGACCGCCTGACCTCAGCCGCTAACCCCCGCTTTATCGAACGGGTAGTTGAAGGCTCCAAATTCAATTTTGAAATGGTGTACACGGCCTACGGCCTGAACGGCGATACCGCTGCTGCCGTTAATAAGGACCTCAAACACATCCTGGCCGGCCTGCGCCTGCTGGAATCTTCCGCGATCGGCAAAAGCGGAAGCCGGGGATACGGCAAGATCGCCTTTTTGCTGGAGGAGCCCATCTGGATAAGCGCGGACGCTTACCTGGAAGGAAATGAACAATGGGAAAAATCCAGGAAAGTGGAGGAAAACCCCAAATTGAAACTGGAAGATATTACCGAAATCAAATTCCCCGGCTGATGCAATGCAAGATCATTTACTTAAAGCCGCATAGCAGCTTCAGGGCGGCTATGCGCTCGGATACCCTTTGGGGCGCCTTGTGCTGGGGAATGCGAATGCTTTATGGAAAAGACTATTTGGAAGCGTTCCTTGAAAGCTACCATACACGGGACACAGATGTGAAGCCCTTTTACATTTCCTCGGCCTTTCCCTTCTTAGAAAAAAACAATCAACGGGTTCCATTTTTGCCGCCGCCGATCCGGCCGGTTGAATACTATAAGGAAAGCGCGGGCAAATCCTACGAAGAAGAGAAGCAACAAATGCGGCGCTGGAAAACAGCGGGCGACAATCAGTGGATCAGTAAAGTGCATTTTGAATACGCTTTTTGCGGCATCACCCAGGCCCCCAAGCAACTGGCCGGCAACCCGGCGATAGAAGTCCGCCCGATGACGCACAATACCATCGACCGTTTGGTGGGCAGCACCTTAACCGCCAATAACCGTGGACAGCTCTTCCATACCGAAGAGCGCTATGTTTTGGAAAAGGAAAGAAAACAAAATGCCGGGTTATACTTTCTGGCCACCGGCAATACGGATCTGCTGGAAAGCGTACTCCGCTTGCTGGAGCACCTGGGTATCGGCGGCGACCGCAGCATCGGCAAAGGGCGTTTTGACATGGAATGGGAGGACTTCGACATCCACGAACCCAGCGACGCCAATGGGCTTATGGCTCTTTCCCTCTATCACCCGAATCCGGAGGAGTTGTCAAAACTGGAAAAGTCTCAAGACCCCGTCCTCAATTATAAAACAGTAGTTCGCCAGGGTTGGAAAGCGGCCCACAATAAAAAACCAGTGCTGTACTTCGAAGAAGGTTCGGTCATCCCCATCCTTTCGGATAAGGAAGTGTGGGGCAGGAATGCTTACGCCGGCGAGCACGAACAAGGGCACTCCATTACCCAGTACGGCCATGGATTTATGATAAAAGTAAAAATCCCTACCCATGAAAATTAGGCTTCGCACCCTTACCCCGGTTCATATTGGCACCGGCGAAGAGCTGGCGCCGTTGGATTATGTTGCCCTGGCCAGCCGCAACCGGTTTTACCGGGTCACTCAGGAGCAAATGTTGCGCTTTGTAACCGAAAATATAGGAAAGAAAGAGGGCCCCATCGCTTTTGCCAGATGGATCAGTGATCAATACCGGGGCATGCGGGAGATTCGCGACAACCGCGCCCTTTCCGCTATGGCGGATGGGATCAACCCCTATGCTTTTTGTGAAGATGCGGAAGTAAAGAAGGAGAGAGCGTTTGAGCAATACCTGAACACGCCGGAAAACGGCATTTTCAGCGCGCCGGTCACCATCGACGAATTTACCCGGCGGAGGCATAGCGGCGCCAGGGCCGTCCCGCTCGGGCGGGTGCGGGAAGCCATTAAGAATGGCAGCGGCCGGCCACTGCTGCCGGGCTCATCCATTAAAGGCGCCATTCGCACGGCAGTATTCTACCACTACCTCACGCAACACGCCCAAAGCGCAAAGGTGGAACGCATCGTCCAAAGCCAGTTGCAGGACAGCCGGCCAAAAAAGGAGCGCTTTGCCTTGCCACTTATCCATGAGGCCTTTTACTGCGCCACTCAAGACCTCCATTCCGGGAAGGTGAAAGCGGACGATGAAAAGATGGACCTCTTCAAGCTGGTCCGTTGTACCGACGGGCATACTTTGGGAGAAGAACAAGCCCTGAGCCTGGCCAAGATCAACATCTACCTGGTCGAGAAAAAACAGAGCAGAGACAGGTCCAAATCTTACTTCGAAGCTACCCAGCAACGGCAAACGTCTTACGCCGAGATCATCAGCCCTGGCACAGTGATCCAGGCCGAAATAGATTTCGACATCGATTTTCTAGTGCAGCTCAAACCCCTGCTCAAAAACGGAGCGGTGGAGTCTAACGGCCAGTTGCACTGGATAAATATTGAAGAAAAAGTCCGGCAATTGTTCGGCATCCAACTCTCAGAACTGAGCCCTGCCAACAAAGAACAACAAAAGGCAAAGGTGATCGCTCACCTCTACCATTGCCTGAAAACCCTGAACCAGGCTCAGCTCCAAGCCCACCGCCAATGGCTGGAACACTTTGAGAAAAACGACAACAGGGATCAGTATACCAGCCGCATAAGAGCCGGTTTTGGTCCGGTGTTTTCCCGTGATGATCATAAACTGATGCACCTGGGCTACGCCACCGGCTTTGACGGCATGACCGGGTTGTTCTACTTTCTGGCCGACGAAAAACGCAAAGCCCTTTTTAAACAGGTGATGGCAAAATTCGACCTGGGCAATAAACCGGGAAACAAAAGCAAATACGTGCCCAATCCGGACCGTTTTCCCAAATCCAAACGATTGGTGGAATTGGCGGAGGTGATACAGCCCATGGGATGGGTGGAGTTGTTTGAGGAAGGAGAAAAAATGTCGGCGTTGGAAACGGCCACCTTAAGTGATGCGGGCCTGATTGGCCAGCAGGAAGAAGAGCCCAGCACGCCAGTTGAACCCGAATACTATGACAAGCCGATCAATTATAAAAAACCGCCGGAATTGGATGCGGTCGTCACCAGGGCGGGCCGCCCTAATAGGGTCAAAGTATATGTAACTCCCGGTTATTCTCCGGAAATGGAACTGATGGGGTATAGCAATCCAATGGAAGAAGGTAAGATCATCAGGGTGCAGACTACTTTCAACAAGAAGAAGAAATTGGTGCAGGTAGCTTTCCGCAGTTTCAAATAGATAATGATATGCAAACCATCCTCCAACTCCTTCAAAAAGGCCAACTGGTACTGGCCTTTCAACTACTTCAGCATTTGCTGGAGAGCAATACCCATCAGAAGGCGTTATCTGCTCTGAAAACAGAATACAACCAACTGCAGGATGAACACCTCAAGGAATTGATAGAATGGGATGCCTACGTTGACAGGCGGCAATCCATTATACATGAACTCACTCAGCTAAGCCGCAATTTTCAATCTGCTGATACCGATAGGGCTCTTAGTTGGAACAAGGATGGGACCCCCATATTAGCCATCACATACGACCATAGAGAAGTAGAAAAACTGGAAGACTTCTTCGCAAAATTTGCCTTTACCCAAGTAGATGTCTGCACCTGGGACAAAAAAACAGGTTTTGATAACTACAAGATCATAGTTTTTGACAACACAGACTTGATGGACGAGCAAGATGCAGAAAGTTCAAACTTGCGGATCAGCCAGGAAAAGAAACGGAACGACAGGATAATTCAGATGGATTACTGCGTCAGCCGTTCGGCCTGTTACATCCTTCACTACGGCAACCAATTTAGCTGGGTAAGCGACAACCGCGCCCGCGCCCACGCTGCCAACTCCAAATTCGCTCTCTACGCCCGCCTCAAGGAACTAGTGGGTTTTATAGAGGCGTACCGGGTGTGAGGAAAGCAGGAAAGAGTTCTTTGACACAATTGGATGCAATTAAGGCATTTCCGTTCGGGAAACGACACCTCTTTGCTCAGGCAGGCCACTTGGGGGAGGCGTTACTTCAGGGCCCTGCTCAGGAGCCCTAATTAGAATTAGCCATCCCCCCTCCTTTGGAGCGCCTGTCCTACCCTGCGCCGCATCATTCCTTTTACAAAAGAAGTAATTGTCATAATTACTGATTTTGTGTATTTTTTGTCATTTTTTTATGTTTTTTACGTCACAAACCCTAACTTACGCCCAACAAAACCATTCAACGCCTGATTTTCACGCCTAAAAAGGCATGCCAGGTAAAGGGAAGTCCAAATTTCCGGAACGATTGAACCGTATTGACGAAAGGCTTACTGAAATCGAACGAAACCGTAAGTGGCTCAGCGATAAGACAAAGATCAACTACCGGACGGTGGTAAGGTATTGCAACAATGAAGCCCAGCCCCGTTTGGATAAACTGAAAACAATTGCATTGGTACTGGAGGTCAAAATGTGTGACCTCATTAATGATATTGAGCCGTGAGGTAATGGAATCGGGCTTAGCGAAATAAATGGTTTTGCCATCCGGGAGCAAAATCTCTATTGATATGAAGCAATTATTCCTAACGCGAGAAAGAGTTGGCTATCCTCCTATTGATGCCCTTCGGCCAGGGAAAACGAGTAATTACAAACCACCCATTGACTTTTTTCCATTCCTACTGGCTTTACTAGTACTTGTGGCTATTGTTTGGAAATTGATGTCTGGCTATCAGGAAAAGGCATTAACCATTGAAGGCATTGAAAAGTCACTTGGCCCTCAGGAATTGGAGGCATACAAAGCCTCCCAAAAAGAAGTGGATGAAAAATTTGAGCATTGCATTCAGTATATCCTCTATGCTTTGGAAGACGGAATATATGAATGTTTGAGTTGCCCGCCCGGCATTCCTTTTGTAACTTTGAAGAAAGGAGAGATTTGGTATATCGGGCACACCTGCCAGGATGATAATGACCGTCATTCCAGAGCTTTCCGGCAAGAACATAATGTCTGGCTGTATACCAATTATGTAGGGCCAAAGGAGGAATGCCACAAAATCGAGCTTAAACTCATCCGGGGTTATAAATACCTGCCCGAGAGTCAAAAACCAGAGGCCAAATTAATCCTCCCTCCCTACAACCGCACAGATAAAAACTAAGATCATGAAACAAACCGACTTCTTCTTTTCCCAGGTGATCGACCTCCAGCACCACACCCTGCCCGCCCACATTATGGACGCCCTCCACACCGTCTACTCCGCCTGCCGGTCCATCAACCAGCCCCAAAAATACGGCCCGGCTATCGAAGTGATCATCATTGACGCTATCCATCAGGATTACGACAGTAAATTCCACAAGCCTGCCATCAATTACGATCCCGTCAAAAAGATCTTGGAAGCCGCAGTGAAAGTGGATTTGGATAAAATCCTGGGAAGCACCTTTCTGGAAGCAATTGAACTCTACAAAGAGCTGATCTTCCAGGTTTTGGATCAGGCCAGGGCCAGGCTCCGGCGTGGGCTCAGCCGAACGGTGGAGGATTACAACTTCGAGCAGTTGAAGCGAGACCTGCAGGAAGCGATTCGGGAAGAGGCCGGGGTTTTGGAGTAGTAAGAGTACCTCCTCGGCTTCTCTGCAACGTTTTGGGCTACCGCCCTGCCCGAACGGCTGAAAGTCAACCTCCACGAGATACAGTTCATGAAGAAAGTGCGCCTGCATGGCGCCCCCATGATCGCTTTCAACATCACCTACGACGCCAATTTGCTGTTGCCTTCGGGCATTGCCCTGGGGCGCGGCGTCAGCACCGGCTTCGGCTGGCAGGTGTCGGCTAGGGTTGTTGTGCGGCAGGATAAGCCCCGTGAGGAACGCAGGAGAGAGGAGGCTTCGGCAGTGGAAAACGGTTGACAACTCGCACGCCAATAGAAAATGGGCGCCCGAGGTTAGCCAATATGTATGGAAAGTGAGAAAAAAGAGTTCTTTGACACAATTGGATGTAGGTAAAGCATTTGCATTCGAACAGCCATCGACATGGAGGCTCGACTGAGAAGCCCACGTCTGAAATCCCCCTCCTTCGGAGGGGTTAGGGGAGACTAATACCCCCGCGGTTGAAACCGTTTAAACAACCGCAGATAATCTTTATCCCCTTCTCCCCGGATGAACTTGATGAAGGCCAGTTGCCCGTTGATAAAGTTGCGGTATCGCTGGATCAATTCAGC
>JAGQXQ010000524.1 GCA_020436535.1 Phaeodactylibacter sp.
GGCCGGAACACGTTGGACTGAGGGTCAAAACGGGTGAGGCCCAGAGAGGTAAACCAGATCATCCCTTTTTTGTCCTGCTCTATGCCCAGCACACTGTTGCGGGCCAGGTGATTTTCCATGTTCCACAATTCATGATCTCCCGTTTCCGGGTCGAATATGGCGATGCCATAGTTCATCGCCGCCAACCATAGTTTACCGTCGGCATTTTCGAATATATCGACGATGTACATGCCATCGAGGTGGCACTGGAAGGCGAAACTCTCCTGGCCTTCTTCAGTGGCAAGGGCCTGGCAGAGGCCGCCCATGCCGGTGGCGACCCAGCTTCGGCCGCGGCTATCTGTAAATACGGTATTGATGTAAGAGCGGTTTAGGGCGCCTACCTGCCCCGCCTTTGCATTATATTGTTCGACAACCCGTTCATTGTCGGGGTCAAATAGCAAAAGCCCTGCCTGGGTGGTGCCGATCCATATCAAACCATCCGGGCCTCGTGTAATGGAGGTGATCGAGTGCCGGCCCAGCCGTTCATCCGAGTGCAGGTGGTGAAAAACCGGATGGGGAGTATCCTGGTCCAGCTCATCCAGGGTTATCCAGTCCAGGCCCGCTTCAGTGCCTATCCACAGCCGCCCTTCTTGTTCATCGGCATAGAGGGCAAATATATTATTGTCTGCAATAGATTTGGGATCTCCGGGTTGATGACGAAAAGAGACGAGTTCTCCACTCTGCAGGTTGATCCGCTGGAGGCCTCCTTTGAAAGTGGCTACCCATAGGATACCGGCCGGGCGCTCAATAGCTGCCCAGGCGGAGAGGTTGGTTGGGTCGAGAGAAGGTTCCCATAGTTCAATGTTTTTAAAAGAAGGCTGGAAATGTTGCCCTGGTTTCTCCTGCCGGAGTTGGTAAAAACCAGGAAAGCATCCGATCCAGGTATCCCCATTCTGACTGCTGCCGGCAGAAAGCACCATGCCAAATGCCGGCGCGGGCTGAGTGGTGGGGTTGTCGCTTATTAGCCTGAGCTTGTCTGTAGAGGCATCTAACTGGTAGAAGCCATTGCGGAAGTAAAATTTTTCACTGCCGCGAGTATGGCCTACCGGTGGAAAACTCATCGGCAGCATCCAGGGCTGCCCGGTGGGGCCGGGGTGAAGAAAAAACAGAGAATCCCGCAGCCCCTGCCATAACGAAGCATTGGAAGATAATTCCGGGACATATCGTTTGGTGGAGCCGTCTTTCAGGTTGATGTGGCAAAGCTCCCGGGAGGATAACCACAACTCATCCGGCTGTCCGGCGGGCTGATAAATGCCCGTTGGGGCATTGGTGAGCCCGCCGCCAATGGGTAAAGGCACGCTGTCTATAGACTGGCTTTTGCTTTCCAGCTGGTAGACATGGCCGCTGGCGAGATTTTTGGAGGCCGTCAGTATCCAGATAAGGCCCGGAACGGCCGGAGATTCGTACAAGTGGATGATATGTTCATCCCGGCCGGGCCAGGGGCCAGGTATGGTGCGGAAACCATTTCCACTGGGGACGTACAGATTCAGTCCTCCCCGGGTGGCCACCCAAATCTGGCCTTCCTGATCCTGGATCATAGGCTGTAAGGGGCTGCCCGAAAGGGAAATGATGGAAATGGAGTCTGAATTTAAGGAAAGGGCATTTTCGGGCTGATACCGGTAGTGTTGAACTCTGCCGCTTACCGGGTCCAGCCGGTCCAGCACCGGCACTCCGTCTTTCCGCTCAACAATGAGCCACAGGGATCCCTCCCTGTCCATCATCATTCGAAGGACATTGTCAGAAGCCAGGCTGTTGGGGTTGCCGGGCTCATGCCGGTAATAGAAAAACTGCCCGGTTTTTCTTTCCCATTTATTAACCCCGCCATCATAGGTCGCCAGCCAGATATTGTACTGGCCATCTTCCAGTATATCCCAGATGAAATCGGAGCGAATGGGGCTGGAATGGGTAACGTATTTTTTGAAGGCTTTAAACTGATAACCATCATACCGGTAAAGGCCGTTGGAAGAAGTACACCAGATGAACCCGTAATGATCCTGGATGATCTTGTGAAAGGCCATACCCATACCGTCTTCCGGGCCGAAGTACCTCCATTGTTGAAGGTCCTGGCTGAAAGCCAAATATGGAAGAAGGAAAACAAGCGCCGCCAACTTCCAACTCCCTCTCATTTTTCCCTTGTCTTTCACTTAACGCGGGTTGTATGTCTACATTTTTACAGGATGATATGGATAGAAAGAAATAATATTCTTTATAGCCTTTTTGCTTATCAGAGGCCCAACATTCCCGTCAGCCTTGGCGCCTCTTCCAGCCCCGGCAGCAGGCGCACTTCTATTCGGACAATTTCTCCGCTGCGGCTGAAGAGGCGGTTGCTGTCTGCTTTGCCGATCTCCAGACTTTCTGATACCTGGGCGGTTCCATCCCTATGGACCAGTGTCACTCCACTTTTGTCCGACATTTTATAAACGACAGGCACCTGGCAGTAGGTGAAACCCAGGCTACCGGCCGGCAGTTCCAAGGCTTGCTCCTCGCCTTGAATATCGTAGTATTTAAAAGTCGTGGGTTGTCTCAGAAACTCCTCTTTGCAGAGCAGGCTGGGGTTAAAATGAATCCTGCCTTCCTGAACCAGGGTGCCCAGCTCTCCAAACCTGGATAAGATGTCTTCCTTTACCTGCCCCGTCATGCCCGGTTGTTGAGCGCCGGCATTACCGGGAGTGTGGGAATAGGGGTCGCTGGGGTATGCTCCGTATTCTTCGGGGGTTTTGTTAAAGCCAATGCCTTCGCGGATATCATAGTAATGTCCTGCCAGCTGTTCAACTACTTCGGGGTTTTCACCCCTTTCCGCTGCCCACTGATAGTTCTCCTGGGCAGCAAGCATCAATTTGGAAACCATGTGCCAGTAGATGCAGCCCAATCCCTCATAACCAAAGAATGTGCCGGAGCGCCCGGTAAAGGATTGATGGTCAAAGATCTGTTCGAAGGCATCCAGGAGCAGCTTTTCATCCTTTTCTACGAGTTTGGCGTAGCCTTCGTCCTTCAATTGCTGTAGAGCCTTTTTTACACTTTGGGCATTGTTGAAGCTGCCGTTGAAGTGATACTTGTCGAATACATCTTTCTCCACCAGGCGATGATCGCCCTTAGCCAGCAGCGTTTGAATCAGAGCGGACTCTTCGGCAATTTTCTGCGGAATATTGTTCTTTTGCTTAAACCGGGGCAGCTGTCGATCCGGATATAAGATGTAACTGTGCTGGTCTTTGCGGTACAGGCTGCTTTTGCGCAGGGCTTGCAACAGCTCGGCGCTTTCACTGGCCGGGAGGTAGCCCGAGCTGAGCACAGCTACCTGGCCTTCCAGCATTTCGTAGAGGTAGCCAATAGAAAGCTCCTCGTCGCTTTTAACTTTCACCAGGTTGTAGGCGTGATACAGATGGTCAGGGCGTTTATTAGCCTGGATAGAATGGCCGGCAAACTGCAGGGAAAGGCCGAAGAAGTGCTGCAACTCCTTTGGGCTGATTTGTTTTTTCTTTCCCGAAAACCCTTTGTGGTAGATGGTTTGACGGTACTGGCTGCCGGCCTGCCCGAGGGCATCCAGGATGATTTTTTTGTTTTTATCCGAGATGGGCCCTTCGAGCAGTTTCTGATGTTGGTCAAATGTGTGCGTGATGGCCTCCAATAGATCCGCCACTTCTTCGGATAGCTCAATGGGCAGATCTACCTGCCGGAAGAGCTCCTGGCAAAACAGTTGGAATCGATAAATATAGTACAGCGTTACCATGGATACCCCGTGCCCGACGAGCGCATTATTGGCGTCGTTCCACTCCGGGCGTTGGGTATTCAGCCAGATCCCTCCCTCTGGAATGAAATTGGAGAACTTGGCCAACACCGAAACGAGCAGCTTCTCGGTGAGGTTAACCAGATAGACCTGCCCCTGAGTATCGAGGGCTAGTTTTCCATCGGCGCCCATTCGTTTTACGCGGTCCTGGATAACCGCTTCCAGCTCATCGTCGAAATCGACGGTATCATAGGGGTTTTTCAGTAACTCTTCGTAGGCACGGATCCGGTAGGGCACGTTGGCGTAGGAGAATAATGGCCGGGTAAGCAGAGTGTCCAGCGCTTCGGGGTGGTGTTTGCGGCTCAGCTCCAGCAGTTTCAGCAGGTAGATGATCTGGTGGTCGCCCCAGTAGCCGATGTAAGACCAGGGGTCATCCGGCTCGATCACCTCCCAGTCGATCCCGTCTCGGGTAACGCGGTAGGGGTTGTAGCCATCCATAGTGGAGGCGTTGACGAACTTGCTGATCATACTTTCGATAAAACCGGGGTAGGAGAGGGCGAGGGCTTCCCAGTTCTGAAAGATATCCCTCCAATTGCCCTGGTAGTACAGTTTTTGGGAGCCATCCTCCTCTTTGATCTCGATAGAGAAACGGTTCCAGGGACGGCTGGGGTCGCCGTGTCGGCGGCTGAAGGTAAGAGGCAGGTATTCCGAACAGAGGCGCTGCAATTGGGGCTGTCCCTCACCGGCGGCCCGGGAAAGCAACTCGGGGTAGGCAATCCGGTCCGGTAAGGCGTCAAAGAAGGCTTTGAAATCCTGGTATAGTAGCTTGTTGGTGTTTTGGATGAAACGGAGCAGGTCAGCCTTTTCGAGGTCGTAATTGTGGACGAATACGCCGCCCCGCATCAGATTGAAAAGGACGTTGGAAAAGTGGCGGTAGGAGGCTTCCGGGTTGTTGGTCTGCTGCAGTCCGTCGGCACTACCCACGATGCGGGTGAGATTTCGGCTGCCTTTGGCGATATCGGCTTCCAACCGGCGGGGTAAATCACCGCCTTCCTGAAGCATTTTTTCCAATGCTGCAACATCCGACGGGCCTTGCTGGAGCTCAGCCACTACATACCATTCCTGGTTTATTCCTACCGCCAGGCTCAATGTACTATTGATGAAATAGGCGCCCCGCTCTGCACGGACGTCCTCTTCCGGCTGAATGGCGCCGCCTTGCCGGAAGTTATCCAGTTGCAGGCTGGAGAGCAGGTGTCGTTTATTATCAAGCCCTGTACTCCAAACGGTGGTAGCTTTCAGGGCTTCACTGGGTTCCGCCTTGTCGACCGGGATGGAGCTGAGCAGGAATAGGCCGATGCCGGTTTCCGGCAGCAGCTCGTTCTTTTTGTAGGCGTCGATCAGGGTGCTGCGTTCGTTCTGCAGGTTTTTGTCCACGCCGTAGGGCAGCAGGTTCTGAATGCCGTCCAGGATGTCAACTTCAACAGGCTCTTTTCGCCGACATTCTCCAGGCTGGCCTTCCGCACAAAGCCGTAGGCCTCGCTGCTGTACCAGCCGTATTGGAATTTCGAGCCCCAGGGTTTCGTTGATCTCTTCAAAGATGATCTTGTTGCCGAGGGTGTTTTTGTAAAGATTGCGCTGAATGGCATAGACGCCCTGATACCGCTGGGAAAAGGGTTCCCACAGATAGGTATTCCCTTCCTTGCTCACCAGCAGGATCGTTTTGCTGCCGGTGGTTTCGGTAGCGTCGTGGATTTTATCGTCCGTAGTGTAGGGGAAAAGAGCCGTTTCCGGATTGCGGCGGCCCGCCGTCAGGCCTCCGTTGCTGGAGATGAACAACCAATGGTCGGAGTCGCTGACAATGGTCATAAAAAAGGGGCGCATCTGATCGTAATGGCGGATTTGGTAGAAAGTCTTCGCCATCAACGCTGATGTATTGGCCGTCGATTTCTTTTGTGTTGATTCTGCTGTTGAGTTTTTCCGATTAGGATTTTTGTATTCTTCATAATTGTAGAGCTTTTTTCGCTTTAGGAATAATCAGGTGGCGGGTCACCGAGGCGCCCCCTCCTGATTCAATATTTTGTTTCAGGCTAAATTCTTGCGTAAGCGTATCAATAGTTACCACAAACTGCCCGGCTTCGGCGATCCACTGGTTAGCGGGCGTGACGAATTGCAGGCCCTTTACGCTGAGGCTAAACTGCACGATCCGGCTTTCTCCCGGTTCCAGGCTGAATCTTCTCAAACCGCTTTAATTGTTTAACGGGCGGAGATACAGTTGCCACCTTGTCTGTGAGGAACAGCTGTACACATTCCATGCCGGCTATTGTCTCCGGTGTTGGTTACCTGTACCGATACGTGCAGGCTATCTTCGGGCTCCCATCTCTCGGGGGGCTCACTCTCCAGCTTGTCATAAGCAAAGGTGGTATACGATAAGCCGAACCCGAATTCAAATTGTGGGTTAAAGGCATTGAAGCCCCAGTTGATATCCCGTTCTTCGGAGCGAAGGTGGTCGTAGGCAAACAGCGAGCCCGTGTGCCGGGGGTAGGTGTAAGGCAATTTTCCGTTGGGATTGTAATCGCCCGATCAGTACCTCGGCGATGGCCCTTCCCCCTTCGTTGCCGGGATAGTAGGCCATCAGGATGCCGCTGGCCAGGGGCTCTATATCGCTGATCACCCGGGGGCGCCCTTCCAGCAGTACCAGGATGACGGGCTTGCCGGTTTGGGCCAGGGCCTTCACCAGTTCTCGTTGAGCGGCAGGCATGGAGAGGTCTTCTATGTCGCTGGGCTTTTCCGTCGCCGGGCGTTCGCCCAGGCAGGCGATGATGACGTCGGCTTCATTGGCCCGCCGAACGGCCTCCGCCGTATTGATGTCTGCTTCGTAATCCGTTCCCTGAACATAGGCTACCTTGTCTTTGCCAAGTTTGGCCTGTAGCGCCTCCAGAACGGTGAGTTTCTCTTCGTCGTTATAGTCAGTCTCCTGTCCGCTGAAGGTGCGCGACCAGGCGCCGTTGAGGTAGTTCATAGAGTTGGCGGCTACGCCGGTGACCAGTACCTTTGCCTCTTTAGAAAGTGGTAATAGGTTGTTCTCGTTTTTCAGCAGGGTCAGGCTTTCCAGAGCGGCCTGAAAGCTGGATGCGGTAAAGGATTCCGAGGCAAAATCCGGATATTCACTTACGGGGTACATCGCGTGGCCCCACAGGCCGAGCTTCATCTTAAGGGTGAGGATGCGCCGCACTGCATCATCGATCCGGGCCAGGGGTACGGCCCCTTCCTTCACCAGCTCCACTACTTTTACAGCAAAACTTTCGTCGTAGGGCTCCATGCACATATCCAGGCCGGCATTGACCGCCAGGCGGACGGCTTCTTTCTCATCTTCAGCCACGCGGTGCACCTCGACCAGGTTCATGATATCGGCCCAGTCGGAGATGACGACGCCCTCAAAGGCCAGTTCTCCTTTGAGCAGATCTGTGATCAGATATTTGTCGATATGGCAGGGAACGCCATTGACCGAACCGGAATTGATCATGATCGACGGCGCTCCATCCTGAATGGCGGATACAAAGGGCGGCAGGTAATACTGCCGCAGCAAGTGCTCCGGCAGGTAGACAGGGGAGCGGTCCTTGCCGTTGAACGGCGTGCCGTAGCCAAGGAAGTGTTTAGGGCAAACGGCAATCTGGTAAGGGCCTCCCGGGCCATTTCCCTGAGCGCCGCGAATATAGGCGTCGCCCAACACCTGAGTGATGTAAGTATCTTCACCGAAGGTTTCGGAGATACGCCCCCACAGTGGTTGTTTGGAAACGTCGAGATTGGGCCCGTACACCCAGGGGATGCCGGAGGCCATGGCTTCATAGGCGGTGATCCGCCCGGTCGCCTCAGCCAGGGCAGGGTTGCGGGTGGCGGCCAGCCCGAGCTGATGGGGAAAGAGGGTAGAACCCACGGTATAGTTGGCGCCGTGCACCCCGTCGATGCCATAAATAACCGGGATGCCCAGGCGGGTTTCCTTTTGGGCTACTTCCTGGATGCGCCCTATGAAGTACCGCCATTCTTCAATGGTAAGAGGGTACTTACCCATATTCTGGACCGAACCGATGTGGTGATCCTTTATCAGGTGGTACAGCTTTGCGGAATCCAATCGTATGGTATCCTGCCCGCCGTAGAATGCTCCCTCGCACAGGGCCATCAGGCCGATGTTGACCATCTGCCCGGCCTTTTCTTCCAGGGTCATTTTGGAAAGCAGGGCTTCTACCTTCTGACTGAGTTCGGCCTTGCTTTTTGCTTGCTGCCCAATAGAGTATACCGGTAGCAGAAGTATAAAGACAAACCAGCAAAACAGGTTTTTGCCTTTTAGAAACATCATAAATGGTTTTATTCCGGGTTCTCCAATCCTGAAAATCCTGTTTATCCTGTCCAACTAAACTTATTGCACAATCTCTGTCTGGTCAATCCTTAACAAAAAACGGGATATTGGCATGGGCCGCATGCCCCTTCCCGTCGAACACGTAAACAAACAGCCGGTAAGCTCCTGATTCGGAAGGCGCTTTAAATGTAACTTCAGCAGCCGGCTCTCCTTCAAAAAGGCCCGGAATGGCTTCGGGAGTAGACTCGAAATCACCGCCGTCCCCCAGGTCTTTACTTTCCGGCATGATCTCCCATTTGTATTCCAGGGCGTCGCCGTCCGGGTCAGTGGACGCCACCTGAGCCGTATAACTTTTGCCTGTTTCCAAATAGACATTATCGTAGGCGGTTTGGCCTTCCAGCAAGAATGAGTCCAGGCTGGGCGTGCGGTTCTCCGGCCACTCTCCGTTCCAAATATAGTGCATCACATCTACAGATTCGGTTTCTTCGCCCGATTCCAGGAAGATACCGTACCAGGTAGGAGTGCGTTCCTGCTTCTGCCCCCAGAGGAAGACATAAGAGCCTATACATTGATCCTTATGAGGTTCGATCGCTTTTTGATATCGTTCCAGGTAGGCATCCGCTTTGGCACTGCTGTTGAGCTCGATTGGCGCCCCCCATTCTGTCTTGGGCACTTCCCAATGGCCGGTGGCCCCCCATTCCGTGACCATATATGGTTTCTGCCAGTTAGATTCCTCAATATAGCGCGGCAGGTTGGGCAGGTCGGCATACATCTGTATACTGAGTAAATCTATATCGGGGACTCTTTCTTTAATGTCGTCCACCAATTCCTTGCCGATACCGGCCAGGGTGGTGGTGGTCAGGTGGTTGGGGTCTACTTCGTGAATGTATTCGGAGATTTGGTTGACCGCATTCCACACTTTGGGGTTAGTGGCCCTCAGGTTGAGTTCATTGCCAATCGCCCAAATGATAAGAGCCGGATGATCTTTGTACAACTGTATCTCTTTTTTGATCCGTTCGAACTGCTCGGCGACGGCGGCCTCGTCATTGTAGTCGAAACCATGACGCTCACGGGCTACATCAATGCCCATGGTGACGTACAGGCCGTTGGCCTGGGCGCGATCGAGGACTTCTTTACCAGACTCTTTACCATTGTCCGTTCTCCAGGTGCGGAAGGAGTTGCCGCCGTGCTCTGCCAGCTTTTCCACATTGCCAAATTCCAGGCCGGCGCCCTTAATCCAGAAGGGTTCACCGCCGACATAGAGTTGGTATTTGCCGTTTTCTTGTTTGATCTCTGCTTTTACCGGGCCTTGAACCTTCTCCTGGCTCGTATTAGAGGTACAGGAAAGGAGCAGGGAGGAAAGGAGCGTTAGAAATATTGTTTTTTTCATGATTTTTTATTTTTTCAGCACATTATCCCTTCACCAGTATTTTCTCCAGTTCCTCCAGTGATTTGCCCTTGGTTTCCGGCACAACAAGCAGGATGAACACAAAGCCCAGCACTGCAAACATACCGTAGATGAGAAAAGTGGTGGCGCTGCCGAAGGTGGCCAGCTCCCAGGGAAAAACCAGCTGTACCAGAAAACTGACGGCTGAGTTGATGAAGCCGACAAAAGAAATGGCCACCCCCCGGATCTTATTGGGAAACAGTTCTGAGAACAGCACCCACATGACCGGCCCTATTGAGATGGCAAAGGAGGCAACGAAGCCGAGGATTCCCAGCAGAATGACAATGGGGTTCATACTGATGGCGCTGGTGATCAGGTTGGATTCGTAAGTCTTGGAAACATCTTCTCCAAGGTTGTCCAATATTGCGGCTTTGAACTCCACGTCACTGTTGTAAGTTTGTCCCAGCATTGGAAGAAGAGTGGTGCGGTCGATCTCCTGAGGTAGGGTTTTAGTGGATTCCTCGGTAAGCGTGTAGGTGGCCTGGTTGAAACCGTAGGACAGCAGGAACATGCAGATGGCAATACCCGCCACTCCGCCGATGAGTAGCGGTTTACGGCCCAGGCGGTCGATAAAGGCGATGGCCAGGATCGTAAACACCAGGTTGATAACACCTACCAGGATGGCCTGGGAAAAAGAGGCGTCCGTACCAATACCCGATTGTTCAAATATCATAGGGGCGTAGAAGAAAACGGAGTTGATGCCGGTGATCTGCTGCAGCACCGCCACCACAATGCCAATGCTGAGCACCAGTTTCATTGCTGGTTTGAACAATTCGGTAACCGGCACCTTTTCCTTTTTGGTTTCCTCATCTATACTTTTCCGAATCATCTCCATTTCCTTGATGGCTTCCTCATTCCCACTGGCTTTTTTCATCACTTCCAGGGCTTCGTCAAATTCCTCTTTCATGATCAGCCAACGGGGGCTGCGCGGTACCAGAAACAGGCCGAAGAAGTACAGCAGGGCTGGCAGGGTTTCCAACCCCAGCATCCATCGCCAGTTGTACTCATCAAACTTCAGGGCTTGAGCCCAGGAAGCATCGGATTTACCGAACTGTAGAATGAGGTAGTTGGTGAAGAACGCTACTGTTATACCCAGTACAATATTCAATTGGTTGAAGGACACCATCTGCCCCCGCATTTTGGGCGGAGAGATTTCGGCGATATACATAGGAGCGATAATGAGTGACGCTCCTACACCCAGGCCTCCAATCATGCGGGCGATGACCAGCAAAATAAAGTTTGGAGCCAGAGCGGAACCGATGGCGGAAACGGCGTATAAAACAGCGGCATAAGTCAGTACTTTCCGCCGCCCGATCCGGTCAC
>JAGQXQ010000525.1:0-6146 GCA_020436535.1 Phaeodactylibacter sp.
ATTGGCCTCCAAACATGCTCTAAAGTCATATATGCCTATATCGGATCTACATTAGCAGCACCTTCCGCCGGCTTGTTGAAGTCCAGTTCATTATCGGGTACACCCCAGTAGTCGAGATAGTTGTAGTCAAAGGTAGCATTGGTGTTCAGGTTGCCGGCGGCATCGAGTACGACGCATCCTGTACGGCCACCGCCTTCTTCCAGCGGGTCGGTCAAGCCCCAGCGGCGGGCATCGTAAAAGGGCAGGCCGCGCAAGAACAGGCCGATACGGCGCTCTCTTCTGAGTTCTTCATAAGCCTGCTCTTCATTCAAGCCGGTGCCGGTGACGGGGTCTAGCCCGGCATCCTGAGCGGTGCGCACCTCGTCGATGAGAGCCAGGCCATCATCAATCTTACCCGTCTTGATCAGGGCTTCGGCACGCATCAGATAAGCTTCCTCCCAGCTACCGCCGATCGGCAAGGAAGCCAGGCCGGAAATGGTGGTCCCGTAATCCCCGCCGTTTTCGATGGCGATGAATTCGTAACGGCCGCCGTACTGAATACCCCTGCCCCGTTGGTTAACATCGGGCGAAGCCAGCTCCGCGAAGTTGCGGCCGAAGCGGTTGTCTCCTTCTTTGAAGTCCTGAATCAAACGCTCACTGGCAAAATGCCAGCCGATCATTACTCTGTAAGGCGTAAAGCAAGTACGGAACAGAGCATTTTCATCGGCCGTGCGCAAGGCAAGGATGTTGTCATCCGGAGTTAGGCCATTCTCTGCCAGGCTTAGCACGGCTTCCCAGTCGGCATTGGTCATATCCCGTACCTTTTTGTTGACCAGCAGGTTGCGTGCTTTGAGCGTATTCATAATGCGAATCCAGCTTTGAGGGCTGGGCACGTCGTTAGGCCGCATAAAATCGGGGATGGACCGTTCTACCAAAGTAGTATAGTCGGTGCTTTCGCTAACCCCTTGCAGGATGCTAATTGCCTGGTCGAGCTGACTGTTGGCCTCAGCGATGACCTCCTGATTGCTGACAAAGTCTGGGTTGGTTGCACTAAACTCATTATTAATGATGCCTGCGGCGTACAAGGAACCGATGCGGGAGTATGCCCAGCCCTTCCAGAAGTGAGCCCAGGCACGAGATACAGACTGCTTAGTGGCTGCATCGCCGGTAAATTCTATGTTGCCTTCATCCAGCTTTGCCAACACGAGGTTCGCATGGTTATTGAGCCGGTACATAGAGGCCCATTCCAGCCAGAATGCGTTGTTGTCTCCCTGGGCGCGGTCGTTGCGCAGGATCAACTCCTGAGCCTGAGAACCTCCTTCCGGCGGCGTGACTACAGTGCCATCATCCAGGATGATTTTTGTAGGTTGGTTGGCCCAGCGCCAGGAAAAATTACCCCAGGGAATATAAATAGCATCACCCATACACTCGTGGTGGGCAGAAACGATCCAGGGGAAATTACAAGTGACGCCGTCAAAGGCATCATAGGTGCCGAGCATCAGGCGAAGGAATCCTTCTTCGGAATCGAGCACGCCCAAGGTCGGCTCGTTGGGGTTGACTACGTTCAGGTTGTCACTACAAGCAACCGGTACGAGCAACGGTAAGACAAATAAGAACTTTATTAAAAGCTTTTTCATATGATTATCTATTTAAGGCGTTTACTAATCTGGTTGATTATTTACTGGAAACCAAGGTTGAGCCCCACCTGAAAGATGCGGCTGTTCGGGAACGCATACTGGTCCAGGCCGATGCGAGTTGGGTCATTCAAGTCGGAAGCTGCCTCTGGATCGAAGCCGGAGTAATCCGTGATCGTGAACAAGTTGAAGCCACTCAGCTCGAGCTGCACCCGGTTGAAACCACCCATCGTAAAGATTTTGGCAAAGTCAACAGCAATGCGCGCGTTGCGCAGGCGCAGGAAAGAACCGTCTTCAACAAAGGCCGAATTGGCCTGATTGGTGTTGTAAATGCTGCGGTAGTAGTTGAGAAAAGCCCCCGTTTCCCCGTTGATGGTTACCGGGTTATCCACATCGCCATGCAGGTTGTCACGGTAGCCCCACTGCCGGGTTTGGTTATAAATATCAAAGCCCTGCACCCAATCGAGCTGGAAGCCGAAGCTAAATGCCTTGCCTATCGTAAAATCGTTGATAAACGACATGTTGAAGTCAGGCAAACCGTTACCAATAACTACGACATCGTCCGTAAAGGCTACCTGGCGAGTATCTTTATTGACTACATATCCGCTTTCCGGTACAATCTCATAGTTGGAAGGATCTTCCAGATAAGGAGTTCCATCATCCCGCATTTGGCTCAGGCTGGTCAAGGCCTGTACGCCGCGGAAAGTACCCAGCAGTTCACCCGGCGTGAGGATAAAGTTGTCGTCCACCGGAATATCTACGCCATTGCTGATAGACACCAACTCAGTTCTCTGGCGGCCGAAGTTGGTTCTCCAATTCCAGCTGAAATTGCTGGAGGAATAGACGGACTTGTTCAAAGAAACCTGCCAACCGTTAGACGCCAGGGTGATGGCGTTATCCAGAATAGTTTCTGCGCCGGTTGTCGGCGCCACACCGATTTCGCGAATGACATCTTCGCTGGTGCGGTCCCAGTAAGTCAGGCTCAATCCGATGAAGTTAAACAGGCCTGAATTGCGATTGCCCGGAGTAAAGGAAACGTCTATGCCAGTTTCAAATTCTTTAGATACCTGAACATCAAGCAAGGGGTTGGTCTGGTCTTGCCGGGGCGCCAGATAACCACCGCTGCCCAACTGGCCGGCATTCAAGGTGACGATGCGGTCGAAAGCACCAGGCTGTACCCCAGCCTGTCCATAGGCGGCGCGCAGCTTGAATTCGGGAATGGAAGATTTCATGCCCCAGAAGTCAAATTCGGACAAACGGACGTATACATCACCTCGTGGGAAGACGAAGGGATCAGAACCCTGCCCGAAGGCAGAAGACCAGTCAACCCGCAAACCACCAGATACACCGACTTTCCCCTGGTATTCTATTTTCTCATTGACCAGGAACCCGTAGGTAGTAAATTCTTCGATAAACTCATCGATATTAGACTGTTCGGCAGCGCGCAGCGTGACCGGCTTGTAAAGTGGCAAGCCGGTACCGGTAGCGCGCACAAAGCTGAAGTCCCGCTTCCGCCAGTCGAAAGAGATTTGAGAAGTGGACTCCAGGCCCGCTTCGTTGCCAAAGCGGAGGTAACTGCTGAGAATGGAGTTTTGAAGCGTACCTTCCCGCAGGCGCTGGTCGATCTGTCCGACGATCGGGTCAATACCACCCTGGCTGGAAGCGCCGATGATTTGCGCCTGGTTGTCAATAAAGTCCTGATAGTCATCGCGATAATGGTCGATGCCGTACTTGTAATCCAGCTCCAGGAAGTCCGTCACTTTCCAGTTCAGGTTGATGTTCGGAAGGATGCGCATCAGGTTGGCGGTACGCTGGCGATAGATTTCGGTAAACAGCGGATTCACGCTATTATCGCCGGTTGGGTTGGCGATCAGAAAACCATCTTTATTTCGGAAGCTAAAATCTACAAAGGGAAAAGTGGTGGACACGGCGCCGATGGCGCTGAAAACGTTGTCGGCGCCTACGATAGCGCCGGTATTGTTATCTCCACGAATAAAGCTGGTCCCGATGTTGACGTTGAAATCCTTAAATAACTCGAAGCCGATACGGGCGCCAAAATTGAAGCGCTGGTTGCGGCCGCGGATGGCACTGGCTTGCTCATTGAAGGTACCGGTAATCGCATAGGTGACAGCGTCCGTACCTCCGCTGATGGATAGGCTGGTGCGATAGTTCGGGATATTATCCCGGAAAATCTGATCGAACAGGTCATAGGTTTGCTCAACATACGGATTGTCTGTCTTAGCATCGGCTTCGGATTGGAGCAAAGGGGAACTCCATACACCAAATTCGTCCTGCTGCAATGGCGTACCACCACCAGAGGTGATGCGGCCGTCAGCCAGTGTCTGATAGGCATGGAGGTCAGCGTAGGAAAAGTCTCCCCTCAAAGGATTAGCAACGCTGTAGCTGCTGGACAGAGAGATACGGGGTTTACCCTTGCTTCCCTTCTTGGTGAAAATCTGGATAACCCCATTGGCCCCCTGGGCGCCATAGATAGTAGCTGCCGCCGCCCCCTGTACTACTTCAATGCGTTCGACATTGCTGAAGTCGATATCAGCCAGCCGGCTGGTCAGCGTATTGTTGTCGCCGTTGAAATTGTTATCGGTGCTTATCTGAACCCCGTCAATGAGGATCATCGGCGTGGTTCCCCCCAGGGAGTTGATACCCCGTAGGATGATGTTGGCCTGCTGGCCCGGCTGGCCAGAGCTTTGCTGAATATAAGCGCCGGCGACCTTCCCGACCAAAGCCTGGTCGACTGAACCGGAACTAACCGTCGGTAGTTCATCTGAGCTGATAGCTTCTACGCTAATAGCGGTCCGGCGCCGGTCGGTAGCCACCCCCGTACCAGTGACTACCACTTCCGAGATCAAAACCGCCCCTTCTTCCAAAGTAACATCGTAAACACTAGCGGCTGTAAGAGGGATTTCTAAGGCCTCAAACCCAGTGTAGCTGAATACCAGCATTTTTGCATCGGAAGGCACGTTGAGGGAGAAATTGCCGCTTATATCGGTTATTGTCCCCGTAGAAGTACCTTTCACCAGCACGCTGGCCCCGATCAACGGCGTTCCTTCCGCGTCGGTAACATTACCCGTTATAGTGCGTTGCGCCATCGCAAAAGTGAAGGCGAAGAGCACCATCGGCAGAACCATTAAGAGTTTCTTCATGATAGAGTTTTTTGTTAGGAAAAGTGAGTGTAAAGTAATTCAAGCGTCTTATAAATAAGGCAGCATCCCAACGAGCGGGATGCTATTTACTTTTCCAATCTTTTGAGCCCAAAGCCGTGGGCAGGCTGGAGAGGCTTCTCTCTCAACCGAGTAAGGTGACTTGAGGAAATGACAACTAGTAGAACCGCAAAATTAAAATTTTCCGGCTGAATAACCAAAGAAACAACCGGATTGTCTTCTATTCGCTGCTTTCACTTTTTCCCTATCCTTAATTTTGAACATACGCTTAATTAATTTTAAGTTAATTAACCGGTGCTATTACAACGATCCAGAAAAATGAACGCTGCCTTGCGTTCATGATTTTATATAAGATGAGGTTGAAGGTTGAAGCTAAAAAAAACAACGCGCCCATGATAATCTGAAAAAAAAACAGGCTACAGTTCGGCAAAAACCTTCCTGTAGCCTGTCCTTCAGCAGTTCAATCCGTCCTGTGTTTAGATCTTCGTGAGTTTTAGCACCAGCGGCTCGGCTACCGGCTGGCTGCAACCGCCATCGACATTGTCTAGCAGAGTGATGGTGAATTCCTTGTCATCTGTGTATTCATTGATCCCATCCTGTTCGAAAACCAGGCTCGGGCCACCGCAACTCAGCCCGGTATCGGTGCGGTTGACCACCAGGATGCCACAGGTGACCACAAAGGTGAAATCCTGGTCGAACGTGAGGTACTTACCCGTAAAGGTTCGCTGGATCGGGCCGGCGGAAGTCAGCGTAACCTCTTCAGGCGTCCAGCGGTAATCATTGCCGAAGAAGGGGTCTGGCGGCCCGGAAAGCTGCTCCAGCATGTATTTACCGGTGGCAAACCCATCCGGTAGCGGGCATTGTACAAAGACGACGATCTGGCTGGTAAAGCTGGTCGTCGCTGACGAGTTCTGAATATTAGGTGTCACATTGTTGACGGACACCTCGTTATTGATCTCGATAACCGAAGGATACACCCTGCCATCTTTCAGGGTAGTGGTATTGTAAAGGGTTACCTGGTCCAGCCCGTCGAAATCCGCCACATCCAGGCCGAGGGCGTTCTTGATCTCATCGAAGGTGATTTCCACACCCCGCAAAACACCATCCTGGAAGCTGGATGGATCGATCGTCCTCAAAAAGGAGCGATCCGAGGCCGTCCCTTCACTAAAGTCCAGGAAATCAATGTGAAGATCCACCTTTTCAACATCTTCAATGTTTTCGGAAAAAAAATCCAGGACGACTTTGGCCGATGCCGGGTCTTCCTTATTGATAGTAGAAAAATCCGGATCTACAACGATACGCATGTTCACGGCATCCTGGAAGTCCGGAAAGGGGCTGTCTTGCTCCACACAGG
>JAGQXQ010000525.1:6395-7237 GCA_020436535.1 Phaeodactylibacter sp.
AACCAGTCCGGCGATAGTCCGTATAGGCATCCACGCCAAAGCCGTAGGTGGCGATCCACTTCTGGGTCATGATGTGTTCCAGCTTACCTTCCGCATCAGCTGCATCGTAGCGTTCCAGTACGGCTGCAATGTAAGCCTCAACATCTTCCTCCACCAGAGCGGGAGCACTGGCAGCAGCGGCGATCTCATCTACCTTGTCAAAAGAAGCACGAATGGCTTCTTCCAGCAAAGCGCGCGCGTCTCCATCCGTAACGCCGGTAATGGCCAGCTCGGCTTCCAGATATTTTCGGGCGTAGTAGGTCAACAACCGCTGCGGCGTATCCGCAGCGCCGTTGAAGTTGACCGCCCCGCCCTGTCCGTCGTCATAGCGGCCACCAATCGGGTAGAGGCCCATGACCGTCTGAGAGGACGACTGGTCGAAGCCTTCGTTCGGGTCGATATTGAAGGAAAACATCCAGATGGAAAGGAAAGGCGTACCAGAACGGGACGGACAGTAGGAGCAGGGGTTCTCCGCATCGGCATCGGTGGCGCCGTCCGGAAGCTGGTTATAGAAATAGTAAGGTATCCTTGGATCTTCGATATCCTTGTAGATGTTTTCATCGAAAAAGGTATTGTCCCCTTTCATAATCTCGAAGAAATACGGGCTAATATAATTGAAGGCGCCCCCCGCTGCATATTCCTGAGCGTACCCCAGGTTGCGGTTTTCGGGAGCGCTGGAGGTACCGTACTGCATCTGGAAATCGTCACCCGGGCCAATGAGGCCATCTTCGCTGATCAGTTTGGCCACCTCTGCCGAAACATCCTGCGCCAGGCGCACCTGAGTATACATTTTCAACTTGAGT
>JAGQXQ010000525.1:7435-8790 GCA_020436535.1 Phaeodactylibacter sp.
AAAAGGGAACATCGCCCCACATATCTACCATGATGGAGTACATGTAGGCCTTCATTATCTTGCCGACGCCCAGGTACGGGCCGGCCTGCAGTTCTTCTGCTTGTACCAGCATCTGCTCCAGGTCATTCAAAGCGAAGGTGTTCAGCAAACGCCAGGGGGTAGACACGCCAAAGTCATCGCCCTGGAAAGCGTAATCGTTCTGCTGAGTGCCGCGCTGAACGGTATGATGAATATACAGAGAGGTAAAATTGCCCAGCCCGCCGGTAGCAGCGCCCAGGGCGCCGGCCATATTGACCTGCACCGAAGGCAGTACGAAAGAGAGGGTCGCCTCCCGCGGGTTGTTAGGGTCTTCATTGATATCCAGGAAGTCACTGCATGAGGCGAGCACCAACATGGATAGCGTTAAAATGCTTAAACCTATTTTATTCATGGCTTTTTCTTTTTTTTTAAAAGATTCCTTAAAACGGCTAGACCTTGGGGGGCCTGGCCAAAGTCCAGTTAAAACTGGACTCTCAGGCTCACGCCATACCGGCGCACGGTGGGCGTAGCGCTGTATTCGATACCCTGCTTATTGGTAGAGCCGAACTGGTTGACTTCCGGATCGAAGTTGGTATGCTCGGGGAAGCCGGGAGCAGTAAACCATAGGTTCCTTCCGGTGAGAGAAAGGCTCGCGCCGGTAAAGGGCGTATTTTCCAGCAATCGGCTGGGCAGGGAATAGGAAAGTGCAACTTCCCGCAGCTTTAGGTAGGAAGCATCAAAGACCGCCCATTCGTCAGCGCCGTTGATGGCGAAGGTTTCTCCGAAATAAAGGGTATTGACTTCCACCATAGTCTGGTTGGGAACCTTCTCCCCGGATTCTGTAAGCACCGGCTGAAGGGTATTGGGGTCGCCGTAGAAACCGGGAATGACTTTCATAACCTCCCGGCCCTCCGTATCCTTGGTCACTCCTCTGCCCAACAGGGAGAGCACGGTATTGGAGAACAAGTCGCCTCCCTGTTGCCAGTCGAGTACGGCCCGCAGTGAGAACCCTTTCCAGGAGAAGGTATTGATGAAGCCCAGCCGGAAGTCAGGGTTGGGGTTGCCGACGATGTCAGGTTGGGGCGCCCGGATCAGTTGCCCGTTGCTACGATCGATCAGCAGGTTGCCTTCGTCGTCGCGCAGGTCGACGGAGCCAAGTAACAACCCGAATTCCTCTCCGGGCCGGTGTACGGCAATGACACTTCCGGCAAAGGAAGAGCCTTGTTCAACCTGTACCTCCGTTACCCCTTCGGTCAGTTTCTCTACAACGTTGCGGTTACGGGTGAAGGTCGTGAAGGTGTTCCAGGTAAAACCTTTTTCATTGCGGAAAGGTGTAA
>JAGQXQ010000526.1 GCA_020436535.1 Phaeodactylibacter sp.
CGGAAGGCGCCGTTGATGAAGACCAGCCGAATGGCGTCCAGGCCCTCGATCAGGAATGGCTTCAACTGCGCTTCGGTAACCTCTGCAGTCGGTTCCAGTTGGTACGCCGGTTGCAATAATCGGTTGACACTGGTGTATTTCCACTCCTCATCACGGCGGGTAGGAAAGTCCATGCCTTCGATGCGTTTCATGGCTTCCTGGCGAAACTGATGGTAGGGATGGCTGGCCTGCCCGTTGAGCTGGATCTGTTGCGCTTCAAATAATTGTTGAAAACGCGCTTTGACATCGGTATATCTATCTTGAACTACTGTTGGCATTTTCCAAAATTCTTTACGGAAATTTTGAGGATAAAGTCTGATGAATAAGGCTATCTAGGCAGGAACGGAATCCGCTTCTTCCTTGATCCAGTCGTACCCTTTTTCTTCGAGTTCCAGCGCCAGGCTCTTATCTCCTGACTTTACAATGCGTCCATTATACAATACGTGTACGTGGTCAGGTACGATGTAATCGAGCAGGCGCTGGTAGTGGGTAACGATGATGAAAGACCGGTTTTCGTTTCGCAATTGGTTGACAGCCTCGGCGACAATCCGGAGCGCGTCAATGTCCAGCCCGGAATCCGTTTCATCGAGGATGGCTAACTTCGGCTCCAGCAGGGCCATCTGCAGCATTTCACTTCTTTTCTTTTCTCCACCCGAAAAGCCTTCGTTGAGGGAGCGTTTTAGGAGGTTTTCGTTCATGCCCACCATCTGGATCTTCTCGCGGATCAGCTTCAGCATTTGCAGGGCGTTGAGCTCTTCTTTGCCCTGCGCCTTGCGGATCGCGTTGACGGTGCTCTTAAGGAAGTTGGAGGTGCTCACTCCCGGAATCTCTATAGGATATTGGAAAGCCATAAAGATGCCGGCCTGCGCCCGCTCGTCGACTTCCATTTCCAACAGGTCTTCACCTAAGTACTGGATGGAGCCACTGGTTATTTCGTATTCTTCCCGGCCCGCCAGCACATTGGCCAGCGTACTCTTACCCGAGCCGTTCGGCCCCATAATGGCGTGGACTTCCCCCGGCTTTACTTCCAGGTTGATGCCTTTCAGGATCTCCTTATCTTCGATTGAGACTTTGATGTCTTTGATCGTTAGCATTATTTAGATGTTTAGTTGTTTTTTTAAGTGTATCAGTGGGTCAGTGTATCAGTGGGTCAGTGTATCAGTGGGTAAGTGTATCAGTGGGTCGGGGTTTCTATCGAAGCAATCTGCTGATACCCCCATACGCTGCTCACCGATACACCGATAAACATTCTATCCCACGCTGCCCTCCAGGCTAATCGCCAGCAGTTTCTGTGCTTCCACAGCAAACTCCATAGGCAGCTCGTTGAAAACCTCCTTGCAATAGCCGTTGACGATCATATTGATAGCGTCTTCTTCGCTCAGGCCGCGCTGCATGAGGTAAAAGAGCTGATCTTCACCGATTTTGGAGGTGGTGGCTTCGTGCTCCACTTTTGCCGAGTTATTCTCCACTTCCAGGTAGGGGAAGGTATGCGCCCCACACTTATCGCCCATGAGCAGGGAGTCGCACTGGGAGAAGTTGTGAGCGTTTTGGGCTTTCTTACCGATCTTAACCAGGCCCCGGTAAGAGTTATCGGAGAAGCCGGCGGAGATCCCTTTAGATATAATAGTACTCCGGGTATTCTTGCCCAGGTGGATCATCTTGGTACCGGTATCCGCCTGCTGGTGGTTATTGGTCACCGCCACAGAGTAGAATTCGCCGACCGAGTTGTCGCCCATCAGCACGCAGCTGGGGTATTTCCAGGTAATGGCCGAGCCGGTTTCCACCTGTGTCCAGGTGATCTTGGATTTGTAACCCTTACACAGGCCCCGCTTGGTGACAAAGTTATAGATGCCGCCTTTGCCGTCCTTATCGCCGGGGTACCAGTTCTGCACGGTGGAATATTTGATCGTAGCGTTGTCGAGCGTTACCAGTTCTACTACCGCGGCGTGGAGCTGGTTCTCGTCCCGCATGGGAGCGGTGCAGCCTTCCAGGTAGCTCACGTGGCCGCCTTCCTCGGCGACGATCAGGGTGCGTTCAAACTGCCCGGTATTGCGCTCGTTGATGCGGAAGTAGGTGGACAACTCCATAGGGCAGCGCACACCCTTGGGAATGAACACAAAAGATCCGTCGCTGAAGACCGCCGAGTTAAGGGCGGCAAAGTAGTTGTCGTTAGCAGGCACTACCGAGCCGAGGTATTTCTTAACCAGCTCCGGGTGCTCTTTCACCGCTTCACTGAAGGAGGAAAAGATGATGCCCAGTTCCGCCAGTTTTTCCTTGTAAGTCGTTTTAACCGAGACACTGTCGATGACGGCGTCGACGGCTACCCCGGCCAGCAGCTTCTGTTCTTCCAGGGGGATGCCCAGCTTGTTGAAAGTCTCCAGCAATTCCGGGTCTACTTCATCCAGGCTGTTCAGCAGCTTCTTGGGCTTGGGCGCCGAAAAATAGATCATGTCCTGATAATCGATCGGCGGATACTTGACGTTGGGCCATTTGGGCTCCTTCAAAGTAAGCCAGTGGCGGTAAGCCTTGAGGCGCCATTCAGTGAGCCATTCCGGCTCGTTCTTCTTCAGGGAGATAGCGCGTACGACGTCCTCGCTGAGGCCCTTGGGGAAGGTGTCCGATTCGAAGTTACTGGTAAATCCGTATTTGTAGTCGCTTCTGGTATGGTCTTCAAGCGTCTGCATGGAATCGCTCATATCGCTGTCGGTTTTATCTTTCATTCGCTTATTTAGACTAATTTCAATTAGAAGTCCGGAATTTATACAAAAAAGTATAAATAAGGTTTAGAGGGCGGGAGTTTTTTTTGATTTTTTTTTCTTCTCGTGTCGCGATCATCCTGATCGCAAGGCGTATTCCTGATTTTGCAGCTGCCTGTGGCGTTGAATTCCTGGCATTTGCAGGTAAACGCTGAGTGTGCTAAAACAGCAAAACACTGTATCGGCAGGGTAATAGAATACACTAAAGTTTACGAAACCTTTTTCTGGTTTTTACGTATCACAATGTTTATAATCCCAACCTACAGGGCGCCAACACCATTAAGTTAAG
>JAGQXQ010000527.1:0-410 GCA_020436535.1 Phaeodactylibacter sp.
GCGTTCGATCTGGCATCCGCCTGACATAGCAGCATACTGTCTCCGGCGGCAGGGTGATCGCGGAGCGAATACCATCACTAAGAGGCCATGCGATCAGGATGATCGCGGCACGATTACTCCAATAAAACAAACCCCGCCCAGTAATAAGGCGGCCATCCTTCCTCGCGCAGGTGGCGCTGGGCGGCGAGGAAGGCGGCGCGCAGGGGCTTTTTTTCTTCCAGCCATTTTTTGTAAAAAACTTCCATCAGTTGGCTGGTCTGGCGGTCCGGTATTTTCCAGAGGCTGAGAATGAGATGGCGGGCGCCGGCGATTCTGAAAGCGCGTTGCAGGCCGTACACCCCTTCATTGGCTACTATATCGCCCAGGCCCGTCTCGCAGGCGGAGAGCACCACCAGTTCTGTTCCTGAGAG
>JAGQXQ010000527.1:471-4533 GCA_020436535.1 Phaeodactylibacter sp.
CTTCGCCCTGCCAGACGTGGTTGGCTCCGGCCAGAATGAGGCCGGATCGGATCATGGGATGTTCTGAAGCTATGAAAACAGACCGCCCCTCGACTACTCCCCCACCCTCGGAGGGAGCTGGGGAAAGGTTTGAGTCGGGAAAGAAATAACCATGGGTAGCCAGATGCAGAATCCGGGGCGACGGCTTACCTCTCCCTATTTGTTTAAAGGCTTCTTCCGTGGCGGCATATTCCACACGAACCTCTGCCTTCACCCCATTGCTAACCAGCACCTTTGCCAGGACAGCCACTTCCTCAGCGGTGCCCGGCAGGTAAGCCCAACTCCCCCCCCTTAAGGTAGAATCTGTGCTTTCAAAGCTAAACGCTCCCCTGGAAGCAATAGCCTGGGAGGTGGGCAAGGCATCGTTCGCCTGCGCCAAAGCGGTGCTGTCCATATTATAGCGGATACCTCCGAAGAGCAGCGCCTCTTCGGACACGCTATCCTGAAAATGGGGAGTCACCAACTGGCGGGTACTGTTGAAGCGCACCAACTGGTAGTGATCGGCCAGCATTTGACTCTCCTCATTCAGGATGGCGCCGAGGTTGAGGCGGTGCAAAAGGCCGGCCGGGGAGAAATAGATCGTCTGTACGCCTTTAAGCATTTGATCCAACGGCGCCCAAAGGAGGCTGTAAAGCGTTGTATCTCCCGGCAGGGTTCCACCCCAGCCAGGAGCATAGAGGGCGTTGATATCGTCCTGCCTTTCGGCTCCGCCGGCTTGAAGCAAGGCGTCCAGTTGTTGCTCTTCGCAAAGAGGTATCCATTGAGGACGGGCGGGGGCGGGCCGCAGCAGAAGGGCAGCGTAGTGAATACTATCGTTGGGCAGTCCATCATTTTGGCGATAGCACAGGAACTCAATGGCAGCCCCATTGGGGGGCAGTTGGCGTTGTACCTCCTGCCAGTTGACTTGCCGAACCGCATCCTCAAAACCTCCCACGGTATTGGCCAGCGTTCTCTCCAGCTCATTGATCTGGCTTTCCAGTTCATCCGTCCCCTGGCGATCGGCTATGGGCTTGGTATATTCCTGGGCCAGGCGGCGGTGATAGGAGGAGAGTAATTCAAATGTTTCCCGGGCGGCAGGGGTACGGCTTACGAGTTTCCGCATCCGTTGTGCTTCGTTGAGCAGGAAGCCTTTATAGAACAGGTTGTTGTCATAGCACAAAGCCGCAAGAGCCGGCCGTGCCCCGGCATGATCGGCAGCAATTGTCTGTACGATATCCTGGGAAGAGTGGAAAGTGGAGGTATAAGCCGCCAACTCGCTCTCCGAGAGGTATCGGGTAGCCTTTCCCAGTTGGAGGCGTTGTATATTGCTGGCCTGGGTGAGCGCCGCTTCGGCAGCATCAGGCCGCCCTGTCTTGCTCAAGCAGATTCCCTGGCTAATCAAATTGATGGCGATATGAGGGTGCTCTCCGCCCAGGCTCTCCCGCCAGATTGTGTCGGCCTGCAAATATCTTTCCTCAGCGTCGGTATATTGCCCCATTTTCAAAAATAAATTGCCGAGGTTGCTCAGGCTCTGAGCGTAGCCGGGATGCACTTTCCCGAGCAATTCCTCCCGCATGGACAATACCCGCAGGTGTTCTGCCAATGCTTCATCATAGCGCCCCATCTTTTCAAATACCAACGCAAGGTTGTTCAAGGTGGTGGCGGTATTGGGATCGGGGCCACCCAGGAGTTTCGTCCGGATCTCCATGGATTCACGAAGATATTGTTCAGCGTCCTCCAGTTGGCCCGTATGGTAATAAAGTAGCCCCAGGTTATTGGCTACCCCGGCGTAATAAAAATTCTCCCGCCCCATATTGTTCTCTACAATGGACTTGGATTGCAGGTAACATTGCTCTGCTTTGGAATATCTGCCGGTATTGTCGTACAGAAAACCCAGGTTGAAGAGGTTGCCGGCGAACTGGATGTGGCTTTCACCGTACAATTCTTTGACCATGGTATTGGACCTCAGGAAATATGGCTCACATTCCAGGTAGCGCCCTGCCTGGGCATAGAGGATGCCGAGGTTGTTATTGAGGATCGCGAAGAACTCGTGGCCTTCGGAGTAGTGGTTCTCGACAATCGAAAGGGCATCCAGCTGGATGCGCTCGCTCTTCTCATACTGGCCCAACGTTTCATAAAGGATACCCTGGAAGATCAACCCTCTGATATAACGGAAATGTGTGATGCCCAGGGTGTGTGCCGCTAAAGCCACCGCATTTTCCAAAACGGACTCTGCCTCCTTATAACGCCCCATGTTCGTGTAGTTGGAGCCCAATATTAGTAAGGACTGGATATAGTCCTCGTGCTCTTCACCCAAAAGAGCCTTCCTGAGAGAGGCCGCTTCGGCCAGGTGTTGTTCCGCCAGCGCGTATTCCCCCCTTTCGTTGCCGATCCGGCCCAACAGATAAAGGCAATCTGCATACTGCGTCGAATTATTTCCGGCTTGTGTCAACACTTTCTGCTCCGTTGCCAGGGCCAGGGCCATCGCTTCATCAAAATTACCAATGCCAAGCAGGCTGTCACATTTGGCCAGGGCGCTGTCTATTTCCGATACAGCCAAAGCGGGGCTCTTTTCCTGTGCCGCTAAAAAAAGGGGGGAGAGAAAGAGGAGAAAAATACAAAGTTTCTTCATAGCAGGTTTTTCCTGTAATAGTGAAAAAAATAGTTCAAGTACTGATAACCAAAGCGCCAAAAGCAGATTCATGAGCACAAAGGGTAAAACAAACCCTTTATTTTCTCACAAAAATAGTTAACTCAAATGAAATCAATTATTGGCATCTTTTTTATCGTATTAGGTTGTTTTCAACTCTCTATGGGACAAGCTGTGCAGGAATTTTCTTTCAGCCGGGAAATAAAAGGAGTGGAGTTTGAAAACGCCTCGGTCATGAAGTATGTGCTGGAACCGGACAAGTCCATCATTTACCTGGAACTCAGCCGGGTTGGTGCGGTCCAATCCAAAATGGGGCCCATCTGGTCGGGCGGCGGCGATCCGGTAGAGATTAAGGCCCTGGGCATCCTGGAGCTATCCAAAGAGCTAGAATTGTTAAACGAAGAGCTGGTTTTCGTGAAGCCGGACGGCATTATTTCCAAACAGTACAAATTGCTGAAAGAACCCGGAAAAGTTACCAACAGTAAAAACGTCATGGCTACGCAGGACGATTGCATGGATATTTTTGATATCGTCGACAAATACCCGGCGCTCACGCAGGCAGAGGACTCCGCCGAAAGGGCCTTGCCTAAAGAATACTACGACAACTCAATCGATTACGGAGGGCTGGGCCAGAAAGTTAAGGGCTTCAATTCCAGGCTGCACCGCCTCAAACCCGAAGGAGAAAAAAAGAACCTCTTTGCCCAGCTTACCAACGACCAGTATGATGACATCAAATCCACTTACGATTGGGAACCTTACCGGGGCGGGGATAAGAAAAATTACTGGATGAAGCTTTCCGCTTCTACCTGCGACCCCCTAACCGGAATGGTATACGCCCACAACGGCCTGGTTCGGGTCGGCGAAGACCGGGGAAGGAGCATGGAAAAGATACAGGAATTTGTCACTTATGATAAGGCCGGCAAGGAGGTCAACCGCACTGAGATCAACTTTGACGTGCCGCATGACATCGAGCTGCGCCAGATGTTCTACGCGGACAAGCCGGAGGACGGGTTGTTCTCCATCGAGGGCGTCGTCCAGGTTTATCGCCAGCATTATGGCTTTGGTTACAAAAAATTAAACCTGAACCCGGATCCCCTGTACCGAAAACTGTACTTCTGGGACGCGCAGGGCAAAGAGCTGAGCAATGTCGATTTTAAGGCGCCCAGCGAAGATACGCGTATGATAAGAGCCTTTACATCCGGCAACCAACTCAGTATACTCGCCGGTAAGCTGAAGGAGGGCCAATGGCTAACCTACCACTTTGCCGACGGCCAACTGAGCGGCCCGGAAAGCGCAGGCGCCATGGCCGGAGATATCGCTTTTACACCGGCCGAACTGGCGTCCTTTTCCTGGGAAACCGTCAAAGAGGTGGCCGGCGCCGATGGCGGCCAAAC
>JAGQXQ010000528.1:0-4538 GCA_020436535.1 Phaeodactylibacter sp.
CGGTCAAAGTCGCGGATTATAAGATTGAGATCCCTTCCGTAGTTCGGGAAAATATTGCCAAAGAAGTCCGCATCGATATAGAGGTGGGGTTACAGGAGTTAAAAAAAGGCTCCTGACGGCTAGATAATGAGCATTTGGATGGCGGTGCCTACCAACTGCCCCATAGTGGGTTGTGGATAGCGCCGCTTCCCATTTCCTGTAACTATTCAGCTAGCTTTTGGCGGTTAGCGGTTAGCAAATGCCTGCCTTAAGGGGCCGGAGAAAAATAGCCGTATCAAATGGGGAAGTTATTCTTCGCCGGGCCCTAAGGTTGGTATGTTAAGCAAAAAACCGGTAGCTTAAGCTTATATCCTAATTTTTATGGGCACCAGCCGCCAATGGCCAATAGCTAATCGCCAATTGCTGAATAGTTCCCATTTTCTTTTATTAAAAAGAGACAAATGAAAAGAATACTACTGCTTTTCGGGCTTGCACTGAGTATTTTAGGCTTAAAAGCACAGGAAGACGACCTGCTTTCTCTGTTGGGAGAAGAAGAGGAAACCATCGATTACACCACGGCTAGTTTCAAAACCAACCGGGTGGTCAATTTACACTCTCTGGAAAGTACGGCCGGAGGGGTACTGGATGTTAAAATTTCCCACCGCTTTGGCACCCTGAACGGGGGAACCTATGAACTCTTTGGCCTCGATAACGCCAGCATTCGGATCGGTGCGGATTTTGGAGTCAGTGACCGGATCACGATCGGTTTGGGGCGCAGCAGCTTCCAGAAAACTTACGATGGATTTGTCAAGTACAAATTTCTGCGGCAAAGCACCGGTAAGCGCAATATGCCAATCACCGCAGCCCTGCTTGCGAGCACGGCAGTACAGACGCTGAAATGGCAGAACCCGGATCGGGAGAATTATTTCAGCTCCCGTTTGTACTACACCTATCAGTTCATCCTTGGCCGTAAGTTCAGCGAAGGATTGACCCTGCAGTTGTCGCCGACGGTAGTCCACCGCAATCTGGTGGAAACCTCCGTCGAAAGCAATGACGTACTGGCCCTCGGGGCAGCAGGGCGAATTAAGCTGAGCAAACGCATCACGCTCAATGCAGAGTATATTTACGTGCTGCCCGATCAACTGGCGCCTGGTTTCCGCAACTCTTTTTCCCTGGGGTTTGATATTGAAACCGGAGGGCACGTCTTCCAACTTCATTTCACCAATTCTACCTCTATGATCGAAAAAGGTTTCGTGACAGAAACCAATGAGAACTGGTTAGATGGCGGCATACATTTCGGGTTCAATATTTCCCGGGTGTTCACCGTAGTAAAGCCAACGATTACCGAATAGCCTATTCTATTTTTATATAGAACACAAAGGAGAAGTCGTAGGGGTTGTCCTCATCTTTCTTATGGCTTTCTCTCTTATATTCTTTCCAGTGTTGTGGATCAATATCTGGAAAAAAAGTGTCTCCGTTTTCAATCCGGGTGTGAACTTCAGTAATGATAAGCTTGTCGGCTATGGATAAGGCTTGCCGGTAAATCTCCCCTCCTCCCAGTATGCAAAGCCGTTTGGCACCATCTGCTTCCGCGATGGCGATGCCCGCTTCCACAGAATGCGCTACCTTGCCTCCTTGGGGTTCATACCCTTTCTGCCGGGTTACAACCACAAAGGATTTATCCTGAAAGATCTCTTTGCCCTGGTCCGATTCGTAGGATTTTCGGCCGCTCAATAAGTAGCAATCCTCGATCTGCCGGAAAAAAAAAGCAAGGTCCGCCGGCAGGCGCCAGGGAAGGCCGCCATCGATACCGATGACCCGGTTGTCAGACATGGCGGCAATAATTACTTTCTCCATATTTTCATATTATCCCCGCATAATTGACCCCCGCCAGGCGGTGCATATCATAATCGAAAGTACTCAGGTCTTCAGGGTTGAACTTATTGATGTCATCATAACCGCAGGCCCGGGCTATCACCTGGACCAGCTCCGTCGTAGCGGTAAAAAAATTGTATAACTGCCGGGCGGACTGATCGATCTCCAGGCGGGCCCTCAGGTGATCTTTCATAGTGGCGATTCCCACCGGGCAATTATTGGTATTACAGGCGCGCATGCCCAGGCAGCCGATGGCTTGTATGGCGGCGTTAGACACGGCGACGGCGTCCGCCCCCAACATCAGCGCTTTGGCAAAGTCTTCCGCAATGCGCAGCCCACCGGTAATAACGAGGGTAACGTCGGTGGCCTTCACTTTGTCGAGGTGGCGCCGGGCCCGCGCCAGGGCGGGAATGGTCGGTACGTTGATGTTATTACGCAGGACGGTAGGCGCAGCTCCGGTGCCCCCACCTCTGCCATCGAGAATGATATAGTCGGCGCCAACCGCCAGGGCAAAGTCGATATCTGCCTCAATACGGCTGGCGGCGATTTTAAAACCAACCGGAATGCCTCCGGTACGTTCTTTTACCTCATTAGCTACCCGCCGGAAGTCTTCCACTGTCTTAAGGCCTGGAAAAGCAGCCGGAGAAATAGCTGATTGGCCGGGTTCCAGCCCCCTCACTTTTGCGATCTCCCCATTTACTTTACTACCCGGCAGGTGCCCACCGGTACCGGTCTTGGCGCCCTGGCCTCCTTTGAAGTGAAAAGCCTGGGCCTTTTCCACCTTCTCCCAGGTGAACCCGAATTTGGCGGAAGCCAGCTCATAGAAGTACCGGGAATTGTTGGTCTGTTCTTCTGGCAGCATACCACCTTCGCCGGAGCAAATACCGGTGCCGGCCATCTCCGCTCCTTTGGACAGGGCAATTTTAGCTTCGCGGGAGAGCGCCCCGAAGGACATGTCGGATACGAACAGGGGCATATCCAGTTCCAATGGCTTTTTGGCGCCGGGGCCTATCACCACTTTGGTGCTCACCGGATCATCATCCATCAAGGGGCGGCGGGATAGCTGAGCCGGCAAAAACTGGATGTTGTCCCATTTGGGAAGTATGTTCCGGTCGACGCCCATGGCTTCTGTAGGGCCATGGTGGCCATAGTTCTTCAGTCCGTTCTTCGCCAGTTCCTTAATGTAGGTGGTGTAGGGCTCCGTATCGGCAATATGGGTATCGGCATAAGCTCCCAGGTATTCTTCCCGTTTGAACGGTTGGGGGTGTATTTCCTCAAAGGCAATGACATCCGCCCGGTCTACATACAGGAAACCATCATCGTGAACGGCCGCTTTGAATTTATAGAGGTATTCATTGTTGTTGTAGGCACTGACTCCCGAATCGATGCGATAGTCCCATTGATGAACCCCGCAAATCAGGTTGTCCTGCTCATCGACGTGGCCATCGGCCAGCATGGCGCCGCGGTGCAGGCAACGGCCGTAAAGTACAGAGGCTTCGTCGTCGTAGCGGACAATAACCAAATCCGTATTTTCCACCAATGCGTGAGTGGGTTGACGGTCCTTGAGTTCGGAAAATTTAAGGAGTTGAACGGGGTCTATCAGGCTTTTGAAGGAAAGCGCTTTTCGGCTTGCTGTTTCGGACATAGGTTTTAGTGATTTTTGCCAAATATAGGGAATGTTGAAGGAAGTGGCCGCTTACCAGAGCAACGGGCATACCAATCCTTCTCTACTTGTCCTCCAAACGACGTTCAATGCCTTTGCACTATTCAATCACCACTTTGACCGACTTTTGTTCCCTGCCATCCGTGACCGTGATGAGGTACACTCCTGCGGGGAGCCCTGGTAACTCCAGCATTACTTTCTGTGAACCAGCTGCCAGGAGCGGAAATTGCCGTTCCAGGGCAATGCGGCCGTTCGTATCCTGAACGGTAGCGGCCAGTTGAGTGCTTTCCGCGAGGCTGAAAGCCAGGTTGACTTCGCGCTGTGCCGGGTTGGGGTAGGCTTCCAGTCCGGATAAGTTGGTAGCCTGCTCAACGGAAGGGTAGGAGGATATGTTTTGCGGAACGTAATGGACTTCAAAGAGGGTCGTCTGCGCCCAGCTCTGAGTGCCGTCGTTTATAAAAAAGATATTGGGTTGAGTGCTTGCGATGCCGCCGATGAGATAGCCGATTAAGGTGGTGTCTTCCGGCAAGGCATTCAGGTTGATGATGCCGGGAGCATATAAAGGCGTTTCAGGGTGGGCAATAAATTCAGAGCTGGCGCCCAGCAGCGTCGGCAATTCACCGATCTTTTGTTCCACCATGCTGCCATCGGCCGAACGGGTTACCCTTCCGATGGTGGAAACAAAGGGAACGTCATTGTCTTGCACCAGCGCTCCCGCATCATCCAGGAAATACTGGCTGATACCGCCAAAGAAAATGCTGTGCATCTTATTGCCGTCGGCGTCATACAGGGGGGCGCTGCCACAGTGGTAGTGGTTGAGGTACTGCTGAAATTCGTTATTGACCGTGTATCCGGCAGGCCTGATGTCCACGGAGTTCAGGAAGGGGAGGTCCTGGGTGTACTGAAAGACACCGGAGAAGGCAGTAATGCCGGCTGTCCCATCAGGAAATATTTGTGGCAGGACGTTGTAATCGCGCCGGTGCAGGTTCACCTCGTCGGTGATGGCTGTTTTATCTGCAAC
>JAGQXQ010000528.1:4558-7341 GCA_020436535.1 Phaeodactylibacter sp.
CATCGATGATCCTGAATTTCCGGATCTGATTGGTATATTCCTGGACAAAGGAAGGGCCGTTGTGGGGGTTGTACCGGCCGGTAAACCGCTGGCCTCCCACCAGGTAATACGTCTCGCCGATCTTTTCGAGATAACCACCGGTGACGGCGAAATAGTCGTCGGTGAGTTGCCGGAAGTAGGGCGCTATATCCTGCTGCCCTTCCCGGATCGCTTCAATTAAAGGTGCTACAGCTATGGCAGTGAGGCGGTTGTGCGTGATGTGATCCCCTTCGGATGGGCTGTACCCGTAGCCTCCGGTAAGGTAGAGAAAGCCATCCTCTTGATAGAACTGCATATTGGTGGACTGCAATTGCTCCCGGAGCGGGGCGGCCAGGCCGTCAATGGAGGCGGCCCACCGTTCCCGGCTTACCGGGTTGATCACCTGAATGGAGGTGTTGTTGCCGGCAGGGTCGAAGGAAGCAAAGGGCTGCCGCTGGTGCAACCCGTCGGTGCGCCCTCCCACCAGCAGGATGTAGGGGCCGTCTTGGCCGGTGGCAAAAGATTGGATGCCACTAAAACCGTCTATGGTAAAGGGCTGAAGTTGCAAGCTGAATTCCTGCTGGCCGTTTAGGGCCGTAAAGATCGAGCTTAAGATAAGGATTAGAAGAAAGCTGAAGTTTTTCATACTGGTGGCGTTTAGAGTGTATTCACCAGCAAGTATAGAGGGACTTCAGGATAGTTTTGGTGACATTTAGCACAGAGAGGAGGAACCGCAAAATGTAAAAGGGAATTGAGCCGTTTCCCTCTTACATTTTGCGGCCAAAAGAAAGCTTATTCGATCACAAACCCCTTTTGCCGGGCTTGTTCCCGAAGAGCTTTGAGGATGGAGTCCTCCAGGCTGTTTATTGTATCACCAGTGCGGTTAGCCTGTTCTGTTTCGAGATAGGCCCGGCGTTCATCCCCCAGCTTCCTGATCTTCTCGTTAATGCGTTCCCTTTCTTGCATGAGTTGTTGTACTTCCTTCTCCAGATCTGGCAGGGATAGTTGCTTTAGGGAATCAGGAAGGTTTTCCTTTTGTTGTGTCAATATTTTCCTGTCTTTTTTGTAAGCATCCACCAGGTCCCATTGCGCGTTGCTATAGTTAGCCGAGCTTTTAAAAAGGGCTCGGTCGGCTACATTGGCCTTGCTGTATTTCAGCGCATTTTGATCCTGGGCAGTTTGATTCATTTTAAAATCTTGCCCCTGGGCACCGTAGGCGAGGTAAGTGGCGTTGAGTTGTTGGTTGAGTTGCGTGATCTTTTCATCGTAAGGTGTTTCGATGAAAGTCGTCACGGCGTTGTGGTCGATATTGGAATAGGCGCCTTTGCCCAGTTTGGCGCCGCTTTGCCATTGTACCTGGATGCCCTCTTCATAATCCCCGCAAAAGATCGTATTGACGATGACGTCTTTATCTACAGCCAAGGCGCAAGCTTGTGCGTAGGGCAGGTGGCCTTGGGTAAAGGGTTCATTGCCCGCGATGTAGATCAGGCGCAGGGCGTCGGAATGTATATTCCATTTCAGTTCGTTCAGGGCAGTGTGGATCACCTGCCCGCAGTATTCATCCCCTCCACTGGTAGTTAGCGAGAACAGTTTTTCCGACAGCAGGTCCATATCACTGGTAAAGCCCTGCACCTGGCGGATGTAGCCATCGGTTATAGCAAGGCGGGAGTTACCGTATTCGTAAAGTGCGATCTGTAGCTCCGGGGCCTGCCCGTCCTTCCGGGCGCGGGCCAACTCATTGAGGATCTTCCACAGTTGTGATTTAGCCTGTTCGATCAGGCCATCCATGGAGTTGCTGGTATCCAGGAGCAATGCCACCTGTATTACATTGGTGGTAGCAGTTGCTACAGGGCTCATTTGCGTAGCCTGGGGCAACCATTTTTGCATAAACCCAATGGTGGCAGACAGGTGAATGGCCCCGGCGAAGAGGATCGCCAGAGCAAAGAGGATCGCTTTCAGGTTGGTGCTTTTAAAATTCATAGATTAATTTTTTAATTGCTGTTAATGCCCTAAAAATCCGTGAAAAAAAGAGGAGAAAAAAGCGGCGCTTTGGGAAGTGGCCGGATGAGTTTGGGAGTTGGCCGCTTCGTTTTGGGAAGATACTTTTTCCAGCCATTTTCACCTAAAGGCAATTCGCAGAAGTATTATATCTTTGGCTATGATGAAATACCGCTATTCCATATCGCTTTTGCTGCTGCTGTTCTTTCAGACAATGGCGGCCCAGCCGGTTCAGCATTCCGGTTACTGGCAGGCAAAAGACCCAATGTTGGAAAAGGCACGCCAGCTGAGCATCACCAAGCCGGAGCAAGCTATCAAGCTGGTGGAAAACATACTGCAGCAAAGCAAAAAAACAGGAAACCGCCAAACCGAAGCGGAGTCCTATCTCCTGCTGGGCAATATTTACGAGCAGATCGGGCAGACTACCTTAGCCAGGCGGCGGTATACAGAGGCGCTACAGGCGCTGCGAAGAGAAAAAAGCACAGGGCTGAAGCCCATTATTCTTTACTGGTTGGGCAGTGCAGAATTGAAGGAGGGGCAATACGAGGTTGCCCGCACTCATTTTCAGGACTGTCTGGCCAGCACCGGCAACCAACAACTGGCGGCCCGATGCCGGGAAGGGTTGGCCGACCTGGCCGTCGCCAGCGGCAGGATAGGGGAGGGCGAGCTGCTTTACGATTCTCTGCGGGCCTACTACAAAAGCTTGCCGGATAGTATCGGAGTGGCTCGTATCGATGCCAAAAAGGCCCGGTTTTTCGTTTCCCAGC
>JAGQXQ010000529.1:0-6103 GCA_020436535.1 Phaeodactylibacter sp.
ATTTTGCCCTCGTACTCTACCTGGGTGCCGCCCGTCACTTCTTTGGTGACGTATTCGATGCACTGCTCCACCATCTCCATCATCCAATAGTAATCTTTGTAGGCAACATAGATCTCCATAGAGGTAAACTCCGGGTTATGGGTGCGGTCCATCCCTTCATTGCGAAACATTTTGCCGATCTCATATACCCCCTCAAAGCCACCGACGATCAGCCGCTTCAGGTAAAGCTCATTGGCAATGCGCAGGTACAGTGGCAGGTCCAGCGTATTGTGGTGGGTACGAAACGGGCGGGCAGCCGCGCCTCCGTGAATGGGCTGCAAAACCGGTGTTTCTACCTCCAGCCAACCCCGGCTGTCGAAAAAGCGGCGCATGGCGCTGATCAACCGGGAGCGCTTAAGGAAAATATCCCTAACCTGTGGATTGACGGTCAGGTCTACGTAGCGCTGACGGTAGCGTTGTTCCGGGTCGGTAAAGGCATCATACACATTGCCTTCTTTATCCCGCTTGACGATGGGTAACGGGCGCAGAGATTTTCCAAGAAAAACCAGCTCCCTTACATGAATGGATACTTCGCCCGTTCCCGTGGCAAATACTTCACCACGGACGCCAATGAAGTCGCCAATATCCAATAATTTCACCAGCTTCTTATATCGCTCTTTTTCCTCCTCACTATCGCCGATATCATTTTTCCCAATATACAACTGAATGGTTCCGTAGGAATCCTGAAGTTTGGCAAAAGGCCCTCGCTGCCCCATGAAGCGGCCGGCAATTTGAACGGGGCCCTTTTTGTCTTTTGAATACCCCCTCAGGGCCAATTCCCTGGCTTCGGCAAAGAACTCATCTAAAGACATTGGGCTGCGGCCAGCCTCCCCGACAAAGGAAACCGTTTCAGCAATTGGAACGTCTTTGACAAAAGCCTCATCAGCCAAAAGCGGAGCGGATTTACCCCGGCTTTTGAAAAGGGCGCCCATTAGTTTCACCGCCTGTTCGGGGCCAATACCGCTTATCTGTTCCAGTAATTTGGCCAACGTTGCCTGATATTGTTCTGTTGTGATCTCACTGGACTTAAAATCCACCTTAAATTCTTCGGCGGGAAAAGGGGTAAAACCTAAGTCTCTGATCTTTTGCAGATTTTCCCTACGGACGATTTCTTGTTCGCTGAGTTGCATACGTATTCTTATATTTTGCGTTCCCCGGTCAATGGGCCTGTCAGGATAATTGTTCCAAATGTTAAAGAGATGCAAAAATAGTTTTTTTGGGCAAGTCCTTAAAACCTCATTCATGATTTTGGTTCGAATCGGGCCCTTTGCCAAATTTAAACCTTACACTCCTCTAAGGAGTTCTTTATTTCAGCTATAATTTGAACGAGCCAATGCTAAAGATCGCGTTTTCGCCTGTATACAAATACGAACTGCCGGAAAAACACCGCTTTCCAATGGTGAAATACGAGTTGTTGCCCGAACAATTACTCTACGAAGGCACGGTAAAAGAAGAAAATTTTTTCCATCCGGAGGCGTTGTCGGAGGACACGATCCTGCTGACTCATGAACGGGCATACTGGGAAAAACTCAAAAATCAGGAACTGAGCCGGAAGGAGATCCGCGCCATTGGCTTTCCCATGTCGGATAAGTTGGTGCAACGTGGGCGGCATATTGCCAATGGAACAGTACAGTGTGCAAACTACTCCCGAAAATATGGCGTGGCGCTGAATGTGGCCGGAGGCACACACCACTCTTTTACTTATAAAGGGGAAGGCTTCTGCCTGTTGAATGATATTGCCATCGCTGCCAATTACCTCTTACACCATAATATAGCAGATAAAATACTGGTCATCGACCTGGACGTTCACCAGGGCAACGGTACCGCCCAGATTTTTCGAGATGATCCGCGCGTCTTCACTTTCAGCATTCATGGTGCAAAGAACTATCCTCTGCGCAAAGAACCTTCTGACCTGGATATTGCCCTGCCCGATAAAACTGAAGATGCCGCCTACCTGAAAACACTTTACGAAACCCTGCCCCGGCTCATTGATGAAGTTCAACCTCAACAGGTTTTTTACCTCTCAGGAGTGGATGTGATCTATTCTGATAAGCTGGGCCGGCTCAGCATGAGCTTACAAGGATGCCGTGAACGCGACCGCTTTGTGCTGGAAACCTGCAAAAAGAATGGACTGCCTGTCGCTATAAGCATGGGAGGAGGCTACTCTGAACGGCTGGCGCACATAATCGAAGCACACGCCAATACTTATCGCGTAGCCCAGGAGCTGTTTTTTTAGGAGCAATCGATCAATAATTCGTAGCTGAATCAGGGGCAAAAAAAAAGTCGTACACTCTATGTGTACGACCCTTTCAATTATAATCCCATGAACATATCCAAAATTAATCGTTTTGTCTTGCAAAATATTTGCCATTTTTTTGAATATGACAAACATTTGGGCTAACTTCGCCTCAGCAAAAAAAAGAGAATACTACTTTACTTGCGCTAATAACAAATTGTGATCTTATGGAAATTTTTAACTGAGACGACTTAATCCCATGAATGTGACCTAATTCTGAGGCGAACACTTTAGTTCGCCTTTTTTATTTTTAGTGGGATTGGGTGTTCTGATAGTGTGTGATGCGTCCCGAAACAGAATTTCGGGACAGCACACCACCAATAAATTATAATCCCATGAACATATTCGATCTTTGTATTTCAATCAACTTAATCTCTTGCATCCTCTGTTGCTCATCAATCACAATACAAATATGCAACCATAGTCCAGGGATATCAAAGACAAAATAAACGCATTGTGAATAAAAAAAACGTAGCCACTTTTTCATAAAACACTGGAAAACAGAATATTGAAAAAATATTTGCTTTCTTTTTGTGAATTTTCAATTATTTTTTTTGCCTTTCTCCTTTACTTTTTTTTTAAAAAATCATTTTTTTTTGCCCTCGCCCGTTTTCTGCAAGATCAAAGACTGCCTGCTTTCTTCTTTGGCTTCCAGTAAACAGACAAACGCCTTCGAAGAAAACATCTCCGAAGGCGTTTGTTATTTCAGCACCTAACCGGAAAATCCGATCAGGAATCTTTTTTCTCTTCTGCCTCTACCTCTTCTTCTTCTGCCCTGCCTAGTTCGTCAGGAGCAGCAGCAGGCGTCTCTTCTTCCACTTCCACTGCTGATTCATCGGCGGCAGTGGCAACCACAGGTTCTTCAGAAACAGGAGTTGCCGTTTGCTCATCCGTGGGTTCCGCCGTGGCCATGTCTGCAACCTCTTCTTCAAGTTGCTCTGTGAAATCTTCTATGGCATCCTCAACTTTTCCAGCCACCACTTCGGCGACCGACCGGATAGTATCGATAACATCTTCCAGGGAATCGCCTAATGTATTGGAGATTGCATCGCCCAGGTTTTCTTCGGGCTTGGCGTCCGGGGCCGGCTTAGCTGTTTTCCCCTCGCCCTCTCCTGTAATAGCTTCGGCTGCTTTTTCCAATTCTTCAGAGCTGTCTTTTCTAGCTGCTGCTTCTGCTTTTATCTGTTCCTGTATCTTGGCTTTGGCTTCTTTTTTGGCCTCTTCAATGCGTTCGCGTTCCAGGCGCTTTTCTTCTTTGGCCTTCAGCGCTTCAACCCGGCCTTCGAGATCAATTTTGGTCTGCATCATCTCTTTCAACTTCTCCTCCTTCGAACGGATGCGTTCCTCAATCATTTTGATCTTGGCTTGCCGGATCTGGGCCTCCAGTTGTCCATCTGTTCTGGCGATCTTTCTATTTTGAAATTCCAGGTCATCCCGATCGCGCTTAATGGAGCGCTCCATTTTTTCAATGGCGGAAAGCAGGCCATCGAATCGGCGTTTAATGCGCTCCAGGGGAGAGCGGTCATCGCCGGAAGCACCAAAGCGTTTTTCTTTAACCATTTTAAAGGCAGCGTCGAGGCGTTCCCAAACTTTGGAGCGGTGGTCACGAGTAAACTTGGAGTCGCGAAATTTGCGCTGGATTTTCTTCAACTCTTCGAAAAGAGGCTGTAGGCGGTTCCCCTCTTTTATCCTGGTTTCCACTTCTTCCAGGATCTCCATGAAACTATCGTAGTTCCCCTTTGAGCGATCCTTGAATTCATCATCCAGTTTCGCACGCAACGCTTTGAGTTGCCCAAACATTTCATTGGTTTTATCGCGCAGGAAGTCGGCGTGGTCCCGGAAAAGGTTTCGTTCCCGAACCTGCCCCTGAACCTTATCCCAAAAACCTTTGAGCTCTTCCCACAAGGTATCGTCAAAACGGCTCAGTTGATTGATCCGTTCTTTGAGGTCCTCCAGTTCAGAATGGTAAGCCTGGCTGAGTTTTGACGACAGGACGATAAACTGCCATTCGGTTTGTGCCCGGGAGATAAGGTCGGCGCGTTCTACCTTGATCTCATCCGGGAGCATACTTTCCGATACATTGAGGCCGCGCTCCACCTCATTATAGCCTTCGGGAAACTCAAGGGGTTTATTATCCCTCCATTCATTCATCATCTTTTGGCTGAACTCCTCGGTAGCCAGACTTTCCGGGAAAGTGTAAATCTTCACCATATTGTCATCTGCCAATAGTTCCAATGCAACTAAAATGCGTTCGTCCTGGGCATTCGCCCCCCAAAGTACAAGCTTGGTCTTCATAACGGTAATTAACTGGTTTTCATTTACAATTGGTACGGGAGAGAAGCGAATTAACCCTTATTGCGCAACACTCCTGCCAGGTCAAACACCTTTTAAAACAAGGCGCCTGGCCACCCTCCTCAACCTTAAAGGCTCACCGGGCATGCCTGCTGTCAAACAAGCGGCTCTTCAAAAATAACAAAAATGCTGTCTAATCAGGCAATTTTCCCTTTCAATTTATGGGTAATAGCTTCTACGGCCTGCTCATCCGGCGCCTACCTCCCACTCCATCTGCTATGAGGCCAGCTGCTTCGACGCAATTAGCCGGTGTTCCAGCAAGTATTCGGCAATCTGTATGGCATTAGTAGCCGCCCCTTTGCGCAGGTTATCCGCTACGATCCAGAGATTCAACCCATTCTCTATGGACTCATCCCGGCGGATGCGGCCCACCAATACCTCATCCCTGCCTTTGGCAAAGAGAGGCATAGGGTACTGGTTGTTGGCCACGTCGTCCACAACCTCCAGTCCGGGCATAGCCACCAAAAGGCTGCGAACGTGCTCCAGGTCGTACGGCTGTTCAAACTCAATATTTACCGCTTCAGAATGTCCTCCGTGTACCGGTACTCTTACGGCTGTGGCGGTGACACCAATAGAGTTGTCCCCCAGTATTTTGCGCGTTTCATGCACCAATTTCATTTCTTCCTTGGTGTAGGCATTATCCAGAAAGACATCACAATGGGGCAGGCAATTTTCAAAAATGGGGTAATAGTAGGCCATTTCCTCTTGTTTCGGCTGATACCCTTTTCGTTCCAATTGGTATTGCTTCACCGCCTTCATACCGGTTCCGGTGAAGGATTGATAAGTGGAAATGACCAGACGGCGTATCTTATAGGCTTTGTGCAAGGGAGCCAGCGCCATGACCATTTGTATCGTCGAGCAATTCGGGTTGGCAATGATCAGGTCATCTTTGGTAAGCACCTCCGCATTGACTTCGGGTACGACCAGCTTCTTACCAGGGTCCATCCGCCAGGCGGAGGAGTTGTCGATCACAACGGTTCCCACTGCGGCAAAGTGAGGCGCCCACTCCAGGGAAGTGCCGCCGCCGGCAGAAAAAATAGCGACATCCGGTTTAGCGGCAATCGCTTCTTCCATACCTATCACCTTGTAGTTTTCGCCCCTAAACTTGATCTCTTTTCCAACCGAATGGGCAGAAGCTACAGGCAGAAATTCACTAACCGGAAAATTTCGTTCTTCCAGGGCCTGGCACATTACCGTCCCTACCAGCCCAGTTACGCCTACTACAGCAATTTTCATTGATCCATTTTTTTAGTCCTTTGATAAAGTTTATCAAAAAAAGGGTTTAAACACTTTGATTGTCCAATTCAGTTAGGGCTTGCAAAACAATAAGTACTCCATTTAGACTAGTCCTTTTGCGCGCTAACTGCGTTGCCAAGCCTCGCCGTAGCTCCGGCTATGCCTGCGTTTGGCGCCTTG
>JAGQXQ010000529.1:6114-10531 GCA_020436535.1 Phaeodactylibacter sp.
ACAAAATAACTTCGTCTATTCTGTACCACTTACTATTTTGCAAGCCCTTAGGGCTGTAGTTCTGAGGGGGCAAAGATAAGAGCTATCTCCTTTTATTGCCACCTTTTACCATATACACAGTCAAATTTCCCGAAAAACTACCCGCTTATGGCCGGCCTTATTTAAAATAAAAGTCCTGACCGCTCGTCTTTTTTTCATTTCAGGTTATTTTTGGGTTATGGAAAAAATAACCTTATTCGCCTTCTTACTTATTCTATTATCTAATCAATTGTCCGCACAGCTGGAAGATGATTTTTCTGATGGTGACTTCTCCAGCGATCCGGAATGGTTGGGAGATACAGATAAATTTTCAGCTGCGAATGGTGAGTTGCAATTACTGGACAGTGAGCCGGCGGCCAACAATACTACCCACCTCTACCTTCCTGCTCCTACCTCTACCGATGCCGCTACCAGCTGGGAAATTTTCGTTCGAATGGAATTTGCCCCTTCCGCCAGCAATTTTGCGCGTATTTATCTGAGTGCTTCCAATCCGAACCTCACCGAAAACCAGGATGGCTACTATCTCAAGGTCGGTGGCATATCCGGCAACCAAGACGCCATAGAACTTTACCGGCAAGACGGGAACAGTTCTACCTTATTGCTCAGCGGAACCGCCGGTGCAGCCGGCGCCGAGCCGGTAGTCGCCAGAATACGGGTAAACCGCAGCCCAAACGGCCTGTGGGAATTATTGGCCGACTATACCGGCGGCGACAATTTACAGCCCGAAGGTACAGCGACTGACCTTACCTATCTGATGGGCAGTTTCTTCGGCATCTATTGTCAATACACCAGCACCCGAAATGAAGCCTTTTTCTTTGATGATATCAAGGTGGATCCATTATTCCAGGACACGCAGCCTCCGGAGTTGCTAACGGTGGAAGCTGCCGGTGCGATGGAAGTCATAGCCGGCTTCGATGAACCCCTGGATGAGCTTTCCGCCTCCGAAGCCGGGAATTACGAATTGGATAACGGCATCGGCCAAATTGAAGAAGTGCTTTTCAATGCCGCCAACCCCACCAGGGTGCGCCTTCTCCTCAACACCCCTTTGCAAAACACTCAGGCTTATACCCTCACTGCGTCTAATATCACCGACATCAATGGCAATGTGGCGCCTCCTCAGAGTCTTTCTTTCACCTATTATAATATACAACCGGCGGCTTTCGGAGATGTTATTTTCACCGAACTGTTTCCCGATCCCAATCCATCGGCAGGGCTGCCGGATGGCGAATATGTCGAACTTTACAACCAAAGCGACAAAGTTATCCAGCTCTCCAACCTGGCCATTAGTTCCGGGAGCTCCCCCGCGCCCCTACCGCCTTATCTATTGCTACCCGGCAGTTATGTCCTTATTTGCGATGACAGCTTTGAGGAAGCTTTCGCCGCTTTCGGCCCCACTTTATCGGTCAGCAGCTTCCCGGCCCTTACCAATGCCGGCGACGAAGTCCGTTTGTCGAACTCCGATGGGACGCTAGTATTTGAAGTGGTTTATACAGACAGCTGGTACCAGGACGAGGCCAGGGCCGATGGCGGCTATAGCCTGGAACTGATACAACTGGCGGGGCCTTATGATTGCCAGGGCAACTGGCGAGCCTCGGCAGCAGCGGCCGGCGGAACTCCCGGCCAGCCGAATAGCCTCCTGGGCGCAACAGCCGACGATATCCCGCCCTTCCTGGCCGGAGCCATTGCCGAAAGTGAATTTGAATTGCGCCTTACTTTCAGCGAAATAATGGACGAAGCGAGCCTTTCCAACCCCAACCACTACACCCTCAGCCCATCTCTGCCCGTAACAGAAGCCATACCCCAGCCTTCCCGAGAGGAAGTCTTGTTGCTGCTGGATGCTCCGCTGCAACCAGGAACGGCTTACCAATTAAATATTTCGGAAACCGTCACCGATTGCATGGGCAACCCTTTCCCGGCCGGCGCCTCCATCACCACCGGCCTGGCGGAGCCTATCGAGAACCTCGACCTCATTATCAATGAAGTGCTATTCAACCCGGCAGCCGGCGGTAGTGACTTCATAGAAGTCTATAACCGGAGCGAAAAAGTGCTCAACCTCCAGGAACTGGCCATTGCCAACACTCAAAAAGAAAGCGGCGATACGCTGGGCAAAGTGTCCAGCGATTTCCTGCTGTTCCCCAGTGAATATGCCGTGTTGACTGAAGCGCCCGATGATATCCTGTCCCGTTTTTCCGTCCGCTTCCCTCATGCATTGCTCAAAGCGGATCTCCCCACACTGGAAGATAAAAGCGGAAACGTGAGCCTGCGCTACAACGGCCTTATCATCGATGCTTTTGATTATACAGAAACCCAGCATTACCCATTGCTCGACAGCAAGGAGGGCGTCTCCCTGGAGCGCATTTCTCCCGAAGCGGCCACCCAGGATGCCAGTAACTGGCATTCAGCCGCTTCCACCGTTGGTTTTGCCACCCCCACTTACCAGAATTCTCAGTTTTATGACAGGCCCGGCGCCCTCAATGAAATGTTTACGGTACTTACTCCTACCTTTTCTCCTGATGGTGACGGCTTCGACGACCTTTTACTCGTCGACTATGAAACAGAGCAGGCCGGCTACACGCTGAATATGCACATCTACGACAGTAACGGACGCCTGATTAAGCGCCTGGTAAATAATGAAACCCTGGCCGCCCGGGGAAGCCTGAAATGGGATGGCGTCAGCGATGAAGGCGCCCGGGCGCGGATAGGGATCTACGTTCTCTGGTTCGAGGTGTTTATGCCGGATGGAAGGGTGGAAAAGGATAAAAAGGTAGTAGTACTGGCAGGGAGGTTAGAGTAAATTAACAATCGAGTACCTGTTCAGCCATTCGCCGTTCGCAAAACCGGCATAGCACTGTGCATCGCGAACAACTAAAAGCGAAATGCTATATAGTTACAAAATTGAATCACGAGCAATCATGATAAAAAGCCGCATCAAGAGTTTTCAGTATGCTTTTCAAGGCATGGCCGATCTATTCCGCACACAGCCCAATGCACGCATTCACCTTTTGCTGGCCGGTTTGGCCATCCTGCTGGGTTGGATCTTTTCGCTTGCTCCATTGGAATGGTGTTTCATAGCCCTGGCTATGGCCCTGGTATTTGCCGCCGAAGCCTTCAACACCGCTTTGGAGTACCTTACTGACCTGGCTTCTCCCGGATACGATGAGCTGGCCGGCAAAGCCAAAGATGCCGCCGCCGCCGGGGTTCTTTTCTCAGCTATTGGCGCTGCCGCAATCGGCCTGATCCTTTTTTTACCACGTTTTTGGCAGCTTCTGGCAGGGTAGCAGATCCGTTAAATTCGGATAACGAATTCAGATGGTGGCAATAATCCGGGCTGAAGGATCGTCTTTTTTAACAACATCTAAAAATCCAGGAGTCCTATTTCCCGTATTTCATACCCCGAAGGCCTAACTAATTGCACGGAACAACAGCAAACTATCTTTAACATCATGACGAAGTATCAACTTCTGGCATTTTTTCTTTTGCCATTCTGCATGATTCATGCACAGGAACAATTGGGTATCCGCCTTTCCAATTACGGGGGCATCAACAGTACCTTGCTCAATCCAGCATACCATACAACCACGCCTTTCCGGTGGGATATTAACCTGCTGGAAGGCGCCTGGCACCTTACCAATGATTACACTTACCTGCGCAACACCCGCTTGTCCGACTTATTGAAGAACCCGGAGAGCCTGGCGTTCGAGTTTGGCCCAGGCCTTCCGCCAGGGAGCCAGGAAAAGCAGGGTAGTATTGTGGTCGATTTTTTTAAAGGCCGCAACCGGCGACAAGTATTAGGATTGAGCAGCGTACTGGGCCCCTCTTTTTATCTTCAACTGGGTGACAACCACCGGATCGGGCTGCTCACTCGCGGGCGAGCCATGATATCCGGCCGCGGTATTGTCGACCCATTCAACTACTATGATTACGACAGCCGCCCCTTTTATGACTCCTTTGCGGTTGACCCCTTCCGGGGCGCTGTTGCCGGGTGGACAGAAGTTGGCATTAACTATGCCTACCAGGCAGAAGTAGCAGAGGGTACGATTGCTGTGGGCGTTACCCTCAAAGCTCTACAGGCTTACGAAGGAAGCTATTTGCGCAACGCCTCCATTTTTCAGCTGCAAAAAGTGCCCAATGATTCTGTGGGGGGCTCCCCTTTCGACTTCAGTTTTGCCTATACAACCAGTAACCTGCAGGGGGGGGATTATCAGTTGGAACGCAACGGCGGCGGCATTGCCGCCGACCTTGGCTTTGTTTATACCACCTATTCCCAAAACAACGGCCCCTATGACTGGAAGTTCGGTATATCCCTGATCGACATCGGCAGGCTCAACTTCCGCCGCAATGCAGTAGAGCACGTAGTCCGGACCAATGAGCCGCTGAT
>JAGQXQ010000101.1:0-1025 GCA_020436535.1 Phaeodactylibacter sp.
ACACCCAAAAAGCGGATGGTTTCATTCCCGTTGGCGCTAATGGCCTCCCCCTGGGCTGGGCCCGCACGGCAATCGCTACGTCCCAACTGATCAATAATGACTTGAATTTACGGTACACTGCTAATATCGGTGAAAACGTCCAGTCTCAAAGCTGGTTGGGCTTTACGGTTCAGCATGATGAATCGACAATACTAGCCATCACCTCTAACCGGCTTTCTCCGGTGGTTCAGACAACGGATGCCGGCACTGTGACGGGAAGAGGGGATTCTAAATCGGAACGCAATATCCAGGGCGCCTTCTTCCAGCAGACTTTTTCCTTTTCAGAAAAACTGTACCTCACCGGCGCCATAAGGGTCGACCAGGCTTCGCCCTTCGGCGAAAATGAAAGAACCCAGTCTTATCCCAAGGCCAGCTTTAGCTATTTGCTTTCGGAAGAACCCTTCTGGAAGGACGGCATAGGAGCGGTCAATACCTTTAAGATCAGAGCTTCTTATGGCCAGTCGGGCAACCTTTCCGCACTGCAGGCTTATGAGCGGTATGCCAATTACTCCCCCCAGCCGATCGGCGGCCAAACCGGCCTCATTCCGTCTACCCGGCAAGGTAACCCCGACATCAAGCCAGAACGCCAGAAAGAGGTTGAATTCGGGTTTGATATGGGGTTGTTCAATAACCGGCTGGGCCTGGAATTCAGCTACTATGATGTGGAGGTGCAAGACCTTCTCCTGGAAAGGACCATCGCCGCGAGCACCGGATTTAGTTCCCGCCTGGAAAATGTGGGTACCATGACCAACCAGGGGTTCGAATTGATGCTTAAGGCAGTACCGGTGCAGGTTCGGGATTTCAGCTGGAAGCTGACGACCACTTTCAGCCAGAATAAAAATAAAGTGGAGGGCATTGAGGGTGGCTTGATCCGCCTGCCCAAAAGTTTTGGCATCTCCGTAGCCCGCAACGGTGAGCCACTGGGGGTTATTGACGGTTTCTATTATGCCCGTGACGCCAGTGGCAACATCCTGCTCGACGCCAAT
>JAGQXQ010000101.1:1129-3564 GCA_020436535.1 Phaeodactylibacter sp.
TACAAAAAGTTCTCCCTCTACGTTCAATTGGATGCGGTACAAGGCTTCGAAGTATTCAACTTTACCGATAGGGTAAACTCTCGCTCCTCCTTCGGTGGCGGATTCCGCGATGCTCAGGAGATCCGGGGAGAACTCGCCAGAGGCTATAACAATGCCGCCTACAACATCTGGGAACGGTACATCGAGGATGGTTCTTTCGTCAAATTGCGCGAATTGACGCTGAGCTATACCACCAACCCCAAGACGCCGGCTATCAGCAACCTGCGAATCTTCGTCCAGGGCCGCAACCTGCTGTCCTTCGACGACTACAACGGCTGGGATCCGGAAGTATCTTCCTCCGGGCAGACCAACGGCGTGCGTGGGTTTGACTTTAACGAAGTGCCCATTCCACGTACCCTGCGTTTTGGAATCGGCCTGACTTTATAGGCTGCCTCAAACTTTCTTTCGCATCATTAATGAAAAAGTAAAAACCATGAGAATTATAAATAAATTTCTGCTTGTCACCCTGTTGTTCTCACTGGGCGCCTGTGAACTGGACCTGGTTAACCCCAATGCCGCTACGGAAGAACAGGTGCTGAATACCAAAGACGGCCTGATCTCCCTGGCGGTCGGCGTTCGTCAGCTCTATTCCACCAGTGTTTATGGCGTTGCTGTGTTGTACCCTTCCATCACCACACGGGAAACAGGGGCCATGACCACCTTTTCCAGCCTCGAAGAACTGGAAATTGGCGGAGTCAACCTGAATGGCACGAACGAACGAGTAACCCGTCTCTTTTCTGCAGTCATGCGGGTAAAAGGCATGGCCGAAAATCTGGTGGCCGGCGCAGAAAATGTGTCTTTATCGGATGGCACCAGGGCCGGCCTGCTGGCCTATGGCAATTTATTCCGCGCGATGTGCCTGGGTATCCTGGCTCAGAACTGGGAACAGGCGCCTATTCTGAATTCCCCGAACAACGATGCGGCTTTCAGCGACAGAGCAGCCGTGTATGCAGAAGCGATCCGCATTCTGGACGAATCCGTCAAGGCAATGGAAGGGACTACCCTGCCCGCTGAGTTGGCTGGCCCCTTTGGAGAAATTGACCTGCTCAATACCTTATATGCTTATCTGGCAAGGTATCAGAATGCCGCCGGGAATCACGATGCCGCCATCGCTGCTGCTGACAAGGTGGACCTGGGCGCTACGTCCTATCTCACGTATGACGGAGAAAATTCCAATCCTGTGTTCAGCGGTTTCTTTGCCGGAACCGTCGAATACGCCCCCCGCACCAACTTTGGCCTGCCCGATGGGCTGTTGCCTGACCCGGGGGATAAAAGGATCGCTTTTTACATGAATATTGTTGGCAATACTTCCCTGTACGGAGGTTTGCCGGTGGAAGAATTGGCCGCGCCCTTCTTCACTGCTCAAACGGCTTCCATCCCAGCCTATCTGCCAGGAGAAATGCTTTTGATCAAAGCAGAAGCTTACGCCAGGAAAGGGGAAACCGGAAAGGCGGAAGAAGCGTTGAATAGGGTCCGGCAAAAAAAGGCTGACGACGATATCTACGGATTGGGCGCCGGCCTTACCAGTACCTACTCCTCCGGAGGGGATCAGGTGGCTCTGCTGAATGAAATTTACAAAAATCGAAGAGCGGAATTATTCCTGATCGGTACATCGCTGGATGATAGCCGTAGGTTTGGCCGTCCTGAGCCCCCAACTTCAACCACTCCCGATTTCACTTCTGAAAGGAACCGGAATTTTTATCCTTACCCGGATAATGAGAGGGAAAGCAATTCTAATACGCCACAGGACCCCCCGATCTGATGTAAACTTGACGTGAGGTAGAATGCCTCCGGGAGGATAGTGCACTGATTTATTAAGGCCGCATTGCGTTCTTTAATGGATCAGGGTACTATCCTTTTTTATTTAGCGTTTGTTCACCCAAGTACAATGCACCCTTCGGCATTGCTGGCCGTACCCAGATACGTGGTGGAGATATCCGGATCGGGGCAATCAGTGCAGTTTTGTCGTTCTTTTTTCAAAAGGGATATCTGGAAATATGAAAAGGGTGGCGATTTCCGGCGCCACCCTTTTCTGTAAAAAAGGTTTGAAAAACGATTAATCCATTACACCGGCGGGTCCATCGGTGTATTATCGGGGTTGTTGTCTCGCTCTACGTTCGGGTATGGATAGAAATTCCGGTTGCGCTCCGGGTTGGCGTCGGTTGGGCCGGGCCTGCCGAAGCGACGGCTGTCTTCCAGTTTCATGCCAGACATAAATAGCTCGATGCAACGGTTCCTGTAGATCTCCTGAAGGACGGCTTCCTGAGTCATTGTGCCGGAGTACCCGGGCAGGTTCGCATTCACACCAAAAACGTCATTCGTTTTAGTCAGCACCTGGTCCAGTTGCGTCACTGCATCATTCAGCTTGCTCTGCCGGGCGGCGACTTCTGCCTTGA
>JAGQXQ010000530.1 GCA_020436535.1 Phaeodactylibacter sp.
GCAGTACGGCGGTCGAAGGGCTGGGAAGCAAGCCTATCATTGACATATTGATAGGAATTGACGGACAGGAGGCCCTTAACTCGGTAGCAGAACCTCTCCTGGATATGGGCTATTGTTATTACCCCTGCTATGAGATGAAGATTCCGGAGCGCCGGTTCTTTGCCCGCTTGCAGGAACTACAGCGTCAGGTCTTTGAAGATGTCGGCCAGATTCCTGCCCATGAAGCATTTCCGCACACCCACCACCTTCATGTTGTCGCCTACGGATCCCCCTTCTGGAAACGCCATCTCGCCTTTCGCGACTACCTGCGCACGCATTCCATGGCGCGCGACGCCTACCACCGCCTGAAAGTAAAACTGGCCAACGAAACCTGGGAAAGTGGTGATGATTATGCCGAAGCCAAAACGGGTTTTATTCGCAATATTGAATGGTTGATGGGGTTAAGTAGTTGAATCGGTTGATTAAGGCAGCTACCGGGTGCGATTCCCAATTGTACCCATTAGCGGGTTTAGGGCTATTCCTGAACTAATCTGGGTTTAGAACAGCCGCTGCCCGGCGGGGTCTAGGCCTTTACGGGAACTCATGGGGGGGTAGAGCAGCCTATAAGAGGCCCTCTAACGGCAAGCTAAACCTTTCTAAACCCCAAATAAGCCTCTATCCCCCTCCCCCGCTAGGCTCACAATAGGGCTCCTAAACTAAGGAGGGGGTACAGACTAGAATCGCACCCGCAGCTACCCTAATCAGCTAATCCCCCAATCAATTACATGTGAATAGCCCTATCACCTGTTGCCGCCAGGGCAGCCTCTTTGAAGGCTTCCGTGTAGGTCGGGTGAGCGTGGCTCATCCGGGCGGCGTCTTCGGCTGAGGCCCGGAATTCCATGAGGGCTACTGCCTCGGCGATAATATCGGCGGTACGTGGGCCGACCATGTGGACGCCCAGTATTTCATCCGTTTCTTTATGAGACAGGACTTTGATCATGCCTTCCGTGTCCATGCTGGCGCGGGCGCGGCCCAGGGCCTTGAATGGAAATTTCCCGGACTTGTACGGGATGCCTTCCTCTTTCAACTGTTCTTCGGTTTTGCCAACGCCGGCCACTTCCGGCCAGGTGTAGACCACGCCCGGGATGAGGTTGTAGTCGATGTGTGGCTTCTGGCCGTCGATCACTTCGGCAACGAAGACGCCTTCCTCTTCGGCTTTGTGGGCCAGCATGGCGCCGCGGATGACATCTCCGATCGCGTAGATGTGCCCTACATTGGTCTGTAGTTTATCATTGACCAGGATACGGCCTTTTTCGTCTACTTCGACGCCAGCCTTATCCAGGCCTAAGTTGGCAGTATAGGGGCGGCGTCCGATGGAGACGAGGCAGTATTCGGCATTGATCGTAAAATCCTCTTTTGCATCGCGTTTTTGCACCGTTACCGTAACGCTTTTCTTGTTGATCTTCACATTGGTCACTGCGTGCCGGAGGTGGAACTTCATACCGATCTTTTTCAGGGCGCGCATTAGTTCCTTACTGCAATCGCCGTCCATAGTTGGGATGATGCGGTCGAGGAATTCCACGACCTCTACTTCTGTACCCAGGCGCGCGAAGACAGAGCCGAGCTCCAGTCCGATCACGCCTCCGCCCACGATGACCATACTTTTAGGCACTGCATCGATATTGAGGGCTTCGGTAGAAGTGATGACTCGCTGTTTATCGTAATTGAAGTTTTCGGGCATGATGGGTTTGGAGCCGGTAGCGATGATTACCTTATCCGTCTCGATCTCTTCCTTCGAGCCGTCTTCTTTGGCGATGCTGATCTTATGGGCATCGACGAATGCGCCGTGGCCATGGAAGACGTCTATCTTATTTTTTTTCATCAGAAAGTTGAGTCCGCTAACGGTCTGGTCCACTACTTCATTCTTCCGCTTGATCATCTGAGGCATGTTGACCTTCAGATTTTGCAGTTCGATACCGTGCGTTTCGAATTTCTCTCTGGCATTGTGATAGTGCTCTGATGAATCCAGCAATGCCTTCGATGGAATGCAGCCCACATTGAGGCAGGTGCCTCCCAGTTTATTGTACCGTTCGATAATGGCAGTTTTCATGCCGAGCTGTGCAGCCCGTATGGCGGCTACGTAACCTCCGGGGCCAGAACCGATAACGGTAAGGTCGTATTTCATTGTACTTTCCCTTTATTTATTTTGGTTGTTGTTATTGCTGTTTCCGCCCTTCTTTCTGTTGCCTCGCCGGCGGGAACGCCTGTCGCGGCTCCGGTTATCCTGGCCACTTTTACTGTCCGGTTTTTGCTTTTCGGCGCCTCCCTTGGGTTTATTGCTTTGAGCTTTAGGAGGGCTCTTCTTATTGCCTCCGCCTTTTCTGCGATTTTTCCGGCGCTTGCGGCGCTTTTCTTCTTCGGGCAATTCAATAACGCCGGTAACATCTTCAAAGTCCATCTCCACTTCCATCTCACCAGCTTCGATAATGGATTGCAGGCTGACCAGGTCGGCAGGTTTTTCTCCCTTCCGGTTCATCTCACGGATCTGATGGGCGCGGCTGGCTTCAATCGCATACAATTTACCTCTTCCGTTCTCATGTTCATAGCCATAGTACATCAGGCCCTTAAAAATATCGGTTTTGACCAGAACGGCGTTGCCGGCTTCCGTCTGCAGTTTTTCCGCATGCTTTGGAAATTGATCCAGTGCATCGAGGTAAGTGTCGAGCTCGTAGTTGAGGCAACACTTCAGCCGGCCGCACATGCCGGAAAGTTTCGATTGGTTGATGGCCAGGTTTTGATACCGGGCGGCGGCAGTGGTGACCGATTTGAAATCGGTCAGCCAGGTGGAGCAGCACAGCTCGCGGCCGCAGGAGCCCAGGCCGCCGATCCGGGCAGATTCCTGCCGGGCGCCGATTTGCCGCATTTCTATTTTTACGCGAAACTCTTTGGCGAAATGCCGGATGAGTTCCCGAAAGTCCACGCGCCCATCGGCGGTGTAATAGAAGGTGGCTTTGCGTTTATCCCCCTGAAACTCCACGTCACCGATCTTCATGTCCAGGCCCAATGTGCGGGCGATGGCCCGGGCGCGGATCATGGTCGGCAATTCGAGTTTTCGGGCTTCCTCCAGCCGTTCCAGGTCCCGCTCATTGGCAACACGGATCACGTTGTGGAGGACTTCATCTTCTTCTGCCTTTTTCTTGCGCATTTGCAGGCGCACCAGTTCTCCCGAGAGGCTTACGCGGCCCAGGTCCAGCCCGTTCCCGGTTTCGACTACGACCATATCGCCTGTTTCGGCGCGGGTGTAGGGCTGATTGCGGTGAAAACTCTTCCGGGCTCCGTTCTTGAAACTGACTTCTACTATATCAAAAGGTTCTACGTCTTCAATATCTAAGGCCGACAGCCAGTCATATGTATTCAGGCGGTTACAACCGCCGGTAGCACAGCCACCATTGCTTTGGCAACCGTTGGGTGAGCCATTACTGCTCACAGAACATCCAGTACATCCCATATTTCAAATCATTTATGTTAGATGCGGAAGCTGTAGTCCTGCATTATTCGATGCTATAGGACATTGGCGGCCTTGAGGCCGGTATAAGCTTCCTGCAGTTTTCCTTTCATAATTTTATGCATCTGGATCGAGGCGTCGAGGAACAATACCTTGGGGTTGGCGTTCCGTTCTACAGCATAGCTGCAGTCGGAGAAGAGTTTTGCCAATTGTTCCACTTGCTCCAGTTCCAGTATAGCCGTCATCTTTTTAGCGGTTTGCAGTTCTTCATTCTGCAGGCGGGCCCGGCCCTGGCCGCCGCTTACTTTCAGGATGTTGAATTCCCGAAGGAAATGCAGGGCATACCGCAAAAAGTGTTTTTGGTTCTCCCGGCCGAGCTTGGCGAAGGAATCCACCCAATTCACCAGGTCAATAGGGTTGCCTTTATAGCAGTGTCTCATCCATTCCAGGAAGAGAGCGGCATTATTGTTACCCTGCTGGGCTGCCAATTGCAGCGCTTCATTGAAATTGCCGCTGGCCAGATAGGCGGCAGTCAAGGCCTCTTCCCGACTCAGGCTTTTTTGTCGCATCAGCCCCTCGCAGGTTTCTTCGTCGCTCAGCGCTTTGATATGGACGATCTGGCAGCGGGAGAGGATGGTGTTGAGAATGAGCTCCTGCTCTTCCGCTACCAGAATGAAGACCGTATTTTCCGGAGGCTCTTCGATAACCTTCAGCAGGCGGTTCCCTTCCTTGCGGAGGAACTCCGGCAGCCACATGATCAGAATTTTATAATTGTTCTCAAAAGTCTTCAGGCTGAGCTTTTTGATGATATTGACACATTCCTCCTTCGTGATATTACCTTGCTTGTTTTCAGCGCCAATGGTTTGCAACCATTGATTGACATCGAGGTATGGGTTTTCGGCAACCGCTTGTCGCCAATGGGTGAGGAAGTGGTCACTAATGGCCTTAGGCCCAACGGCAGGGTAGGAGAAATGAAGGTCGGGATGGATGAGCTTCGCGGCTTTATTGCACTGGTTGCATACCCCGCAAGCATCGGCTGCACCTGGGTTTTCGCAGAGCAGGTATTGCGCTAAAGCGATGGCAAGGGCTAGCTTCCCGCTGCCCTGGGGGCCGAGAAACAGCAGGGCGTGAGGCAGCCTGCCGCCGGAAGCCATTTGCTTCAGCCGCCCTTTCGCTGATTCCTGCCCGATAACCTCGCTGAATAGCATAGTTCAGGTTTTTCAGACAGCTGAATCGAGTAATTCGAAAAGAAAAGGAAGAAAATAGTGAAGTATGAAATCCAGGCAATCAATCACTCATTCCTTCAATCACTCATTCCTTCAATTCAAGGCCCGGCTACCCATTCTATGATCACATCATCGAAAGGGCTTACGCCGGAAGGGAGAGATCTTACGAGTTGTCCTTCTTCATCTAACAGGAATTTATGGAAATTCCATTGCACGGTGCTATCCTGCACCCCATTTAAGGCCTTATTCAGCAGCCATTCATAAATGGGATGAGCTTGCCGTTTTATCCCTATTTTGGCAGCCATAGGGAAGCTCACACCGTATTTCCTCGTGCAAAATTCCTCTATTTCCTCGTTGCTTCCCGGTTCCTGCCCGCCAAAATCATTGCAGGGGAAACCAACGATCACTAAGCTATCTTTGAACTCCTCGTAGAGTTCCTGCAATTGCAGATATTGTGGTGTATTGCCGCATTCTGAAGCGACGTTGGCCACTATTATTTTTCTGCCCTTAAAGTGGGCAAAATCAATCTCCTCTCCTCGGATTCCCTCTACCTTAAATTTATGGATAGAATTCACATTGTTTACGATTCAGCTATCCGTATAAATATGTTGCGGGTAAAATTAAGGATTTTCTTGGTTAAATACCAGTAAGTGCCTCTATGGAAATAAGCAGATAAGGCCAGGTAAGGGAAATACACTGTGTTTTAAGGTGTTATAACCCGTTCTGCCGGGTTCGATACAGGCTGTCGGAGGTTCGTAAAACGGTACTCAACAACTTATATACTCCGAAATTGTTTGGATAGCGGATTTTCCAGTATATTAAAATCATGCTAAAACAATGAGAATATCTGCTTTTCGAAAGGCGCACTTCAATGCAGCCCACCGCTTGCACAACCCCAACTGGAGTGAGGAAAAAAACCGGGAGGTTTTCGGCTTGTGCAATAACCCGAACTACCACGGCCACAATTACGAGCTAGAAGTAAAAGTAACCGGGGAGGTGGATCCCGAAACGGGGTATCTCATCGACCTGAAATACCTCAAAGACATCATTACTGAGCACGTAGAACACCGCTTCGACCACAAAAACCTCAATCTGGATACAGAAGAATTCCGTGAGCTCAACCCCACTGCCGAGCATATCTGCTTCGTCATCTGGAAAATCCTGGACGAACAACTGGAGGATAAATACGAAGTGGCGGTCCGTCTGTATGAGACGCCCCGTAATTATGTGGAATATCCGGCCGTATAATGACAAAGGCCCGCCTGAATTTTCAGGCGGGCCTTTGTCATTATACGAAAAAAACTTACGGCCGCAGCGAACGCTTGCTGAGGCGGAACGTCTTCAATATGTTTCCGTTCTTATGCACCAGGCTGGCCAGGTACAAGCCGGACGGCAAGTCGCCAACGTAGTAGCGGTTACCAGACAAGACCGGGAATGAACGCATCTGGCGGCCCAGAACGCTGTAAATGACCAACCGGTCGACATTTTGCCCGCCCCGCACTTCTACATAATCCGTTGCCGGGTTAGGAAAAACGGAAAGCTTAACCTTATCGAGGTCTTTGGAACTGGAAACCAGGGCTGCATCAAAGGTATAACTACCGGACACGATCACGTCATTGGGAGCATTGGCGAGAGATACATCAACGCGAACTTCTCCGGCGCCGTTGACTCCTTTGGGCTGAATGTGAACGTCCAGGTTGGTCGATTCTCCCGGGGCCAGGGTTACCGGAGCATCCAGGCCCAGGTCGCCAGCGATATTGGAGTAAACGACAGGAACATAACACTGGTTGAGGTCACACACCTGAACTTCCCATTCTTCGGGCATATCCACAAAAAACCTTTCCCATTTGATGGTAACGCTTTCAGATCCTTCATTCTTCAAAGTAGCATATCCAACAATCTCAACGAAGAGGTCATTCGGATCGGCAAAACCAGAAGTTTCTATAGGATTCGGGGTAAGGGTAAGGTTAACCTGAGTTATCCCAATCTGAAAGGCCAATAAGAGTATAATACAAGGGAGTATAATTTGCTTCATAAGATACCATTGAGGGATTGTAGAAAATAAATCATTATACAAAAGTCTAAATATAATAAAAATAAATCAAGGCCCGAAACCTTAAGGTTTTCTAAAAGTTCGAGGTAGGCTGTCGAACTTCTTGCCTTTTGGAGGAATAAAGGGGGAAGTCGGAAGTGCGAAGTCGGAAATGGGGTCAAATACCCGCCTTCCGACTTCCCCCTTCCGCTTACTCCACCACCACTTTCTTCACGGCTACCTTATCTCCCATCGTCAGATGGAAGGTGTAGGCGCCGGAAGCCAGCCGGGAGCCATCGAAGGGCAGTGTCATACTGCCGTTGCGGCGGCCAAAATCCTGGCTGGCCACTTGCTGGCCGAGCATGTTGTACACCTGCAGCTGGATGTCAGCGGCGGCATCGAGGTTAACAGAGATGCTGAGTTCGCCCTGAGTGGGGTTCGGGAAGATGTCCACCAGTTCGTTGGCGAATACTTCTTTGGCGCCGACCAGGACTTCAAAGCCGGCCGAATTGGCATTCAGGATCTCTCCGGTGCTGTTGTCCAGCAGCAGTACGACTGCGTGCATGTGCTCCACATCATAAGCTACGGGAACCGTATACGTATACGAATGATTGATCACATCACCGGCGACTACTGAGGAGGGGATAACATTGGCGGTGCCGTTGTATCCACCGAGCAAAGCGCGGGCAACATCCATATAAACCATATTAGCTGCCAGGACGGTAGCCGGCTCTGCCTGCCAGTCATGGCCGGCGCCGACGAGCGGGAGGTTATTGGTCTGGAAGCTGTAATAGTTGGTCTGGTTGTAACCGGAGCCGGTGCCTCGCACGCTGTCCTGTACGATGACGACGCTTATGCGGTAGTCAATATCGTCGAGCTTGGTGACAAATTCGGCGGACACATCGATCTCGGCTTTCCGGTCTTCCGGATTGAAAAGAACATCAATGCTGGGCTTGATGGGCGAAATGCGTTGCACCAGTTCACTGTGGTATCCTTCAAAGGCCTGGGTGGAGACACCAACATCAAGTAATACACGGTCAGCATTACTTCCGGGGTAGCCAGTCAGGCCGACGTTGTTGTCATATGGGCCGACCACCATCGCGTCGCCGTTGTGTACGGCAATGCCGATAAAGGTTTCCGGATAGGTTTCCCGCATGTATTCCATGGCCACGTGGCCACGAGGGCACCATCCGCACCATCCGCCGGTACCTTCTTCGATCACCACCTTTTTGGCCGGGATAAAAGTAACGCCGGAAATCTTGGCAGTAGCCATGTCATTGGTGGCGTCTTCATCGGTTTCTCCATTGGGCGCGCTCACCCACACGGCGATGTCGTAAGTGATCGCTTCCGAAGCGACGAAGGCCGTACCGTGAGTGAAATCGTACTGCTCACCGGTTTCTATACTCAAGCCGGTCAGATCTTCCGAGTAGATGTCTGTGCCATCCGACCAGTTGAGGGTCAGGCTGGTGATCGTTTCCGTACCCAGGTTCTGGAAAGAGCCCTCAATATCAATGTTTGAATTCAGTTCGTGGAAGCGGGTCGTTGTGAAACTGGTCACAGCGGCATCATAGGAGGGAGGAGCCGCAACAACTACATCGTCTACACAGTAGCCATAGTTCCAGGCGCCACCATCCATGTATTCAAAGGCGATCCAGACGGTATCTCCTACATAACCACCGATATTGAGATAAATGCTTTGCCACTCATCGGCAATTCCCTCGAGGGAAGCCTCTTCCGTCCAGGTAGCGCCGGCATCTGTAGAAACGAGCACTTTGGCGGTCTCGTCTCCACCGTAATCACCATCGATGAAGTACGCATCAAAGGTCAGCACTGCGCCGGCCACTTCGGAAAGGTCAATCGGCGGGGTGACCAATCTGCCATTGGTGCTGCCACTCTGGCCGGCGGCATCATCATTGGCGCCGACTATGTTGGTGTGCGCCGGGATCGTGAAATACTGGCTGGAAAGGGCGCCGGCGGAGCCAGCTGCCCAGGCAGCATCGGCCATCCATTCGGCCGGTATGCCTCCTTCAAAATCCTCAGATAAGAGTACGGCTTGAGCATTTAACCCACACCACAGGAATAGAGCAAAGAATAAAGTAGAGCATTTTTTCATAACAGGAAGTTTGCGTTTAAAATAGTTGTTATCAAAGTTGATCAATAGCAAAGTGAAGCCTTTGCCCGTTTATTTTCTGAGTTTGGTTTTGCGGAGAAATTCGGAGAATTGTTTTGGGGATGTTCAGTTCGGGAGAATTTGAAGATGTGAAAGTAGGAAAAAAAAGGAATTGTACGGACAGTTAGTGCCATTATTTCTATTTTGTCCGGTTGCTTGAATTTAAAAAAAAATCACTTTGTACGTTGGCTGACAATCAGCGGAGGGAAAGAAGTTGATCCCGGGTTTTCACAGGGCCGCCAAACTGTCTCTGATGGGACAGTAACGTCATCCTTTTTTATCAGGGGGCAACTATTGGCTTTTTTGTTATATTTTCAACTAATAAAGAAATAAGCCGAACCCTATGCAGGTAGTCATTCTCGGAAACGGTATTGCCGGCATCACTGCCGCTCGCTTTATCCGTAAGCTCAGCAACCATGATATCACGGTGATATCCGCCGAAACGGACCACTTTTTCTCCCGCACTGCGCTCATGTACATCTACATGGGGCACATGCGCTACG
>JAGQXQ010000531.1:0-11481 GCA_020436535.1 Phaeodactylibacter sp.
ATTTATTTTACAGAGTACTTAGTACACTGCTGCTACGAGCTCTTATTTTTTCTCCTCCCACTGATACATCATGTTTTTTTAGCATCGCTCCCCCCAAAGCGATATCTGAAAGAAAACTGCTAACTTTATGAATCTATTATAATACTCGCCCCATTACCACAAACTCCTTGCGGAAAATAAACACAAAATGAGACACCTATTTACGCTATTGCTCATCAGCCTATCCTTTACCTTATCCGCGCAGATTCCCTGCAATGGCACCTTCCTTACTGTAGGAAGCGCTATGAACACCGGAAGCTGTATCCAACTAACACCTAATTTGACCGGACAGCAAGGCTGCACCTGGTTGAATACCCCGGTTGATTTCAGCATGCCCTTTACGCATAATATGGTGGTCAATTTTGGCAGTTTGGATGCTAATGGCGCAGATGGCATCTGCCTGATATATCAAACCAATGGCCCCGGTACTTGCGGCAACCAGGGCGGCGGGATCGGAGCACAGGGTATTCCTAATTCATTTATTGTTGAGTTCGACACCTGGAATAATGGCGCAGGCATGGGGGACATCCCCAATGACCACTGCGCCGTGGATATCAATGGGGACCTATCCAACCCCATCAACGGGCCAGCCGACCTCGGAAATATAGAGGACGGGGCCAATCACAGCATTGGCTTTACCTGGGATCCCGCCACCATGTCCTATACCATTACTTTTGATGGAGGTATAGTGCTGAGTGGAGTTTTTGACATCGTCAATACTTGTTTTGGGGGTAATAATTTGGCTTACTGGGGGTATTCGGCCTCTACCGGTGCGGCGACTAATACTCAAAAGGCTTGCCCCGTTCTGCCGCCGCCCATAATTGCCGATGCGGGGATTGATGTAACGGTTCCCTGTTCGGGCTTTTTGGTGACTTTAGATGGTAGCGGCTCCAGCATGAACGCTACTTATACCTATCAATGGACGACTTCTGGAGGGCATATTGTATCCGGAGCCAATACTCTAAACCCCTTAGTCGATGAGCCAGGAACATACATTCTTACATTGACAGACATCAATGGCGGCTGCATGGAAATTGATCAGGTTGTAGTTGGTTTGGACCCTTTGGTTGCTGCTATCTCCCCTCCTCCTTTATTCCCCTGTAATGCTTCTCCCGTCATCCTCGATGGCAGTAGTTCTTCTTCCGGCCCTTTCATCTCTTATCAATGGTCAACGAATGATGGTATAATATTAACAAGCTCTAACAATGCACTTATTGAAGTAGGCTCAGCCGGTAATTATACGCTTACCGTGACTTATAGTGACGGTAATGGCGGCATTTGTAGCGAAAATACGACGGTATTTGTGATGGATGATTTCAACATTCCGGTGGCCAATGCTTTGAATACCGTAATTACCTGTGACCCCGGCTATACCATTATCAATGGACTGGGTTCTTCTACCGGAAATACTTTCAGCTACCAATGGACGACTTTTGACGGTTTAATTATTTCGGATGAATTCACCCTTTTTCCTACTGTCGGAGCTCCCGGAAACTATACATTGATCGTAACCAATACGATTAATGGTTGTTTTGATGAGATTACGGTAGAGGTAAGTGGCAACCTGGAAACACCCACCGCTAATGCAATAGTGGCCAACACACTGAGCTGCCAAAACCCTTCGGTCACAATTGATGGATCGACGTCTGCACAGGGAAACAACATTTCCTATGAGTGGATCACCATCAATGGTAATATCTTAACCGGGGCAGATACGCATAGTCCCACTGTCAATGCTCCGGGGGAATACACGTTAATTGTTACGAATGAAGATAATGGCTGCTTTGAATTTGCGGATGTTACTGTTCAATCGATAATTGACTTGCCGAACATCATTATTCAGTCTACAGGAGTATTAAGTTGCAGTACGGCCTTCATCGAATTAGATGCTACCCTTTCCGATCAGGGCGCCAATTTCACTTATGCCTGGACAACAGCCGCCGGAAATATTGTTTCAGGTATTAACTCTCTCAATCCTATTGTTGATGTCGCCGGCACTTATGAGCTTACGATCACCAATAATGATAATGGTTGTTTTGAAACATCTAGCATAACCGTACAGGCTGATTTCGAAACCCCCTTGGTAGATGCCGGAAGCCCCCAGACCTTAGCCTGCGATGACGACTTTCTTGTATTAAACGGAAGTGCTTCCGGAAGTGGAGGGATCGGCCTGACATGGTCTACTTCCAATGGAAATATCATTTCGAACAACAATATACCTCAGATCCAGGTTGATGCGGCAGGTACCTATCTGTTAGAGGCGACAAATTTGCTGACCGGCTGTAGTGCCATTGATAGTGTGTTGATCGATTTGGATAATGATGTTCCTTTTGTTAGCCTGGTGGCTAATGATACGCTCAATTGTACGACAGATCAGATCCTGATTGATGCAACAGATTCTAATCAGGGAAACGAATTCACTTTTTCATGGAGCAGCGTAGATGGCCACTTTGTTTCCGGGCAAAACAGCCTGCAAGCCCTGGTTGATGCTCCAGGGACGTATACGCTGCAAATCACCAATACCCTGAATGATTGTACGAACGGCCTGGATATTGAGATCATTCAGGATACCCTGTCCCCGATCATCGACATTGCCTCCCCTGATACCCTGAATTGTTTGACAAATCAGGTGGTGCTGGACGCCAGCTTATCCGCTCAGGGTTCGGTATTTACCTATGATTGGAGTACAGTGGATGGAAACATTATAAATGCCAACACAATACTCAATCCGATAGTCAATGCTCCGGGAACCTATGTTTTAAGTATCGACAATACACAAAATAACTGTTCCAGTATTTCTGAAATAACCGTAGCTCAGGACACCTTATCTCCCACTATCCTGATTCTGGAACCGGGCCCTCTTAACTGTAATCAGACAAGCCTCAATCTCGATGCTACGGGTTCGAGTTCAGGGCCTTCTTATAACTACTCCTGGAGTACGAATGAAGGAAACATAATCAACGGGAATGATGGATTGAATCCATTGATCGATGCACCCGGTATTTATAATCTGCTGATTATAAATACCGACAATGGTTGTTTACGATCTGAAATACTTCCCGTTGAGCAGGATATTAGCTCCCCTGATGTGAATGCCGGCCCGGATATGACCTTAAATTGTTACTCCCCAAGTCTTCAACTAGATGGTTCCGGGTCCAGTTCCGGCTCGGTGTTCAGCATTACCTGGAGCGAGGAGGATAATGGGATAATTGATAACACAAATAATCTAAGTCCTGTCATTAGTGATGCGGGCACCTATATTCTTGAAATTGTAAATATGGAGAATGGTTGTAGCGGCACGGATACTGTTTCAATAGCTGAAGACTTCCTGTATCCGGCCAGCTCTATTGCCCTCCCAAGCCTGCTAACCTGTACCGACTCCTTGTCCCAATTGGATGGTTCTGCTTCTTCCATGGGGAGTAATATCACCTACAGCTGGGCTAGCCCCAACGGGAATATTGCCTCTGGCGCCGGCCAGGCCATTGCTCAAGCCGCTCAACCTGGCCAGTATTTCCTCACTATTCAAAACATTGATAATGGCTGTACTGCAACAGATAGTACTACTGTTTTACAAGATGAAGCGTTTCCCATTGCCAATATCGATGACGCTCCCTTCCTGAGTTGTGCCATACAAAGTATTGTTCTTCAGGGAACAGCCTCAAGTAATAGCGGAAATTTCAACTTCCAATGGGAAACCCCCGATGGCAATTTTGTTTCTGGTGATACTGGGCTCACCCCAACTATTAACCAGCCGGGAACCTATATTCTTATGGTCACCGATTTAGACAATAATTGCCAATCAATAGCGGGTGTTGATGTTTTACAGGATATTTCAACTCCTCTGGTGTCTCCTGGAGTCAGCCAGGAACTCAATTGCAACTTCCCCAGCCTTCAACTGGATGGTTCCGCTTCTGACCAGGGCAGCCAGCTCGTTTATTCCTGGAGTACAGCGAATGGCAATATCTTGTCTGGCGCCGATGGTTTAACCCCACAAGTCGATGCAGCCGGCAATTATCTATTGACCATTAATAATTTGGAGAACGGTTGTGCCGATAGTGCGATGGTGATGGTTACTGAGAATTTCAGTATCCCCGATATTGACATCATCACCCCCGACACCCTTTTCTGCAATGTGACTGAGATACAATTAATGAGTAGTACTGGCCTCAGCCCAACAGCCACTTCCTATTCATGGACTACACAGAATGGCAACATACAGTCTGGCGCAGGTAGCGCCAACCCTACTGTCAATGCGCCAGGTACTTATCAACTCACGCTTGAGAACAGTCAGAATGGATGCAGCGCTATTGCTTCGGCCATAGTCTATCAGGATACCCAACCCCCTCTGATTCAATTATCTACACCAGAAATACTGAGTTGCGCCCTGATCCGTATTTCTCTTTCTTCCTCTGGTTCAAATATTGGGGCTCAATTTTCCTATACTTGGAATACAAACAATGGCAACATAATAAATGGCATTAACAGCCCCAATCCGGAGGTGGATCAACCTGGCATTTACCAATTGGAGATCATCAACACACTCAATGGCTGCTCAGCTACGGATGAAATTGCTGTTTTGCAAGATATCGCGGTTCCCGCCATCACCATTATCGACCCCCTCATGTTGAATTGTACCATTACTGCGCTTAACTTAGACGCCAGCGGTTCCAGCAATGGCTCTGACTTCACCTATTCCTGGCTAAGCCCCGATGGCAATATCGTCGATGGGGCAAATAGTCTTATGCCACTGATCGACCAGCCAGGCTCTTATACATTGAACATTCAAAATACCATTAATGGATGTGCAGATTCCCAAAGTGTCAATGTTCAACAGGATATCACCATTCCTGAAATTGAAATTCAGGACCCCGTTGTATTAAATTGCTCTATTGGCCAGCAATTCCTGAACGCAACAAATTCGAGCTCCGGAGCTCAATTCGTGTATGACTGGATGAGTTCAGACGGGCATTTTCTGGAAGGAGCAGATAGCCCAACACCACTGATCGATGAACCTGGCACCTATACCCTTCACCTGAGCAATACACAAAATAACTGCGAGAATATACAGTCTATCATTGTAGGGCAGGATATAAGCATTCCGGATATTTCCATTGCCCAGGCGGATCAGCTCAATTGCAACGTAGAACAAATTAACCTCGATGCTTCTGGCTCCAGTGTCGGCATTCATTTCGATTATGAATGGACAACAATTGATGGAAATATACTGAGCGGGGCAAGTACACTTAATCCACTTATCAATCAGCCAGGGGCTTATAATCTTTTGATCACTAACGCTGATAATGGTTGTGATACGCTCGCTGTTACAATAGTTACACAGGACATTGTACAGCCCACTGTGAACATTCAGCCTCCTGAAGCCCTCAACTGTATCGTTGAAAGTATTTTCCTGGATGCCACAAGTTCCAGCTCCGGCAGCATATTTGAATACAATTGGACGACCACTGATGGAAACATCCTTAGTGGAGTAAACAACCTGATGCCTCATGTTAATGAACCGGGAACTTATACCTTGCAGATCCTGAATAGTGAGAATTTTTGTTTTGAAATACTGCCTGTACTGGTGGAGCAAGATACTGTTCCCCCCATTGCTGAAGCGGGCAATGATTTTATTCTGCCCTGTTTCAATGCATCATCCCTCCTGAACGGAAACGGTTCTTCAGAAGGCCCACCCTTCCTTTATCAATGGGCCACCAATGATGGTTCTATCGTTTCGGGCAGCAATAGTTTATATCCCAATATCGATGCACCTGGCACCTATTCCCTCCTGGTAAGTAATACTGACAACGGTTGTGAAAGTAATGACCAGGTCTCCATTACACAAAGTATATTAACCGCGGAGGCCCTTTTTATTCCGCCGGCTTGTTATGGAAGCCCTGCTACCATTATTGTTCAATCCGTCCAGGAAGGTTTGCCTCCGTATTTGTATTCTATCGATGGGGGAGATAGTTTTCACGCTCAGCCTATTTTCGACAACCTGGAAGCCGGCTATTATGATGTGGCTGTTCAGGATGTCAATGGTTGTTTATATGAAGAATTTGTCGATATAGCCCAGCCCGATTCTGTAGTTATCATCAGCACTATACCGGAGGCTACCATTCAATTGGGTGAAACGTATCAGATATATACTCAATCCAATTTATCAGAAAGTGAAATTGCGTCTATTTCCTGGCAACACGATGGCTCTTTGAGCTGTGATGATTGCCCCAACCCAATTGCCAGCCCTTTACAAACCACCGATTATCGGGTCCGCATCCGAACGATAAATGGCTGTGAGGACATCGCCCAGATAAGGATTTATGTAGACCGCAGAAATGATGTCTACATCCCTAACGCCTTTTCTCCTAACACGGATGGCGCTAATGATATTTTCTATATTTTCGCAAGAACGGAGAGTGTCAAACAGATCAATAGTTTCCAGATTTTTTCCCGCTGGGGTGAAGCCGTATTCGAAGCCTATCACTTCCAACCTAACGACCCCAAGTATGGTTGGAATGGCCGTTTCAGAGGAGAGTTGTTTAATGCTGCCGTTTTCGTCTATGTGGCGGAGATCGAATTTGTCGATGGCCAGATACAACTGTTTAAAGGTAGCGTAACGCTAACGCGGTAAGAAAGTGGCCCAGGCTTTAAAACCCAAAAAGAGCGCCTCCTGCTAGTGGTCTGTCAAATGTTAATTTTCTGGTTCAATGTGAGCAAATTTTGTGGTTGCTTGAGGCGGAGGTTCCCGCGCATAGCAGCGCTACGCAAGGGGTTCTCCAACGAAGAGCAGCCGCAAAAGGTGCCACAGTCAACCAAAATCTTTAGCTTTGACAAACCACTAATGCAAGGGCGCTCCTTTCAAATAACGCCAATAAATTGGCTCTTCATAGGTATATATTGCTTACTCCTGTTGAACGACCAGTCGCCGGTTGGCCCTACCTGAATTACCAGTCAGCATCAGCATATATACCCCGGATGGCAGATGAGACAGTTCGAATGTTTTTTGCTGTGTACCCCCAGATATATCAAATCGATCCAGTAGCATTCCTCTGGCATCATAGAGATTTAGGTATTGTGGCTCCAAAAGCGAGGCTTCCCAATTGACAACTATCTGGTTCCGGGCTGGATTTGGATGAACGAAAAATGTAGGCAGAGGATGTTCCACTTCATCTATTGCACTAATGACATCCACCTGGTAGGTAATGTATTGATCGCAGTAATCCGAAACCGGCACGACCACGGTCCAGGAGGTATCAGCATTGAGCAACACACCGTCCAGCACCGAACCCTGCGGGAGCATGGTATCGATGACCACCATGGAAGTAGGCAGCACCGTCAGATGATGGCCGGTTAGGCTGTCATAATCCATCAAAACAATCTGTTCTATAAAGGCTGTATCCGCTTCCCATTGCTGGCCGAGATAGAGGTCAGCAGAGCATATCGTGGTATCCAACACTGCATACACCTGTGGCCGGCGAATGGTGTGGAATACCGTATTGGTAAAGATCGGCTCATTGAAGTCGAAATAAATAGCGGCCGAGTTCTGGATGAGGCTGCCGGGCGCCGCCTCGGGCAAGGGGCGAATGCGATAACTGACATGGCCTTGTGACCCCTCCAGGTTGGTGGTGCTATCCGGCAGAAGGATATTTTCAAAAGTAAACACCAGCTCCCGGTTGGGCCGCAACTGCCAGCTGAAGGGGTGGCTGCCGCCCTGAACGCGCAGACTGCTTAGGTCGAGGTGGGGAGACAATGTATCCCGAAGAACCACAGTGAAAGCAGTATCATTGCCAGTATTTTGAAAATAGATAGTGTAATCCAGCGGCCATTCCGGCTCGATGAGGTGCTCCGGGCCTATGCCCCGCGGGATCGCTTCCTTGGCGTTGGGGTCGAAAGAGCTGGTCACTTCCCGGCAGGAGGTGGCACGGAAGGGGTTGCCAGTCGAATTGGGAAATAAGCCCACAACACTAGATTGCAGGGAGTCCGGAAACCCGCAACCGGTAACAACCAGGCTGATATCTTCCGCCAATGGGTGTTCAGGGTCCTGCAGTGCAACCAGCCGGATGGCCAGGGTGTCTGCGGGGATCACTACCGGTAGGTTCTCATCTGGCCCGAGTTGGAGTTCGTCCATGAGGAATACGATAATATCATCATTGACAATCTCCAGTCGATAGGTGCGCGGCTCAGCCATGGCGCCGTCCCCTGCATTGTGCAAATTGAAGTAGATGGAATCGCCTTGACAATACCCGGTAGCTTCCAACGTAGAGCCGTCCCATAGTGGCGCCGGAGGCAGGCAAAGGGAATCGGGTGTCGTTTGCACACTCGTACAGATGAGATCGCCCACCGAGACCACATTGCAGTCGGGCTCGACCGTCAGTACGATCCTCCCGCTTTCGAAAATCCCAAGCTGTGGAATCGTAAAGATGAGCGAACTGTCAGTCATCGCATCCCAGGGTTGGTTCGCTCCCAACACAATGATCCCCTCCTCTAATATCACTTCAATGTCTACATTCTCGGCCGCAACCGTTCCATTGTTCACATAACTGGCGGTGATATATCCTGGTAAGCAAGGCCGCAGGGGGCTGGTGGTGACCGATAAGGCCACGAAAGGGCATTCAGTAGTCGCAGCAGCGCCAAAATCTACTGTGTTGCGGCTATTCATCTCCTGAAACTGTACGGTAGTGTCTGCTGGACATAACTCCCAGTATGGGAAAGGGGATACGCCCTGTACCTGGTAGGAACCGATTGCCGGCAAGGATAAAGCATAATTGCCATTGAAGCCGGTGCTGACGAAGCTGGATTCCCCATTGGCATTTTCGGTACGCATTAGCCAGTTGGGAATCCCTTCCTGGCTGTCATCGGTTTGGCAGGGATCCATATCACTCCTGCTCAGGCGGCCGCTTAGCACAGGACGGGAAAAAAGGGTAGTCTCCATCCAATATAAACCAAAACCGCCAATGATGATGTCCTCTGCTCCATCGCCCGTCAAGTCGCCGGTAACTGCTTCTGTCAGAATGACCTCCGGAAAAATAGCAGGAGCAAAAACACCTATACCGGAGAGGTTTAGAAAGGTACCTTCCAGGGTAGAAAAATCGGGATAGCCATCTTGATCGACATCCAGTATGGCAAAATTGCTGTTGCTGAGCGTGTAGGAAACCTCAATAGGGCTAAATGTATTACTTGCCGGTTGATAGCGAATCACTCCAATCTGGCTGGCAAAGGTAGAAGGATCAAAATAGACCCCTGCCATTTCAGGCCGGCCGTCGCCGTCGAGGTCCGCTGCTTCGGCCAGAAAGCCTGGTTCAGGCACTGTCCGTATGTGTTGAGCACTGGGCCCCTGGCCATCAATATTCAGAAACCAGGTAATCTGGTTGTCAAGGTAGCCCATCGCGTCCGGGTAGGTATCACCATCCAGGTCTGCGATGGCAAGGGGTGCTTTGGCTAAGCCAGCAATATTTTGACTGGCGAGTGGATGGGGCGTAAAGCCAACTTGTGTCTGTTCATACCAAGTCAGTCCGGAAAGGTGGTTATATGCCAGCAGATCGACATCGCCGTCTCCATCCAGGTCGCCAATATCAAAGGACTTTCGTTTGAGTGTATCGATAACCACCGGGGAGGATAAAGCAGTAGGGCCGGAATCATTGCGTTCGGCATAAATCAACAGGTACTTATCTGGCCCTGGCAAGTCACATTGAATGGACATTATTACATCCAGGTCACCGTCCATCCCAAGATCAGTAACCATTAGCTGTTCGCTGCCATCTGGTAGCCTGGCCAATGAATCATTTCGGGCAAAAGCCCCCTGTCCATCTTCATTTTCCAGCCAGTAAAGGTGGTTGCTTCCCCGATCTCCCCAGACCACATCCTCATCACCATCTCCATCCCAATCACAAGGGGCAATGCCTCCCGTATTGGTTATTTCATGATAGATGGCGCGGCGAGCCCCCCATCCCTGTCCAGCATTCAAGTTGGGGAAGAAAAATGCGCCGTCATTTGGATGAAGGTCCCCCCGGAGCTGCACCAGGTCAAGCAGCCCATCCTGGTTCATATCAGCCAATTGGATATCTGGCGCCAGCAGGTCGTCGTCCGGAATATCTATAGCCGTCCAGTTGAAGTCTCCATCATTGCGAAGCCATTCTGCGGAGCGGATCAACTGAATAGCAATATCGGTATCTCCGTCAAGGTCTATATCGCCAAGGGAATAATCAAAAACGCCACTTTGAACGTAAACTTCCTGAAAAGTGGGAGATCCATTGAGATTGGCAAAAATTTTGATCCTGTGGTCAGTGCCCAGAAGGCTGGAGAGGATGAGGTCAGGAAAACCATCCCCATTGAGATCGGCCTGACGAAGTTTAACAAAATTGTCAAGATTGGCAACCGTAAGTTGATCCAAATCAAAAATCCATTGTGAAGGGCTTTGCTGGAAAAGTACAAGCAATAGACGCTCTTCATTGTTTGGGCTAACACAAAGTACGATATCCTGCGTTCCGTTCTGATCCATATCAGCGGCACCCATAGTTTCCAACGGCCAGGGAAATGGGCCGGCGATCAGGATCGGCGCGCTGAATAAGCCTTGCCCATCGGTGTTCTCCGACCAGTACAGGTTGTTCGCTGCCCATCCAATGAGGTCGGCGTCACCATCACCATCCAGATCGGCAACCAGAATGCTCTTAATGTCCGCCAATTCATCTGATGAAGGAGAAGGAGGCAGGAAGATATTATTGCCATCATTTTCGTAAAAGAAAAGGCCTGCCCCCAGGCCAGCGGCTATATCGAGGTCTTCATCTCCATCGAAATCACCGAGAGCCAGTGGCAGGTTTTCCTTTTCATGAGTAAAAAAAGAGGGCGGCAAAAAAGCGTCATCGACTCCGGCATTTTCAATCAAGACCCGGTTACCGGAAATATTATAAAGAGCGCGCGTCAGGAGATCCTGATCTCCATCATTATCGATATCGGCAACTATCGTGCCCGAAGTAAAACTGACGTTGTCAATCAGGACATTTGCGGTGGCCGGTGGCTGCTGAGCAAAGAGTAGCCCGCAAAAGAACAGAAAGCAGCAGAGTGTTATTAGCTTTTTCATTGGCGTTATTTTTTATTGTTGATACAAAGGTGCAGGGTACAGAACACCTTTACAACAACAAAAAACCAAAAGAATACAACATTAAATTAATTTAAAATATTAATTTACAGCACTTTAAATAAAATTAAATACAAAAAAATGCCTCGTCTTTTTCAATTATTGCGAGCATTTTCGGCTCGGGAGCTATCTGCCCTGGAAAAATACCTGCATTCTCCGGCCGTCAACAGCCGTAAAGATATCCCGCTCCTGCTGCAAGCCTACCGAAAAGTTCCAAAAGGGGAGCCCCCGCAGCCTGAACAACTCTGGCGGGCGGTGCATCCCGGCGAGCCGTTTTTGCTCCGGGACTGGCGGCTGCTACTCAGCCGGAC
>JAGQXQ010000531.1:11560-14673 GCA_020436535.1 Phaeodactylibacter sp.
AAAGCTTACCGGCGGTTACAACTCACACCCTTTTTCGAAAGGGCGATCAGTGATGGCCATACTTTACTACAAAAGCGGGGATATTTCGATAGCGAGAGCCTGCACCTGCACTACCGGCTTGAAGATGCTTACTACGATTATGTGGCCAGCCACAAACGGCAGGAAGTCACCAATTTGCAGGAGGCCAGTGATCGCCTCAGTCATTACTTCATTGCCACCAAACTTAAACAGGCCTGCCTGGCGCACAGTCGGAATATCACCAACCAGGAAAGTTACCGGATTGGCATGCTGCCGGCAGTCCTGGAAGAAATAGCGGGCCACCCTGCTCTGCTGCAAGTACCGGCCATCGCAGTCTATTACAGCTGCTTCCGGGCTGTTGTGGAAGGAGGGAATGAAGCAGATTTTCAGGAATTGCGTCAGGTCATGGATCAATATCAGTCGGGATTTCCCAATTCAGAAATGCGGGATATCTACCTGCTGGCCATCAATTATTGCATCCGCCGGGCCAATACCGGGGAAGAACCCTTCGTGTCAGAAACTCTGGCGCTATACCGACAGAGCCTGGACCGGGGATACCTCCTGGAGGATGGGGTCATACCGGAAAGCACTTTTGGCAATATCATTTCTCTCGCCCTGAGACTGAAAGAATACAGCTGGGCAGAGGATTTTACGGAGCATTTCCACCCCAGGCTGCCACCGGCGTTCCGCCAGCCACTGTACCTCCTTAGCATCGGTAAACTGCGCTACGCCCAGCAAAAGCCAACGGCAGCGCTTCGGGCTCTGGCTAAAGTGGAGGCCAAAGCGCCGTTCCTCTATCTGGGGGCTAAAATATTGCAGGTCAAGATTTTCTACGAAGCCGGGGAAACCGATGCCCTGGAAAGTTTACTGGCCAGCCTGCAGGCCTACTTGCGGCGGCAAAAAAAATTGGGGTACCGACGGGCCCATTATCAGCTCTTTATCACTTTCTCCCGGCGCCTGATGCACCTGGCGCCTTACGATGAGAATGGCCGCAAAGCTTTGCAGAATGATATTCACGCCACTATGGGATTCCAGGAACAGGAATGGTTCCTGCAACAGTTGAGGTAAGGGGAGCGCGATATTGGTTTATTGGTTTGATCCTTACGAGCGCAGCGAAGATTTATCCGGCTGCCAGGCGGACAAGGGTGGGCCAACAGCCAACAGCCAACAGCCAACAGCCAACAGCCAACAGCCAAAACAAATAATTTTAACATTAACTCAAATAATTTTAATTTGTTAACTCAAAAACATTCTGTATTTTGTAGGCGTATTAACCATTACCACCCACAACTAAAACCTGATTACTATGCCGAACATCGTCGCCTTATTCGTTGCTGCCCTTGTACCTATGATCATCGGATTCATCTGGTACAACCCTAAAGTATTTGGTACGGCCTGGATGAAAGTGGCCGACATGACCGAAGAGAAGATGCAGGGCGCCAATATGCTGGTTATCTTTGGGGTATCCTACATCCTGAGTTTCTTCGCCGCCGTCGCACTCAACTCTTTAGTCGTACATCAAGGCCATGTTTTTTCCATCTTACTTGATGAGCCCGGCTTTGGAGATCCCAGTTCTGAGATAGGAATGTATTTTGCGGATTTTATGGAAAAGTTCGGCGACAACTACCGGACTTTCAGACATGGGATAATTCATGGTATATTTGCCGGCATCACGCTTGCCCTACCTGTCCTGGGTATCAATGCCTTGTTTGAACGCAAAGGCTTCAAATATATCGCCATTAACGCCGGTTACTGGATCGTCACGTTTGCACTGATGGGCGGCATCATTTGCGCCTGGAAGTAAAGTTATAGAGAGTTACCCTTCAACCACTCCAGGAAATTGGATAGCCGGCGGCGGGATATCGGCACCTTTGTCTCGTCTTCCAGCAGTACGTAGCTGCTGCCATCTTCGCGTAGTATTTCTTTGATGTAATCGCGATTGACAATATGCGATTTGTGGCAGCGAAAAAAGCGGTTGGAAGGTAGTACCTCCTGATTGGCGCTAATTGTTTTGGCTACCAGGATGCGTTCCGCCTTATTATTGAAGAAAAAAGTCATGCTGTCATTGGCATCCAGGCGAACGATATCCTCCAACTTCCAGAATGCCCAGCCTTTGGTGGTTGGCAAGCGGAGCTTTTTGTCCTCCTGAGGCTTAAAGGTTTCCATCAGGCTGGAGAAGCGGTGATTCCAGTCGGTATCCCGATAGCTTAGTTTTTCCACCGCTTTGACCAAATCTTCCGGGTTAATGGGCTTGAGCAGGTAGTCGATGGCATTGCAACGAAAAGCTTCTGTAGCGTAGTTGTTGTAGCCGGAAGTGAAGATGATGCTAAACTCCGGGGAGGGAAAGAACTTAATCAGGTCGAAGCCCATGCCATCTTCCATCTGAATATCCAGAAAGACGGCATCCGGCCGTTTCTGGCGAATGAGGGACACCCCGGTGGCTACTCCTTCCGCCTCTCCTACCACTTCTACATCCGGACAAAGTTGAGCCAGCAGGTTTTTCAACACTTTTCGGGAATTAGGCTGGTCATCAATGATCGCTACAGAGTACATGCATGTTAATTTTTGGGATGCCTTGTCAATAGAATAGGGAAAAGTACAAAAAATGAACGATTATCAACCTATTTTTCTTACTCTTTGAGCAGTTTCTCTATTTGTAATGGATAAAACCTGGCTTGTGATTTATTAAATGCATTGGGCGATAAAAACCGCCATAACTATGAAAGCAGCTATTTACGAACAATTTCAGGGGCCGATCCAGGTCAGGCAGGCCTCAGACCCGGCACCGGGCCCCGAAGATGTCATCATTCGGGTGAAGGCGGCCGGGTTGTGCAGAAGCGACTGGCACGGCTGGATGGGGCACGATACAGACGTCAGCCTGCCCCACGTCCCGGGGCACGAGTTGGCGGGATTGGTGGAAGAGGTAGGAAAAGGCGTGCGCCAATGGCGGCCAGGCGACCGGGTGACACTGCCCTTCTGCCTGGGCTGTGGCCGCTGCTCACAGTGCCAGGCTGGCCAGCAGCAAATCTGCGACCACTACTATCAGCCTGGCTTTACCGGCTGGGGTTCGTTTGCTGAGTTCGTAAGGATACCTT
>JAGQXQ010000532.1 GCA_020436535.1 Phaeodactylibacter sp.
CTTAATTTACAGAGTACTAAGCAAAATAACCAATATACAACCTCCATGTGGCAGAACTATCTCAAGACCGCTCTACGCAACCTATCCCGCAACAAGCTGTACTCCGGCATTAACATTCTGGGGTTGGCCCTGGGCATGGCCATTGCCATCCTGATCCTGCTCTACGTGAACAATGAGCTAAGTTATGATAAATGGGTGCCTGGCCAGGAAAATGTATACCGCGTATATCGCAGCTGGGAGGGAAATAAAGGCGGAGTAGTCTGGACGCCCTCCCTGCTGGCCAGTAAGCTGATGGATGAATTTCCGGAAGTAGAATCCGCTGCCGGCCTGAGCCCCTATGGTACCACCATGCTGGAATACAAAAAGAATAAGCGGTATGTGGAGGAAGTAGCTGCAGTGGACAGTACTTTTTTCCAGGCCGTACATCTGCCCTTCCTCTACGGCAACCCGTTGGAAGCCCTGCAACGGCCACAAACGGTGGTCCTTTCCAAGGGCCTGGCCGAGCAGATATTCGGGCCGGTGGATCCGGTCGGGCAACTGATCAACCTCAACGATGAGGGCGACTACGAAGTGGCCGGAGTGCTGGATGAGTACCCGGGCAATTCCCACCTCTTTTATCAAGCGTACATACCCTTCACCTGGTTTTCTGATTCCTGGACGGGCAACAACCGTTCTACCTATGTAAAAACCCATCCCGCCACCGATATAACCGCCCTGGAGGGAAAGATGACCGCTCTGCTTACCGACTTGAAAAAGCAGGAGTATAAAGCGCACAATTATCAATACAGTGAAGACGAGTTTGAAGATTGGAAGATGCAGCCTATGCAGACGATCCACCTGGACTCGAAGGGCTTCGATTGGGGCGGCGACACGGGGGGGAACATCCGATATGTATATATTTTTTCCTTGATCGCACTGCTCCTGCTGCTGGTCGCGGCCATCAATTATGTGAACTTATCGACCGCTCTGGCGGCGCAGCGATCCAAGGAAGTGGCAGTGCGAAAGACGACAGGCGCCAACCGGCCGCAGCTGGTCGTGCAATTTCTCAGTGAAACCGTCATTCAAAGCCTGATCGCCGCAATGGTGGCGGTAGGGTTGGCGGAAGGCTTGCTGCCCTTGTTCAATACTGTTACCGGCCGGGAATTGTCCTTCCTAAACGGAGAACCCCTTTGGCTGATCCTGCCCCTAGCAGGGCTAAGCCTGCTGGTAGGGCTGCTGGCGGGCGCCTTTCCGGCCCTCCACCTTTCCTCCTTTGAGCCGGCCAGCGCGTTGAAAAACCAACTGGGAGAGAAACCCGGCAAACAAACTTTCCGCAAGATATTGGTGGTTACCCAGTTTTCCATCTCGATCGCCCTGATCGTGGTGATGGCCTTCGTCTTCCGGCAAGTCCATTTTATGATGGAATCCGAGCTGGGGTTCCAGCCCGACCAGGTGTTGGTGGCGCCCTTCAACCTCGATGATTCTTTTAAGAAGTTTGAGAACCTGCGGTCCGAGTTTCTGTCTATTCCCGGCGTAAAAAGTGTGGCGGCCTCCTCCAGGCTGCCTGGCCAAAAGCTTCCCGATTGGGGTATGCTGATGGAAGGCAGGGCAGAAAGTGTGAATCCCTACGTCATTTTCACCGGAGAAGGGTTTGATAAAACACTGGGGCTGGAGATGGCCCAGGGCCGCTTCTTGTCCAGCGAATTCACCCAGGATACCGTCAACAATTTTGTCGTCAATGAAGCCTTTGTAAAGCAGTTCAATATACCAGAGCCGGTACTGGGCGCCAAGGTGAAGTTCTCTTTCGACGAGGCCTACGGACAGATCGTGGGCGTGATCAGGGATTTCCACTTCCGGGGCCTGCAAAGCTCCATTCGCCCCCTGGCCATTTCGGGCCGGCCCAGCCGCTGGTACGCCGCCTTTAAAGTATCTACCCAAGACCTGCCGGCGACCGTTCGCGCCATCGAAAAGCAATGGGCGCAGGTAGAGCCGGCCCACCCCATGCGGCAATCCTTCCTCGATGAAGACTTTGCTAAACAATACGACGAGCAGCAGCGCTTTGGTAAAAGCATGCTTTACGCCACCATCCTGACTATCTTTATCGCCATGCTGGGGTTGTTTGGCCTGGCCACGCATACGGCTCAGCTGCGCACCAAGGAAATCGGCATCCGCAAAGTGCTGGGCGCCAGTGTAACCCATCTGGTGAGCCTGCTCTCCCGCGATTTCCTCAAGCTGGTCGCCATTGCCTTCTGCGTCGCCACGCCGGTCGCCTGGCTGCTCTCCCGCCGGTGGCTCGAAGATTTTGCCTACCGCATCGAAGTGGAATGGTGGGTGTTCGCTCTGGCTGGCGCCACTGCCCTGCTCATCGCTTTTCTGGCCGTGAGCTACCAAAGCGTCCGGGCGGCATTGGCGAACCCGGTGGAGGCTTTGAGGAGCGAGTAATTGTAGTGTATTAGCAGTGTATCAGTGTTGTAGTGTATTAGTGTAACAGATCAATTCTCGTGACAAGCTTTGAGCCCGGTTCCCTTTTTTAGTTACACTGATACACCGCCTCCTGATACACCGATACACTAACACACACTGTTAATCAACCCACAACACCATGCTAACCAACCTCATCCGAATCACCTTGCGCCAAATGGCCCGCGCCAAAACCTACACCACCATCAACATCATGGGGCTGGGCATTGGCCTGGCCGTGTGTTTCCTGATTTTCATGTGGGTGCGGGATGAACTCCAGTATGACCAGTTTCACGCCCACGCCGGCCGCATCTACCGGGTGTTGTGGGAAGCGCGGTACGGCGAGAATGAATGGAAGATCCCTTTAGGGCCAGTGCCGATAGCAACTGCACTGGAACGGGAATTCCCGGAAGTGGAAAAAGCCACTCAATTGTACAAAGGAGGTTTTACTGTAAAACAGGGGCAGGAGTACGTGCGCGAGCAGAACGTTTTGTTTATAGATAAAAATTTCTTTGAGGTTTTTAGCCTTGAATTTGTGAGCGGAAACCCGGAGAAGGCATTGGCCCAACCCGACGCCATCCTGCTCACCGAGGAGGCCTGCAAACGTTATTTTGGAGATCAAAACCCAGTAGGGCGGCACATTGCCAGGAGTGATGGGGAACTTTACCAGGTGAATGGCGTGGTGAAGGCCTTCCCCCGGCAGTCGCACCTGCAGTTCGACTTTTTGGCCTCCATCGAAAGCCTGCCCCGCATCAAACAACGGGCGGAGCAATGGGGCTCGGCTACTGTTTACAATTATTTCCTGTTACGGCCCGATGCCAGTATTGAGTCCTTGCAGGAGAAATGGCAGGCCTATACCGATGAGAACGTAGCAGGCGAGGAATTTCGGCAAGGCAATAATTTCACCCGTTTTCCCTTTCAAGCGCTGGCCGACATTCACCTGGGATCTCACCTCGAGTATGAGCTTTCGCCGAATGGCAATAAGGCTTATGTCTACATTTTTTCGATCGTTGCCGTATTCATTCTGTTGCTCGCCTGCATCAACTTTATCAATCTGGCCACCGCGCGTTCGTTGACAAGGGGGCGGGAAGTGGGCGTGCGAAAAGTATTAGGATCTAGTAAAGGGCAACTATTCTGGCGGTTCTTTAGGGAGTCCTTCTTTTATGTAATATTGGCCGTAGGCCTGAGTTTGATATTGGTGCAAGGCGTATTGCCCTGGTTCAATCATTTGGCGGGCAAAGAATTGTCCCTTGGTTTTCTGCAATCGCCGTTTTTGTGGTTGCTGCTGGCCAGCCTGGCGGTGCTGGCCACCCTCCTGTCCGGCGCCCTGCCGGCCTTGTTCATGGCCTCCTTCCAGCCGGTGAAGGCTCTGAAGGGAGAGCTGATGGAATCCGCCGGGCAAGGCTGGCTGCGGAAAGGCCTGGTCGTTTCCCAGTTTTGCATCTCCACCATCCTGATCATCGGCGCCCTGGCGGTTGGCAACCAATTGCGCTTTCTGCAGAACCGCCGGCTGGGCTTCGATAAGGAGCAGGTGATTGTTTTAAACCGCGCCAATGCCCTGGGCAAGCAATACAGCGCCTTCTTTGGCCACCTCAATCGGCTGCCGGCGGTAAAGGTGGCCACCGCCGCCCAGTTTCTGCCGGGCAAAGAGTTTGACAGTACGGTTTTCGAACCGGAACAACCATCCAATTACCAACAAACTTCTCTGACCTATGCCTTTATCGACGCCCATTTTGTCGATGCCCTGCAATTGCAGCTGGCGGCCGGCCGCAATTTTTCCGCCGAAATGGCTACGGATAGTAACGCCGTGCTCCTCAATCAAGCAGCTGTCAGCAAGTTGGGATGGAAAGAGCCGATAGGCAAAAAGATCACAATGGGTGGACAACCGCCTTTTCAGGTGGTAGGCGTGGTGGAAGATTTCCACTTTCGCTCCCTCCACCATGAGATCGAACCCATCGTTTTGATGATGGCCGCCTGGAACCTGCCCTACTTTGCCGTGCGGCTCAACCCAGGGGATGTTGAAGCACACATCCAATCCATCCGGTCCGCCTGGCATGAGTTCGCTCCGGATACGCCCTTCGATTACACCTTTCTAAGCGAGGATTACGCCCAATTGTATGACAGCGAGCAGCGCATGGGCCGGGTCTTTACTATCTTTTCCGTGCTGGCCATTTTTATCGCCTGCCTGGGGCTATTCGGGCTAGCTGCCTTCATGGCGGTGCGCCGCACCAAAGAGATCGGGATCCGTAAAGTGCTGGGGGCCTCCACAACCGGTATCGTAGGGCTGTTGTCCCGCGATTTTCTCCGGCTGGTCCTCTTCTCCTTTCTAATCGCAGCCCCCATTGCCTGGTATGGAATGAACAAATGGCTGCAGGGCTTCGCCTACCGGGTGGAACTACAATGGTGGGTATTTGCCCTGGCCGGTATACTGGTCGTAGCCATAGCTTTCCTGACCGTTTCGTATCAGAGTATCAGAGCGGCGCTGGCAGATCCTGCCGAGGCTTTGAGAAGTGAATAGAGCAAAATCCGTTGTCCACATTCGAACAAGCAGTGTTCAATAACGAACAGCTTTTGATTAAAACCGAGTCCTAAGCATCTGATTATCAAAAAATTAAGCCTTGGCACGAATATTGGCCCTGTCAAGCCAGGGATAAGCCGTCTTTCCGACAGCACCTCCGGGTGGAGGAAAAACGGGGCATCCTTGAAAAAAACATCATCCAATGCTGAAGAACTACCTGAAGATCGCCCTTCGCAACCTCTGGAAGCACAAGCTCTTTTCCGGAATCAACATCTTCGGACTGGGCGCCGCCATCGGCGCCAGCCTGTTGTTGATGCTCACCGCCCTGCAGCAGTTTTCCTTCGACCGGTTTCACCAAAATGGAGATCACATCTACCGGGCCTACCTGGAGTCCTACCGCTCCCGCGGGCTGGAGCGAGCCGCCAATATGCCCACTCCCTTGCAACCTATTTTGGAAGAGGAAATAGCGGGCCTGGAGCACGCCATCCGCTGGCGGGGTGGAAGGGCGGTGGTGGAGTACGAAGGCGAACGCTACCAGACGGGCATACGGTATACGGACCCGGCTTTCTTTCAACTTTTTTCCTTTCAATTACTGGAAGGCGGCCCCGTCCGGGTTTTGGCCAGCCCGAACAGC